>CAYSCA010000274.1:0-3939 GCA_964429465.1 uncultured Rhodospirillaceae bacterium
GAGCAGGACCCCTACAACAACGTCGTGCGCACGGCGATCGAGGCGATGGCGGCCGTGCTCGGCGGCACCCAGTCGCTGCACACGAACGCGCTGGATGAAGCCATCGCGCTGCCCAGCGAATTCTCCGCCCGCATCGCGCGCAATACGCAGCTCATCATCCAGGAAGAGACCTATGTGACCAAGGTGGTCGATCCGCTGGCCGGCTCGTATTACGTCGAGGCGCTGACGCATGCGCTGGTCTCCCATGCCTGGGCGCTGATCCAGGAAGTGGAAAGCCTCGGCGGCATGACCAGGGCGGTCGAGAGCGGCATGCCCAAGCTGCGCATCGAGGAGGCCGCCGCCCGCCGCCAGGCGCGCGTCGACCGCGGCGAGGATGTCATCGTCGGCGTCAACAAATACCGCCCGGCCAAGGACGAGGTGCCCGAGCTGCTCGAGGTCGACAATACCCGCGTGCGCGAGCAGCAGGTGGCGCGGCTCAAGACCATCCGCAACACGCGCGACAAGGCGAAAGCCGAAGCGGCGATCCGCGCGCTCGAAGAGGGCGCTGCCGGTTCGGCCAACCTGCTCGAGCTCTGCGTGAATGCGGCGCGGGCGCGCGTCACCGTCGGCGAGATGTCGGATGCCATGGAGCGCGTCTTCACCCGCCATCAGGCCACCGTGCGCTCGATCAGCGGCGTCTACGGCGCGGCCTATGCGAATGACGAGGGCTTCATGTCGATCCAGAAGGATATCGAGGCATTCGCCGCCGAAGAGGGCCGCCGCCCGCGCATGCTGGTGGTCAAGCTCGGCCAGGACGGCCATGACCGCGGCGCCAAGGTGATCGCCACGGCGTTTGCCGATCTCGGCTTCGACGTCGATGTGGGCCCGCTGTTCCAGACGCCCGAGGAAGCCGCGAAAGACGCGATCGACAACGACGTGCATGTCATCGGCGTCTCCTCGCAGGCCGCCGGTCACAAGACCCTGGTGCCGCAGCTTATCGAGGCGCTGAAGAAGCAGGGGGCGGGCGACATCCTCGTCGTCGCCGGCGGCGTCATCCCGCCGCAGGATTACGACTTCCTGCGCGCCGCCGGCGTCGCCGGCATCTACGGCCCCGGCACCAATATCCCGCAGGCCGCCGCCGAGATCGTCCGCATGATCCGCCAGCAGCACAAGGCGGCGGCGGAATAGGCGGGCTTGCAGTCGCGCCCGGGCTGCCCCATATTGATGGCATGATCCGTGCCGGCAACATCCTTCGACTCTGCCGCGCCAGCCGCCTCCACGCAGGCCGCTAGGCCCCGGACCCGTGCGGCTTTTTGCCGCCTGATGCCCGGGGCGTTTTAAGCACCCCATCACTTTTCAGCATTGCCGTGCCCCGGCTCGCCGCGGCGCGCCATTTTCCATGGAGAATTGCCATGCCTTTCCTGCATCCCCGCCCCGAGATCCTGCTCACCGAGGCCGATTCCACGCGGCTGGCCGACATCGCCGACCAGATCCGCCCGCGCCAGCCCGAGGTCGCCCGCATGCTCAACTGCGAGCTCGAGCGCGCCAAGGTCGTCGCGGCCGAGAAGACGCCCGCCGATGTCGTCACCATGCGCAGCCACGTGGTGTTCGGCTATGACCACAGCCAGCGCTCGCACTGGCTGACGCTCGTCTATCCGGGCGAGGCCGATCTGGACCAGAAGAAGATCTCGATCGCCACCCCGGTCGGCGCCGCGCTGATCGGCCTGCGCGAGGGCCAGAGCATCGGCTGGACCACCAACAGCGGCGAATGCCGCCGCATCACCCTGCACAAGGTCGCCTGGCAGCCCGAGCGCGAGGGCCGCTACGACCTGTAGCGGCGGCGCGGGAGAGGCGGTAACATGCCCGGACATCCGTGCCGGGGGACATCATGCTGCCGCCCTTCATGATCACGCCGCTCTATGCCGCGCTTTGCGGCCTGCTGCTGATCGCGCTCAGCCTGCGGGTGGTGCGGCTGCGGCGGAAGCATCTGGTCAGCCTCGGCGATGGCGGCCAGCCCGAGCTGCAGGCGGCGATCCGCGCCCAGGGCAATTTCGCGGAATATGCGCCGCTCGCCTTGCTGCTGCTGTTCCTGCTCGAGCTCAGCCGCCAGGCGCCGCACTGGGCGCTGCATCTGCTCGGCGCCGCGCTGTTCCTCGGCCGCGCCCTGCATGCCTGGGGCGTGCTGACCAGCGCGCCGCGCTCGCGCCCCAAGCCGGGCCGCCCGATCGGCATCGTGCTGACCTTTTCGATGCTGCTGATCACCGCGCTCTGGCTGCTGCTCGTCACGCTGCAGCGGCTCACCGGGTAAGATGGCTTACGACTACGTCATCATCGGGGGCGGCTCGGCCGGCTGCGTGCTGGCCCGGCGCCTGAGCGATGACGGCGTGACGAAAGTCTGCCTGCTCGAGGCCGGCCCGCCCGACGACCATATCCTCTGCCGCGTCCCGCTCGGCGCCGCCGCCTTCGTGCCGGCGAAGTGGCGCAACTGGGGCTTCGAGACCGAGCCGCAGCCGGGACTCGGCGGCCGCCGCGGCTACCAGCCGCGCGGGCGCATGCTCGGCGGCAGCTCCGGCCTGAATGCGATGATCTACAGCCGCGGCCATGCCGCCGATTACGACGACTGGGCCCGCGATTACGGCGCCGCCGGCTGGGGCTTCAGCGACGTGCTGCCCTATTTCCGGCGGGCGGAAGGCAACGAGCGCTTCGACGGCCCGCTGCATGGCACGACCGGACCGCTCAATGTCGCCGATCTCGCCTCGCCGCACCGCCTGAGCGAAACCTTCCTCGAGGCCTGCGCCGAACTGCAGCTGCCGCGCAACGAGGATTTCAACGGCGAGCGCCAGGAGGGCATCGGCTACTACCAGGTGACGCAGAAGAACGGCGAGCGCTGGTCGGCGTCGCGCGCCTATCTCACCGATGCGGTGCGCGCGCGGCCGAACCTGACGATCGAGACCAATGCGCGGGCGACGCGCATCCTGCTGAAAGACCGCCGCGCCTCCGGCGTCGCCTACCGCAAGGGGCGCACGGAACATTCCGTGCTGGCGAAGGCCGGCGTCATCCTCTCGGCCGGCGCGCTGCAATCGCCGCAGCTGCTGATGCTCTCGGGCATCGGGCCGGGTGCCGAGCTGCAGGCGCATGGCATCCCGGTGCAGCACGAACTGCCCGGCGTCGGTGCCAACCTGCAGGACCATGTCGATTTCATCCTGCTCTACAAGACCGACGATCCGACCCTGCCGGGCGTCTCGGCGCCGGGCGGCCTGCATCTGCTGCGCGAGATCGGGCGCTGGCGGAACGAGCGGAAAGGGATGCTGACCTCGAACTTCGCCGAGGCCGGCGGCTTCCTGCGCTCCGATCCGTCTCTGGAGCGGCCGGACCTGCAGCTGCATTTCGTCATCGCGCTGGTCGACAACCATGCGCGGAAATTCCATCTCGGCCATGGCTACAGCCTGCATACCTGCGTGCTGCGGCCGAAAAGCCGCGGCCATGTCGGCCTGAAAGGCGCCGATCCGCTGCTGCCGCCGAAAATCGATCCGCAATTCCTCTCGCATCCCGACGATGCCGAGCTGCTGCTCAGGGGCGTCAAGCTCGGCCGCCGCATCATGGAGGCCGCGCCCTTCCGCGCGCTGCAGCCGCAGGAGCTCTATACCGGCGGCATCCATGAGGATGCGGGCCTGGTGGCGGCGATCCGCGCCCGCGCCGATACCATCTATCATCCGGTCGGCACCTGCCGCATGGGCGCCGCCGACGATCCGAACGCCGTCGTCGATCCGCAATTGCGGCTGCGCGGCCTGGACGGCCTCTGGGTGGTGGATGCCTCCGTCATGCCGACGCTGATCGGCGGCAATACCAATGCCCCGACGATCATGATCGCGGAAAAGGCGGCAGACATGATCCGGGCGGCGTGAAACGCCCTCACCCTCCCGCGGCTTCGCCGCGGGTCCCTCCCTCTCCCTGAGGGAG
>CAYSCA010000275.1:0-3922 GCA_964429465.1 uncultured Rhodospirillaceae bacterium
GCGCTGGCGGCCGGCGGCTCGGAGCCCATCGTCCTGAGCCGGGCGGATGCCTATATCGGCGTGCTGATCGACGACCTGATCACCCGCGGCACCTCTGAGCCCTACCGGATGTTCACCAGCCGGGCGGAATACCGCCTGAGCCTGCGGGCCGACAATGCCGACCAGCGGCTGACCCCCCTGGGTGTGCGGCTGGGCTGCGTGGGTGTTTCACGTGAAACATCCTGGACGGCGAAGGCCGAAGCGCTGGATTCCGCCCGCATTCTGGTCCGCGACCTGGCCATGACCCCGGCCGAACTGGCCAAGAGGGGCCTGAACATCAACCAGGACGGCCAGAAGCGCAGTGCCGCCATGCTGCTGGGCTATCCCGACATGTCGGTGGCGAAACTGGCGGAAATCTGGCCCGAATTGCGCGACCTGCGGCCCGATGTGGTCGAGCAGATCGAGATCGACGGGCGTTATGCCGGCTATATGGAGCGCCAGGAGGCCGATATCCTGGCCTTCCGCAAGGATGAAAGCCTGATCCTGCCGGCGGGGCTGGATTATGACGCCGTCGGCGGGCTGTCGAACGAGGTCCGCGCCAAGCTGAAATCGCACCAGCCGGCGACGCTCGGTCAGGCCGCCCGCATCTCGGGCGTTACCCCGGCAGCCCTTTCTGCGCTGCTCGGCTACGTGAAAAAGGCGCGGCGGGCGGGCGCGGACGCCGCCGAATAGCCCTCGCCCTCCCGCAGCAAAGCTGCGGATATGTTTCACGTGAAACATCTCACTCGGCGGCGCCAGCAGCCGGCCGGGCCTCCAGCAGGGCCAGCCAGCGGGCGAATCCCCAGAGCGCGACGAGGGTGAAGGCCAGTCCGCCCGGCACCCACATGATCAGGCCGCCGAGCTGCTGGTCCTCCAGCGGCGTCAGGCCCCAGGGCCAGGTGGTGGTGGCATGGACGGCGAAAAGCGGCTTCGGCGCCAGGGTCAGCAGCCCGGACAGCAGGCTGGTCTGGGCCGCGGTGGCGAAGCCGGCGGCGAGGCCGAGCAGGGGCCGTTCGGCGGCGGTGGCGAAAATCGCCTGCCAGAGCCAGACCGCCGCGCCGAACAGCGAGAGATGCATGGTCCAGTAGAGCAGGTCGCTTTTCAGCGTCGCATCGTAGGGGCCCGGCAGATGCCAGAGCCAGAGCAGCAGGGCGAACAGGGCGGTGGCGAGGCCGGCGCCCGGGCCCATCCGCGACCCGGCCCGGTGCAGCGGCGGCAGGGCGCCGGCCAGCAACGGCGCGGCGCCCAGCACCAGCAGCATATGCTGCGCGATTCTGGCGGAAAACAGTGCCATACTGAGATTGCAGAGCGGCGAGACCAGCGCCAGGGCGACCAGCCCCCAGCCCAGGCCGGCCGCGCATTGCCGGGAGATGCCGGCCTGCCGTACCGTCCGGAACAGCGGGATGGCCGACAGAAGCAGCGCGGCGATCAGCCAGGGATCGGTGTTCCACGCGACCCCGCCGGGCACAGGCGGCGCGCCGCAATAGGGGATATAGGCCTGCACCGGCTCCATCCGGAGGGAACCGCCGCCGCAGGCAGAGGTTCCGGCAGGGATGTTTCACGTGAAACATCCTCTCATCTTCCCCGTCCCGCGGGGAGAGGGGGGCTCGCGACGTTGAAGGCTAAGGGTCGCCGGGAGGATACTGGGGAGGTGCCCATGACGCTCAAGACCTGGCGCTATGCCGCCCTGATGCTGTCTGCGCTCACCATGGCGCTGAGCTTCGCCCATCTGATGGAGCTGCCGGCGCGCCTGCGCTGGGATGCGGCGCTCTGGGTCGGCAGCACGGTAGACGGCGGCCTCTATATGATGTTCGGCACGCTGGGCGCCGCGATCGTCGTGGCCAATCTGGTCGTGCTGATCGTGCTGGCGCTGAGGCTGCGGCGCCATCCGGGGCGGGCCCGCCGGCTGACCTGGCTGGCGACGGCGCTGTTCATCCTGGCCTTTCTCCTGTTCTGGCTCGTCGTCTTCCCGGTGAATGGCGAGCTGGCGCGCTGGCTCGGCGGCCATGTCCCGGAGGACTGGGCCGGCTGGCGCCTGCGCTGGGAGATGGGCCATGCCGTCAATGCGGTGCTGCAGCTGATCGGCTTTGCCGCGCTCTGCTGGTCGGTGCTGGAGGAAACGCCCTCGCGCCAGCTCTCTTCCTGAGGGAGGGTGAGGCGCGTCCTTGCGGCGGCATCCGCCATCCGCCATAACCGCGCGATGACGCCGCAAGACTTCCAGGCCCGGACGGGTGTTTCACGTGAAACACTGGAGCGGCTGAGCCTCTATGCCGCGCTGCTCGAAAAGTGGCAGAAGGCGATCAACCTGGTCGCGCCGAAGACGCTGCCTGAGCTCTGGACGCGGCATTTCCTCGATTCCGCGCAGCTTTTCGCGCTGGCGCCGCCGGGCGTGCAGCGCTGGCTCGATCTCGGTTCGGGCGGCGGCTTTCCCGGCCTGGTGATCGCCGCGATGGGTGTGCGGCATGTGCATCTGGTCGAGAGCGACCAGCGCAAGGGCGCCTTCCTGCGCGAGGCGGCGCGCGTCATGAATGTCCCCGCCGTGGTGCATGTGAAGCGGATCGAGGCGCTCGGGCCGGCTTCCCTGTACCAGGCGATGGGCGGCGCGCCGCAGGTGATCTCGGCCCGCGCCCTGGCGGCGCTGACCGACCTGCTGCCGCTCAGCTATCGGCTGGCCGGGCCGGAGACGACGTATCTCTTCCCGAAGGGTCGGCAGGCCGAGGATGAATTGACCGAGGCCCGGCGATATTGGACAATCGCGCAACTTGAGGCGCTGCCGAGTCAGACCGACCAGGCGGCAAACATCCTGCGCATCAGGGGATTGCAGCCCGCGTGACCAGTACAGAACAGAAACAATCCCTGCAGGAGCCGCCCATCGCGGCGCCGGCTCCGCGCGGCGCCCGCGTACTGGCTCTGGCCAACCAGAAGGGCGGCGTGGGCAAGACCACGACGGCGATCAACCTCGCCACGGCCTTGGCCGCCGTCGGCGAGCGCGTGCTGCTGATCGATTCCGATCCGCAGGGCAATGCCTCGACCGGTCTGGGCCTCACCCATGACGAGCGCCAGTTCGGCACCTACGAATTGCTGACTGGCGATGCGCAGCTGGCCGAGACGATCCGGCCCACCAAGGTGCCGCAGCTTTCCATCGTGCCGGCCAGCGTGGAGCTTGCCGGCGCCGAGCTTGAGCTGATCGATCTCGACCGGCGCCAGCATCGCCTGAAGGATGCGATCGAAGGCCGGCTGGCCGATTTCGATCATGTGCTGATCGACTGCCCGCCATCGCTTACGCTTCTCACCGTGAATGCGATGGTGGCGGCCGATGCCGTGCTGGTGCCGCTGCAATGCGAGTTCTTCGCGCTCGAAGGCCTGGGGCAATTGCTGCGCACGGTGGAGCGCATCCGCGGCTCGCTCAATCCCACGCTCGACGTGCAGGGCGTGGTGCTGACCATGTTCGACAAGCGCAACAATCTCTCCGAACAGGTGGCGGCGGATGTGCGCGGCTTTCTCGGCGACAAGGTCTACGACACGGTGATCCCGCGCAATGTGCGGATCTCGGAAGCGCCGAGCCATGGCGTGCCGGCGCTGATCTACGACCATCGCTGCCCCGGCAGCACGGCCTATATGCGGCTGGCGCGCGAGGTGATCCGCCGCGAGCAGGCGCTGAAGAAAGCGGCGTGAGCATTCTTTCTTTCGTCATGCCGGGCGTAGACCCGGCATCCCATTAAAAATGGGACCCCGGATCAAGTCCGGGGTGACAAGTAAAAAAGGACGACAGAGTAATGATCGACGATCCGAAACGCCGCGGCCTGGGCCGGGGCCTTGCCGCCCTGATGGGCGACAGCGCGCCGGCGAAAGACGGCGCCGCCCATGACGCATCGCGCGCCGGCGCGCGCGAGGTGCCGATCGA
>CAYSCA010000276.1:0-3913 GCA_964429465.1 uncultured Rhodospirillaceae bacterium
CCGGAGACCGTGCCGGCGGGGAAGCCCGCGAAAAGGGCATCCAATGCATCCAGTTCGGGGCGGATTTTGCCCTCGACATTGGAGACGATATGCATCACGTGGCTGTAGCGCTCGATGATG
This sequence comes from uncultured Rhodospirillaceae bacterium, assembly GCA_964429465.1. Classification (GTDB taxonomy): domain Bacteria; phylum Pseudomonadota; class Alphaproteobacteria; order Ferrovibrionales; family Ferrovibrionaceae; genus Ferrovibrio. Next base: position 121 of record CAYSCA010000276.1, read on the forward strand.
TTGCGCTCGGTCACCTTCACGCTGCCGATCTGCGTCACGCGGCCGACATCGTTGCGGCCGAGATCGAGCAGCATGAGATGCTCGGCCAGTTCCTTGGGGTCGCTCAGCAGATCAGCCGCAAGGGCTTCATCCTCGGCTTTCGTTGCGCCGCGTTTCCGGGTACCGGCGATCGGGCGCACCGTCACCATGTCGTCGCGCAGCCGCACGAGGATCTCCGGGCTGGAGCCGACGAGGCAGGGGCCGCCGAGATTGAGGTAGAACAGGAAGGGCGAGGGGTTGGTCCGCCGCAGCGCGCGATAGAGCGAGAAGGGCGGCAGGCGGAAGGGCAGGCTGAAACGCTGGCCGACCACGACCTGGAAGGCATCGCCGGCGGCGATGTAGTCCTTCGCCTTGCGCACCATCGCCATGTAATCGTCGGGCGACATGTTCGACTGCGGCTCGGGCAGGGCGTCGAGATCGGCGATCTGGTCACGGGCCGCGCCCAGCGGACGGTCGAGATCGGCGACGATATCGGCCAGCCGCTCGCTCGCCATCGCGTAAGCCGCGCGGGCATCCATCCCGGCCTTGGGCCGCACCGGCGTCACCACCGTGATCATGTCGAGCACGGAATCGAAGATCGCCATGACGGTGGGCCGCATCAGCAGGCCATCGGGCAGGCCGAGCGTATCGGGGTTCTGGTCCGGCACTTTCGGCTCGATCAGCCGGATCATGTCATAGCCGATGAAGCCCACGATGCCGGCCGCCATCGGCGGCAGATGCGAGGGCAGGTCGATGTAGTTGTCCTTCAGCAGTCGCCGCAGGCTCTCCAGCGTCGGCTCCTTGCAGGGTTCGAAAGCCTCCTGGTCGAAGCGGGCATGGGTGTTGATCTCGGCCTTCTGGCCTTTGCAGCGCCACAGCAGGTCGGGCTTCAGGCCGATGATCGAATAGCGGCCGCGCACCGCGCCGCCCTCGACCGATTCCAGCAGACAGGACCAGGGCCGGTTGTCGGCCAGCTTCATGAAGGCGGAAACCGGCGTCTCCAGGTCGGCGACCAGCTGCGTCGACAGCACCTGGGCTTCGCCGGCCATGTAGCGCTGCGCGAAGCTGGCGTAATCGGGCGTGACCTTCATCGCAGCGTGCTGCCCCGCAGATCAGAGGCCGGCTGCGCGGGCGCGCGCAGCGGGATCGACCTTGACGCCGATCTCTTTCTGCAGCTCCTGCCGGTATTGCTGCACCAGATCCTGGGCCATGCCGCCGGCGAGCTGCTGGGCAATCTGGTCCCGCTGGCTGGCGATGGCGGCGGGATCAGCAGCCTCGATGCGGCTGAGGCGGGCGACGATGGCGCTGCTGGACGCCACGCCGGGCACGGCGGCGGCAGGTCCGGTGACCACTTCGCCCGGTTGCCTGGCATTGAAGAGGGCCGATACCACGACGGAGGAGAAGGCGCGCTCCGCCGGCTGGCCGCTGCGCATCAGCGGCGCGCTGAGCTGCACCTGCGTACCCATCTGGGCCGCCTCCCTGGCGAGGTCGCCGCCATTGCGAACCCGTTCGGCAATCTGGCGGGCATGCTCTGCCGCGGCATCGGCGCGGGCGCGCTGCTGCAGGGCGGCAACGACGTCGTTCCGGACCGCATCCAGCGGCCTGACCGCCGCAGGATCGATCGCGGTCACCGCCACGACAATCAGGCCGCTGCCGGGCAGGTCGATGATCAGGGGCTCGGAATCCAGCGCCGTCTCGAAGGCCTGGGCAAGGAATTCCGGCTGCTTGGGCAGGGTTTCAACCGGCTTGCCGTCGGGCCCCCGGCCCCGCGCATCGACCTGAGCCGCCGATTGCAGCGTGACGTTCTGGGCCTTGGCGATCTCCTCCAGGGTCGCGCCGCCGGCGATCTGGTCGTCGATCCGGGCACGCAGCGGGCCCATGGCCTCGACGGCCTTGGCTGTCGCGATCTGCTGCCGCAGTTCGGCCTTCGCCTCGTCGAAGCTCTTCGTGCTGCCGGGCTGGATGGCGGTGACGCGCACCACATGCCAGCCGAAGGGCGAGGTAACGGGCTTGCCCACCTCATTTGGCTTCAGCGCGAAGACGGCATTGGCGATTGCAGCCGGCAGGCCGTCCTTGGCCACGGTGCCGAGCTTCACGTCTTCCGGCTTCAGCTTCTGGGTCCGTGCCGCCATCGCCATGAAATCCTCGCCCTTCGCGACGGCTTCATAGGCGGCCTTGGCCTCGGCCTCGGTGGCGAACACCACCTGCTCGACGGTGCGGCGCTCCGGCGTCACATAGGCGGCCTGATTGGCCTCGTATTCCTCACGCAGCTCGCTGTCCGCGATCTCGATGCCGGCGGCACGGTCGGCCGGTTCGATCTTGAACCAGGCCAGGCTGCGGCGCTCGGGTGCGGTGAAGGCGGCCGGGTTGGCCTTGTAGTATTCCTCGATCTGCTGCTCGGTCGGCGCTGCCGGCGCCGGCAGCTTCGCGCCGTCGACCACCACATATTCAGCCAGCCGCCGCTCCAGGCGGTAGCCGAGCAGGCGGTCGACCATCGCATTCGGTGCCGTCTCGATGCTGCCGAACAGGCTGCCCAGCAGGCGGGTGCGGGCGAGGTCCTGGCGCAACAGGCTGACCAGCATGGCCTCCGAATAGCCCTCGTTGCGCAGGTAGTTCTCGAAGGCGAAGCGGTCGAACTGGCCGGTTGCGCCCTTGAAGGCCGGTGCATTGACGATGGCCTGGCGGACATCCTCTTCACCGATGCGGATGCCGATCTCGCCGGCGGCCTGACGATAGAGCTGGTCTTCGATCAGCCGGTTCAGCACGGTCTCGTCGAGGCCGAGCTGGCGCGCCTGCTCGGCATTGAAATTGCCGCCGAAGCGCCGCTGCAGGCCGCTCAGCTCACGGCGCCAGGCATCGGCGAATTCCTGCTGGCCGATCTCGGCGTCGCCGACCGTGGCGACCGGGGCGCGGCTGCCGAAATTGCCGATGTAATCGCCGATGCCCCAGGCGCCGAAACTGATCACAAGGAGAACCATCAGGCCCTTGGCCACCCAGGAGGCCGCGCCGGAACGCATCTGCTGAAGCATGAAACACCTAAAACGTGAAGCGAAACAAAGGCTACCGAGCAGCCTTTCGATTGGCGCGGCATACTAAAGGCGGGGGGGCGGGGCGGCAAGGTGCCCGGGTCGGTCCGCTTTGCCTTTCCGGGCGGAACTTGCTAGGGAAAGCGCAGGATTTTCCAAAACAAATGAGGTTTCCATGGCGGCGCGACGCCCCCTGATCGCCGGAAATTGGAAGATGAACGGGCTGCGGGCCGGCCTGGCCGAGGCGCGGGCGCTGGCGGAGAAGGTGCGGGCGGAAAAGCCTGCCGCCGAACTCGTCCTCTGCCCGCCGGCGACGCTGGTCGGCGCGATGGCCGATGCCTTGGGCGGCAGCGGGATCGGGACCGGCGGGCAGGATTGCCATGCCAAGGCGAGCGGCGCCCATACTGGCGACATCGCCGCCGAGATGCTCAGGGAAGCCGGGGCCGCTTATGTCATTGTCGGCCATTCCGAGCGCCGCGCCGACCATGGCGAGAGCGACGAGGCGGTGCGCGGCAAGGCCCAGGCTGCTCATCGCGCCGGGCTGATCGCCATCGTCTGCATCGGCGAGACGCTGGCCCAGCGCGATGCCGGCGAGACCCTGAAGGTGGTGTCCGCCCAGCTGCGCGGCTCGCTTGGCGACCTCGAGCGCGCCGCCGACCGTGTCCTCGCCGTCGGTGAGCAGGATGACGATCTGATCGGCTTGCTCGAGCTCCTCGTTTAGCTCGGCGGCGAGCAAGCGCTCGCCGAGC
>CAYSCA010000277.1:0-3904 GCA_964429465.1 uncultured Rhodospirillaceae bacterium
CCGAACATCTCGGCCTTGGCGCGCGCCGGCTCCAGCTCCTCGCCCTGGCCGAGATCGGCGGTGAAGGTCACGACTTCACAGCCATAGGTCTCCTGCAGCCATTTCAGGATGACGGAGGTGTCGAGGCCGCCGGAATAGGCCAGGACGACCTTTTTCACGCTGCCATGCTTGCTGCTGCCGCTCATCGGCGCACTCCTTGGAACTGGTCGGGATAACCGGGGAAAAGCGGGCCGGAGTATAGGCATGGAGCAGGGCCACGCAAGCGCGCCGCGCCGCAATCAGGCCGTAATCGGGCCTGAAATTGGCCTCAGAAGTCCGAGACGATACCCTTGCGTTCCCAGTCGCCGTAGCGGGTCGGCTCCGGCCCTTTCGGGCCGCCGTCCTCGCCGGGCGCCTGGGTCTGCCGGATGGCGGGCTTGGCCGGCGCCATCGGCTTGCCGGTGACGGGGTCGACCGGTCGCTGGTCGACGGTTTCGGTCTCGGGACGCTCGGCGTCGGTAGTCACGGAAGCTGGGCTCACGGCAGGTTCGTCTTGGCAAAAGGTGGGTCGGCTTCTTACATATAGCCCCGTGGGTGGCTTGCAAAGGCAGGCGCAGAGGTTTTGAGGCAATGAATTACCTGAAGACGGGTTTGCTGCTGGCGGCGATGACCGCCCTGTTCGGCGCGGTCGGTTTCCTGATCGGCGGCGAGAGCGGCATGCTGATCGCGCTGGCGGTCGCCGCCGCGATGAACCTGTTCGCCTACTGGAACAGCGACAAGATGGTGCTGCGCATGTACAACGCGCGCGAGGTGGATGCGCGCACGGCACCGGAATTCTACGGCCTGGTCGCCGACCTTGCCCGCAATGCGCAGCTGCCGATGCCGCGGGTTTTCGTGATCGACAACGACCAGCCGAACGCCTTCGCCACCGGTCGCAATCCGCAGAATGCCGCCGTGGCGGCCACCACCGGGTTGCTGCATTCCCTGAGCCGCGAAGAGATCGCAGGCGTGATGGCGCATGAGCTGGCGCATGTAAAGAACCGCGACACCCTGATCATGACGATCACCGCCACGCTGGCCGGCGCCATCGGCATGCTGGCGAATTTCGCCATGTTCTTCGGCATGGGGCATCGCGACGGCGAGAATCGCGGCGGCTTGGGCATCATCGGCAGCCTCGCCATCATGATCCTGGCGCCGCTGGCCGCCATGCTGGTGCAGATGGCGATCAGCCGCAGCCGCGAATATGCCGCCGACCGCATGGGCGCCGAGATCAGCGGCAATCCGCGCGGGCTGGCCTCGGCGCTCCAGCGCATCAGCGGCCAGGCCCAGCGCATCCCCAACGAGCAGGCCGAAGGCAATCCGGCCACCGCGCATATGTTCATCATCAACCCGCTGCATGGCCGCGGCATGGACAACCTGTTCTCGACGCATCCCAGCACCGAGAACCGGGTGGCGGCGCTGATGGAGCTGGAAGCCGGCCAGCGCGGCGGCCGCAACTACCCGACCGCCGGTTTCGACGCGCCCGTGGCGGCGGTGAAATCGGGCGCGGCCGGCATCGGTCCCGGCGTCGGCTCGGTTCCCCGCAGCGGGCGCGTCCGTCGCTTCGGTCGCGGCCCCTGGGGACGGTAAAGCCAGACAGACCCTCACCCTCCCGCCGCTATCGCGTCGGTGCCCTCCCTCTCCCAGAGGGAGAGGGTAAAAAATTCCCTCACCGGCGAAGTGGGAGAGGGAAGGGGCCCAGCCGAAGGCTGGAGGGTGAGGGGCTTTCTTACTTCACCAACCTCATTCTGAAGAACGCGATGATCTCGTCGCGGGCGGCCAAAGTCGGCTCGCCTTCGCGGTCGATCAGGTGTGCGGTCACCACGCTGTGCGGCGTGGTGACATGGGCGGCGAAAAACGGCGGCACGTCCGCATTGGCGGCGCTGTCGGGCAGCACGCGCGGCTGGAAGCGTTCGCCCAGCGCCTCGGCATAGGCCCGGAAACGCTCGGCCCGGCAGAACTTGTCGCCCTGGAAGCGATAGGCCAGCACGGTCAGGTCCTCGGCCTCCAGCCGCTGGCGCACCGCTGCAATCTCGTCCGCGGCGATCTCGATGCCGGCCGGGTTGTCGAGCGGCAGCGAGGGTTGCGCCAGAACGGGTGCCAGCATTGCCGGCTCCAGCATCATCGTCAGCGCGAAATTGCCGGTGAAGCACATGCCGATCGCGCCCACGCCCGGCCCGCCGCATTCGGCATGGGCGAGTTGCGCCAGAGCCCGCAGCCAGCGCGTCACCGGGCTGGATTCGCCGCCGCCCAGCGCGCGGAATTCGGCGCTGATGCAGGCGCGGCGGAACACCTTCGCGCCGTCCTCCGCCTCCGGCACGGCGCCGTCGCGGCCGAACAGGGATGGCATGTAGACGGTAAAGCCGGCCTCGCGCACCCAGCGGGCGAAGCGGGCGACCTGCGGGCTGATGCCCGGCATCTCGGCCATCACGATCACCGCCGGGCCGCTGCCCGCCACATACACCGATTTCGGAACGCCCAGCAGCGTGATCTCGCGGCAGCTGAAATCCGCCAGCGCATCGTCCTGGACTAGGGCCATAGCAGTCACGGCATTCTCCCTCGCATGGTCGTTGCGCGGATCATCGCGACGGGGCAGGATTTCCGCCAGTGTCAAATCTGACATTCTTCGGGGATTTCCTGCCATATGGTTCCAGTCGAGATTCTAGTCCTCAAAGGCGCTATGGCCTCCGGCATCGCCATCACGCTGGACGTGCTGGCGACCGCCAACCGGTTGCAGCTTGCCGCCGGGCGCCAGCCGGCCTTCGATGTCGGGGTGACCGGCTCGGGCGCTGCCGCGGCGCGCGCCATGGCCGGCTCGCAGTGTGAGAAGCCGGGCAAGGCTGCCGCCAAGCTTGTCATCCTGCCGGGGCTGGGCATGACCACGGAAGCGGAGGTCGCCACGCGCCTGAAGGCCCGCGATGCCGTGCAGGCACGCGGCATGCTGCGTAATGCCGCCGCCGGTGGCGCGGCAATCGCCACCTCCTGTTCGGGGGCCTTCCTGCTGGCCGCGGCCGGGCTGCTGGAGAGAAGACGGGCGACGACCACCTGGTGGCTGGCGCCGCTGTTCCGTCGCCTGCATCCGGAGGTGAGGCTCGATACCGACGCGCTGGTGGTGACCGACGGGCCGGTGACGACCGCCGGCGCCGCCATGGCGCAGATGGACCTCATGCTGGCCATCGTCGCCCGCCACGGCGGCGCCCGGCTCGCCGCGCAATGCGCGCGCTACCTGCTGCTCGACGAGCGGCGCTCGCAATCGCCCTATATGGCGCTCGGCTTCCTCGCCGCCGCCGACGAGCAGGTGAAGCGGGCCGAATCCTGGGCGCGCAAACATCTGGCGACGGCCTTCCCGGTGGAAGAGCTGGCGGTTGCGGCCGGGCTGAGCCCGCGCACCTTCGCCCGCCGGGTCGAGCGCGCCACCGGCCTGTCCCCGGTCCGCTTCCTGCGCCGCCTGCGGGTCGAGCGCGCCGTCGAACTGCTCGAGACCACGAAGCTCTCCTTCGAGGAGATCGCGGGCCGCGTCGGCTATGCCGAGCCGACCACCCTGCGGCGTGCCCTGCAGCAGGAAGCCGGCCGCGGCGCGCGGGAGCTGCGGCTGGCGGGCCGGCCGAAGGCGTGATCTCAGTCCTGCGGGAAGTCCGGCATGTAGGTGCCGAAACTCCACAGATGGCCTTCCGGATCGCGGGCGGAGAAATCGCGGCTGCCGTAATCGGTGTCGCGGATGGTCATGACGATCTCGGCGCCGGCTTCCTGCGCCTTTGCATAGACCGCATCGGCGTCGCTGACCGCGACATAGACGCCCTGGGTATTGCCGCCGGCGTCTTTCGGCATTTTCATCGGCAGGCCGTTATCCCGGGCCGAGCCGAGCATGATCATGCCGTTGCCGAGC
>CAYSCA010000278.1:0-3879 GCA_964429465.1 uncultured Rhodospirillaceae bacterium
GATAAGGGCGATTTTCTTGCGCGCCATGAGAAGAACCTCCGGAAATGGGCTGAAAATCAGGGGTGGAAAATCCGGCCCAAGGGGTAGCGGGAATCGCCCGATGGGGCAAGGCTTCGGGGCGCCTCCGAAGGCCGCAAATGGCCGGATTCAGACAAAGAAAAAGGCCGCCTGAGGAGGCGGCCTTCGTCCCACTCGTCACCCCGGGCTTGACCCGGGGTCCCATTAAAAAATGGGATCCCCGCTTTCGCGGGGATGACAAAAAGTCACCGCGGCGCCATACGCAGCGCGCCGTCGAGGCGGATGGTCTCGCCGTTCAGCATCACGTTCTCGCAGATATGGCGCGCCAGCGCGGCATATTCCTCCGGCCGGCCGAGCCGCGACGGATACGGCACCGACTTACCCAAGCTCTCCTGCGCTTCCGGCGGCAGGGCGAACATCATCGGCGTGCCGAACAGGCCCGGCGCGATGGTGCAGACGCGGATGCCGAACTGCGCGAATTCGCGCGCCAGCGGCAGGGTCATGCCATGCACGCCTGCCTTCGAGGCGCCATAGGCCGGCTGGCCGATCTGGCCGTCGAAAGCCGCGACGGACGCCGTATTGATGATGCAGCCGCGCTCCTTGTCGGCCATTTCCGGCTGCTGCTGCATGTGATGCGCGACGAGGCGGACCATGTTGAAGGTGCCGACCAGGTTGATCTGCACGACCTTGACGAATTTCTCCAGCGCAACCGGGCCATCCTTGCCGACCGCCTTCATCGGCGTGCCGACGCCGGCGCAGTTGACCAGCACGCGCACCGGGCCGACCTTGGCGATCGCGTCCTTCACGGCGGCTTCGCCGCCCGGCCCGTCGGCCACGTCGCACTTGATCGCCACGCCGCCGATCTCCTTGGCGGTCTGCTCGGCCAGTTCGAGGTTCATGTCGAAAATGGCAACCTTGGCGCCTGCCTTGGCCAGCTCGTGCGCCGTCGCCGCACCCAGACCCGAAGCGCCGCCGGTGACGATCGCGCCTACGCCTTGCAACTGCATGGACTTGTCCTCCGATTGTTTGTCCCTACAACGATTTGCGGGGGTTCTAGCAGATCGGCCCCGTTCTGACGAGGGTCTGGCCTGACGAGGGTCGGCCCCGGCCAGCGCCGCCGCCTTGCGTGCCGCGGGTTCTGCACCCATATCAGCGGCGTGAGCCTCGATCCCAATCCGCCGGAATATCAGCTGCCCGCCGACCCCGCCCGCCTGAGCGCGGAGGAAGAGCGGATGACGCGGCGATTCTGGCGCAAGCTGAAATCCACGCTCAGCTACCTGCCCTTCGCCGAGACCTTCCTGGCCGCTTTCTTCGCCGCCACCGACCCGAAGACGCCGGCCACCGCCAAGGCCATCCTGCTTGGCGCGCTCGGCTATTTCATCGTGCCGCTCGACATCGTGCCCGACCTGCTCGGCGCCTTCGGCTATGGCGACGACATCGCCGTCATCCTCGCCGCGATCAAGGCGGTGGAAAGCAGCATCACCGAGGTGCATCGCGAGAAGGCACGCGCGTGGCTGCAATCGGCGCGGGAAGCGAAAGCCTGACCGGCGCGCCTCGCAGGCTGTGCTATGCTGCCGGCATGCATCCGTTCGTCCTCATCGCCCTTTTTGCCGGCGCCGCTGCCGCAGCGGAACAGTCTCCGGCGCCGCCGCTGGCATTTGAGGCGGGGACCGTGCTGGCCGGCGGCCATGTCCTGGCGATGGATATTACCCTGCCGCCCCGGCCGGGCCCCGTCGACCTGCTGACCCGCGATGGCGTCCTGCTGCACTGGCGGCTCACGGTGAAGGACGGGGAAACCCGTCTGCTGCAAACCGATGGCCACTGGGCCGCGAAGGCGGAATACAGCCGAACCCAGCGCGACGGCCGCATGATCTGCCAAGTCTACCAGACCTACTGGTCGCCGGAATGGGCCGTCAAAGGCGGCAATGCCGCGCCGCGGCCGGATTACCGGCCGGCAGACGACCGCATCTACGCCTTCCGCGATATCCCCTGCCCCTGAGAGACAAAACCCGTGAACATGCAAAGCCCCGCCCGGATGGGCGGGGTCTCTGCCGGAGAAAGGCGTGCGCGGCCGGTGGGTCAGCGCACCGGCTGCACCACGATGCTGCCCGGCGGCGGATTTGCGGGCACCACCGTCGTGCCGGCGGGCTGCACCACGGTCGTCCCGGGCGCGGGCTGCACCACCGTGGTACCGGCCGCCGGCTGCTGCATGATCACCGTGCTGGAGGGAACCACAGTGGTGCCCGGCACCGTCGCCACCACCTGCTCGAGCTCGATATTGGCGTAGTTCGGGGCGCCCTTGGTGATCACCTGATAAAGCTTGTTGTTGCGGAACAGGACCCGCCCGCCCTGCTCGATCCAGGCATTCACCACATAGGTGGCGTGCGGATCGATGGCCTGCGGCGAATAGGGCATCGAATAGCGCAGCACGCCGGAGGACGTCGGCAAGATGCGCTGCTCGGCGACGGTGACCGGTGCACCCGTCCCGCGGGTCACGTCTTCGAGCCGGACCATGATCACGGAATCCGCGGGCAGGATCAGGCGCTCGCGATAGGATACCGTGCCGTCGACGGAATAGGGCTGGGAAGCACAGGCGGCGAGGGCAGCCATGGCCAAGGCCGCAACGGCACCATTGAGCAGACTGCGACGGGCGATCATCTGTTATCTCCTTTTTTGTCGATGTCCGGGACTCATCGGCGCAGCACAGGCCGGCCTTTGATCCGCAGGAAAGGCGTGCCGTCCAGAAATGCGCAGGAGGATGCTGCGGTTCCACGACGCCTGGCGCGGCCGAGGGGCAGGGTTTGCGCCGGCATGGCGGCGTGCGGCCGGTGCGGACGGCACGCGGCAGGCGGCGATGGTTAATTTAACCTGCTGGAAAAACGCCGGTTTCGGCTCTGTTACAGATAGGCGATCAGGCGTCCCCCGATCAGCGCGCCGGTCCAGGCCAGCAGCGAGATCACCGCGCCGACACGGGCAGCGGCCGGCGCGGTCACCGTATGGCCCCACCGATCCAGGTCGCGCCAGGGTCCGAGATGGAACAGCCCGGCATTGAGCAGGCCGATGGCGATGCAGGCGAGCTTAATCTGGAACGCGGTATTGACGGCGATGCTGGTGGCCTCGGTGGCGAAGAGCAGGATACCTGCGGGCGCGGCGATGAAGAATCCGGCCATCGCCAGCGGCACGTTATGACGGCCGAAGGCCGAGGCCGGCTGCCGGCGGTTCACGCCCAGGATGCGCAGGTCGAAGCCGATGATGCTGCCGACCAGCAGCGCGAAGCCGAAGATGTGCAGGATCTCGGCGGCGGGGTACAGGAATTCCGACTGCCGCATCGCTGCGCCCAGCGCCGACTGCTCCAGCGCTACCAGCCAGGGATGCTCCGACGGCGCGTGTTCCATGCTCGGCGGTGCCTAGCGCAGTTCGACCGTCTTGCCGTTATGGGTGATGCGTTCGGCCCGCATCTCGTTGTCGTGGTTTTTGCTGGCATAGCCGACGGCGGTGACCTTGTCGCCGGCCCTGATCTCGGTGATCGGCTTGCCGCGGTTCGCCATCCGGCTGGGCGGCGACAGGATGACCTGCCAGGTCTTGTCGGCCGTCTTCAGCAGCAGCTCGGCGTGGGGGTTGTCCGGGATGACCTTCTCGACCGTCCCCTCCAGCGTGAGCGTCTTGGTTGAATCGTAGGAGCCCCAGCCGTGATGGGCCCAGGCAGCGCCCGACAGGCCCGCGGCTGCGAGCAGACCGGCAGCAAGGAACAGGCGTCGAGACATGAGGCGGCCCTCCGATCAGGATCGCCTCCAATCTAGCACGCCGCCGCAACCCGGCCAGATGGATATTGCGCGCTGCTTTTCAGCAGATGAACCCGGG
>CAYSCA010000279.1:0-3850 GCA_964429465.1 uncultured Rhodospirillaceae bacterium
CGAAATCGTCGAGCGACAGGATATCGGCGCGGGTGATCGTCGTCTTCATCACAGCAACCCATAAGCTTTGGCGAACAGTTCCACCGGATGCTCGGCCTTCGCCGGCAGGGTGAAGCCTTCCTTGTCCCTGCCTTCGCGCTCCATGCCCTGGCGGATATGGATGGCGGCGAGCGGACATTCGGAGGCGATATGCGCCTTGTTCTCCTTCACGGCCGTACGTGCCACCGGCTTGCCGACCTTCATGCCGACCTCGAAGAAATCCTTGCGCACGCCCCAGGAGCCGCCATGGCCGGCGCAGCGCTCGATCACGGCGAGATCGCCCGGCTGCTGCGGGATCAGCTTCATCAGCTCGGTCGCCTTGGCGCCCATATTCTGCGCCCGGGCGTGGCAGGCGAGATGCAGCGTCACGCCGCCGTCGAGCGGCTTCAGCCCCGGCGCGAGGCCATGCGTCTTGGCGATATCGACGATGTATTCGGAAATGTCGAAGGTCGCCTGGCTCAGCTTCCTGATCAGCGGGTCATCGGGCAGGATCAGCGGCCATTCGAATTTCAGCATCAGCGCGCACGACGGCACCAGCGCCACGATGTCGTAGCCGTCGTCGATCAGCGGCTCGAAGGCTTCCGCCACGCGGCGCGCCTTCTTCGCCACGTCTTCGATATCGCCCTGTTCCAGCCGCGGCATGCCGCAGCAGCCGGGATATTCCACCCGCAGCGCGACGCCGTTGTGGGCGAGGATCTTCTGCGCGGCGATGCCGATATCGGGATTGTTGTAGTTGCCGAAGCAGGTCGCATAGATCGCCGCCTTGCGTCCCGCGGCATAGGCCGGCGCCGCCGTGTTGACGGCGGGCGCCTCGCTGCGGGCGCGCGAGACCAGCGTCTTCGCATGAAACTTCGGCAGCTCGGCATCGTGATGGATGTCGGCCACCTTCTCCATCAGGCCGCGGGTCAGGCCGTTGCCGCGATCGGACGCCCAGTTGGCGATACCCGATGCGAGGCCGGCCAGCCTGCCGTTGCGGTCGGTCTGCGACAGCTGGTCGCCGATCATGTCCTTGTGGCCCGCTTTCCGCTCGGCGGCGCGGTAGCGCAGCATCAGATGCGGGAAATCGAGATTGAACTCATGCGGCGGCACATAGGGGCATTTGGTCATGTAGCACAGGTCGCAGAGCGTGCAGGCGTCCACGACGGGCTTGAAATCGGCCGACTTGACCTCGTCGAGCTCGCCGGTGGGCGATTCATCGATCAGGTCGAACAGCCGGGGAAAGGAATCGCACAGGTTGAAGCAGCGGCGGCAGCCATGGCAGATGTCGAAGACGCGCCGCAGCTCGGCATCGATCTTCTCCATGTCGTAGAAATCGGGATTCTGCCAGTCGAGCGGATGGCGGGTCGGCGCGTCCAGGCTGCCTTCGCGCATGAAAGTCTCCGATGGTGCGTCTGACGCAGGCGGCAGCCCGGCGCTGAATCTCTCAGCGCCGGGTCGTCACGTCACCTTGAATGCGAAATCGAGTACGATGGCGTCTTACGCCCGCACTCGTCAGGCCATGGTGTCGAGGGCCTTCTGGAAACGGCCGGCATGGCTCTTCTCGGCCTTGGCCAGCGTCTCGAACCATTCGGCGATCTCGTCGAAGCCCTCTTCGCGGGCGGTCTTGGCCATGCCCGGATACATGTCGGTGTATTCGTGGGTCTCGCCGGCGATCGAGGCCTTCAGGTTCTGGGCGGTCGAGCCGATCGGCTCGCCGGTGGCCGGATCGCCGACCTCGGCGAGGAATTCCAGATGGCCATGGGCATGGCCGGTCTCGCCCTCGGCGGTGGAGCGGAAAACCGCGGCCACGTCATTATAGCCTTCCACATCCGCCTTCTGGGCGAAGTAGAGATAACGGCGATTCGCCTGGCTCTCGCCCGCGAAGGCGTCCTTCAGGTTGCCATGGGTCTTGGTGTTCTTGAGTGCGGGCATGCTGGTCCTCCTCTACCCTTTTGATCCCGGCCGCCGGCATGGGGGCAGGCGGCAGCTCCGAACGGATTCGGGACGAACCGGGATTATGCCCCCGGGACGGGCCCTGTCAAGTTGTTTTGAATCATTCTAAGAAAAGCCGGCCGACCGCGGAGCCAGCGGCTGCGCTCAGCTGTCGAGGCGGACGATCACGTCGACCCGGCTGATGCGGGCGCCTTCGGGTGCCTGGGGCAGGCGGGCGACCGAAACCTCGGTATCCGGGATGTCGCGCAGTTCGCCGGTCTGCTCATAGTAGAAGTGGTGATGCGGCTGCAGATTCGTGTCGAAATAGGACCGCCCGGCGTCCACCGTCACCATGCGCAGCAGGCCGGCGGCGGTGAACTGGTGCAGACAGTTATACACGGTGGCCAGCGACAGGCGCTCGCCGGCGGCGGCGGCCTCGTTGAACAGGCTTTCCGCGGTGACATGGCGCGGCCCATGGGCGAACAGGATCTGCGCCAGCACCAGCCGCTGGCGCGTGGTGCGCAGGCCGGCCTCGCGCAGCAGGACGGAGGCCTCCTGGAACCGGGGTTCGATCATTTTGTTCATCCTGCCCGATATATCGCAGCTTTTGGCCGCCGGCCAGTAGCAGCTTTGTAACAATGTGCAACGAAACTGTTGCGACCGGCATCCGGATCACTACATTGTGCCCGGAAGGTGGATACAGGTCCAAAGACTTAACCGGCTCAGGCCGTCCGGATGCGGATGGGGACCGCCGCCCGTCCATCCTTCAGGTGCAACAGGGGTTGAGGGTTCCGCACGTGGAACGGAAGACGAGCTACACTTACGAGGATCTGCTGGCTTGCGCGCATGGCAAGCTGTTCGGCGAGGGCAATGCCCGGCTGCCGCTGCCGCCCATGCTGATGCTCGACCGCATCCTGAAGATCGCCTCCGAAGGCGGCAAATACGGCAAGGGCGAGATCGAGGCCGAACTCGACATCAAGCCCAACCTGTGGTTCTTCCCCTGCCATTTCGAGAGCGACCCGATCATGCCCGGCTGCCTCGGCCTCGACGCCATGTGGCAGCTGGTCGGCTTTTTCCTCGGCTGGATGAAGGCGCCCGGCAAGGGCCGCGCGCTCAGCGTCGGCGAGGTCAAGTTCTCCGACATGGTCACCCCGGCGGCCAAGAAGATCACCTTCAAGATCGACATCAAGAAGGTGCTGATGCGCAAGTTCGGCATCGCGATCGCCGACGGCGTGATGTATATCGACGGCAAGCCCGCCTATGAATGCAAGGACATGCGGGTCGGGGTGTTCCCCGACGGCATGGCTCCGGCGGCGGCCTGAGGGAATCCGCCATGCGTCGCGTTGTCGTCACCGGCCTCGGCATCACCTCCTCGATCGGCAACAATGCCGCGGAAGTGGTCGACAGCCTGAAGGCCGGCCGGTCCGGCATCGTGTTTGCCGAGGATTACGCCAAGCTCGGCTTCCGCAGCCAGGTGCATGGCGCGGTCAAGATCGACCTCGAGGCGGCGATCGACCGCCGCCAGAAGCGTTTCATGGGCGATGGCGCGGCCTATGCCTATCTCGCCATGGAACAGGCGATCGCCGATTCCGGCCTCGAGCAGGGCGATGTCGTCAACGAGCGCACCGGGCTGATCGTCGGCTCGGGCGGCGCCTCCACCAGGAATCTCGTCGCCTCCGCCGATATCACCCGCGAGAAAGGCCCCAAGAAAGTGGGCCCCTTCATGGTGCCGCGCGCGATGTCGAGCACCTGCTCGGCCGTGCTGTCGACCGCCTTCAAGATCAAGGGTGTCAATTATTCGATCAGCTCCGCCTGCTCGACCACGGCGCACTGCATCGGCAATGCGGCCGAGATGATCCAGATGGGGAAGCAGGACATCGTCTTCGCCGGCGGCGGCGAG
>CAYSCA010000280.1:0-3799 GCA_964429465.1 uncultured Rhodospirillaceae bacterium
GCCAGTTGACCTCCACTCCGCTGCCCAGCGGGGTCACCATCCCCATGCCGGTGATCACCACATCCTGCATCCGCGGCTCCATATTGCATGTAGATACATATAATGTAGCTACAGCTAAGCTGCCGGCCGGCGGTTTGCAAGGGCCGGGCTCTGCGCTATTGATGGCGCATGGCCCGCAAACGTCCCGATCCGGCTGATATCGCCTTCCGCCAGCTGACCGAGGAAGGCTGCACCTTGCAGCGCCTGCATGCCGCCAACCGGCTGGCGGCGCAGGTCTATGCCGGCTATTTCGCCGAGACGGGGCTGAGCGCGCCGCAATTCGGCACGCTGGCCTATCTCCATCGCGACGGCAGCCATACGGTCGGCGAACTCGCCGCCCTGCTGGATACCGATCAGACCACCCTCACCCGCAATCTGCGTCTGCTGGAGCAGCGCGGCCTGACCCAGCAGGCGGTCTCTCCGGAAGACCGCCGCCGCCGCGTGATCCGGCTGACCGCCGAGGGCAGGCGTGTATTCCTGAAGGCCCTGCCGTCGTGGCAGAAGGCGCAGGCGGCGCTGACCGACATACTGGGCCGGGCGCAGACGGCCTCGTTCAACCGCCAGCTCGACGAGGCGATGGCGCGGCTGCGCAGAATCTGAGGAGGAGACGGATGCTGACCCCATTGTTCGAACTGGAAGTCGAGGTCGCCGCGCCGCAGAGCGCCGGCAAGGGCGATACCGGCGAGCGCCGCTGCGTGCCGATCACCGGCGGCCGCGTCAAAGGCCGGCTGAACGGGAAGGTCCTGTCCGGCGGCGCCGACTGGCAGGTGCTGCGGCCCGACGGCATGGCCGATCTGGATGCGCGCTACATGCTCCAGCTCGATGGCGGCGCCGTCGTCGAAGTCTGGAGCCGCGGCCTGCGCATCGGTCCGGCCGAGGTGATGGTGCGGCTCGCCCGCGGCGAGACGGTCGATCCCGCCGCCTACTACATGCGCACCGCGATGCGCATCGAGACGGCCGCGCCGGACCTGCAATGGCTGGTGCATAAACTCTGCATCGGCATCGGCGAGCGCCGGCCCGACAAGGTGCTGCTCAAGGTCTACGGCGTCGACTGATCGGAGGTTTCGCGCAGGATGCCGTTGATCACGGCGGCCTGACCCTCGCCGCCGGATTCGCCGATCGCTTCCAGCCGCCGGTTCGGCGCGGCGCCGCCGAGGCGGAAAGTGATCCGCTCGCGGCCGGCGCTGTGGCGCAGACGCTGGTAATGGCTGCGCAACGCCGCGTGATCGTCGGGATGCGCCTGCTCCAGCCAGGCCGCCAGGCTCGGCTGGCAGAATCGCGGCGTCAGTCCGAGCAGCCGGTAGAATTCATCGGACCAGTCCATGCGTTCGTCTTCGGCATGCCAGCTCCAGCTGCCGCAGCCGCCGATCCGCTGCGCCGCCGCGAAATCCTGCAACGCCCGGCGATGGGCGGACTCGATCTCCATGCGGCCGGATTCGGCTTCGGCCCGCGCCACATCCATGTCGCCGATCAGTTCGGCATTGCGCAGCCGCAGCGCGAAACCGAGCCGCTCGCGCCGGTTCAGCGCATGGGCGCCGAAGCTGAAGGCGATCCCGAGCACCAGGCCCAGCAGCACCATGGAAATCGCCGGCAGTTCGCCCGACAGGAAGGTGCGGAGATAGACCGGCACCGACATGGTCAGCAGGAAAGCGTAATAGGACGGCAGATGCGCCGCGCGCGTATTCATGCTGCTGATGGCGAGTCCAGACCAGGCCACGGCCATGACCGCCTGCAGGCGGAAATCGCCGGCCGGGAAATACAGCGCGCCGAGCAGGCCCCAGGTCAGTCCGGTAGCGGCCGAGCCGCAGGCGAAGCGGCGGCCCCACACGGCCGGGTCGGCGATATGGCCGGCCAGGGCGGCCAGCGCCTGCCGCTGGCGGTCGAGATACCAGGTGCCGGCGGTGTACAGGGCGGTGAGCGCGAGGATGCTCCACCAGGCGGTGTAATCGCCGAAGATCAGGAACGCGCCGAACAGGATGGGGAAGGGCACATACCGCACCGGCCCGCTCGACTGGTACAGGCGCCCGATCATCAGGCTGTCGATCTCGCGGCCACGCTCGTCGAGGAGCGTATCATCCTCCTCGGCGAGCCGCCGCAGCAGGGCGGTCGGTATTCCGCGCTGATGTGTCATGCCGGCACCCCCTGTCGCCCCTTCTGGGCGGCCACTCGGCCTCAGGTTAGCATCGCCGGATTTGGCGACGCCAGAAAATTAGCGATGCGTCAGGGCAGTTCGGCGCGGAGCTGCTGGCGGAAGATGTCGATCGGCTTCAGCTTGCCCTCGACCTCGACATGCCAGAAGACCCAGCCGTTGCATGCGGTCGCATTCATCACATGGGCGCCCATCTTGTGGATCGAGCCGCTGGCATCGGCGGTCGCCAGCGTGCCGTCGGCGCGCACCCGCGCCGAGAAGCGCCGCGACGGGTCGACCAGCACGGTGCCGGGCGAGAGCAGGCCGCGCTCGACCACCCAGCCGAACGGGATGCGCGGCTCGTCGCGCTTGGATTTGGAGACCTCGATATCGTCGGGTGCGGCCGGCTGCACGATGCTGATGCGGCGCTCGGCGGCGCGCGCATAGGTCTTGTCGCGCTCCAGCCCGATGAAATGGCGGCCGAGCCGCTTGGCCACCGCGCCGGTGGTGCCCGAGCCGAAGAAGGGGTCGAGGATCACGTCGCCCGGTTTGGTGGAGGCGACGATCACCCGGTGCAGCAGGGCCTCGGGCTTCTGGGTCGGATGCGTCTTGGCGCCGTTTTCGCCGCGCAGGCGCTCGGAACCCGAGCAGATCGGGATCAGCCAGTCCGAGCGCATCTGCAGATCGTCGTTCAGCGCCTTCATGGCATCGTAGTTGAAGGTGTAGCCCTTGGCATCCTGGCTTCTGGCGCACCAGATCAGCGTCTCATGCGCATTGGTGAAGCGCTTGCCGCGGAAATTCGGCATCGGATTGGTCTTGCGCCAGACCACGTCGTTCAGCATCCAGAAGCCGAGATCCTGCAGCTGCGCGCCGAGGCGGAAGATGTTGTGGTAGCTGCCGATCACCCAGATCGTGCCGTTCGGCTTGAGCAGGCGCTGCGCCGCCGTCAGCCAGTCCCTGCTGAAGGAATCATAGGCCGCAAACGAGTCGAACTTGTCCCAGTCGTCGTCGACCGCATCGACCACGCTGTCATTGGGGCGGCGCAGCTCGCCGGTGAGCTGCAGGTTGTAGGGCGGGTCGGCGAAGATGCAGTCGATGCTTTCGGCCGGCAGCTTGCTCATCTCGGCGATGCAGTCGCCGAGCAGGATCTTGTCGAGCGGCAGGTCGGGATGCGGCAGGGCGCGGGCGACTTCCGCCTTCGGCAGCTTGGCGACCAGCGGCTTGACGCGCAGCCTGGCGCTGCGGCCGGCATCCGGACTGGATTCCACGAGGCTCAGATGGCCCTTCCGCAGCCCTTTCTGGTTCCTGGACTTGCGGGTCGGGTCGATAAAGGTCGGCGCCATCTGCGGATCATCCCCCTGAATTGATCCGCAAGTCATTAGATTCTTTGGGTTATCAGGTGGTTAACTCTAGATGTAGAGTCATCTGTTCATGAACAGGCGCAAAACCTAGTCGGTGATGGGGGGAAATCCCGGCCGCCTTGAGCCCGGCATGATGCGCCGGCGTGCCGTATCCCTTGTTGCTGTCCCAGCCATAGGCGGGATAGCGCAGATGCAGTTTGGCCATCGCGCGGTCGCGCGTCACCTTGGCGATGATCGAGGCGGCAGCGATGGAAACGCAGAGCGCATCGCC
>CAYSCA010000281.1:0-3791 GCA_964429465.1 uncultured Rhodospirillaceae bacterium
GTTCGGCGAGTTCGTGCTGACCGGCGATACTTTGCTCGGCGAGGTGGCGCTGCTCTACGGCCTGCCGGTCGACGAGAAGGACCGCAACGAGCCGGTGGGAGCCCATGTGCGCCGGCGCCTGCGCCATCGCGCGGTGGTCGGCGACCGCCTGCGCTACGGGCCGGTGGAACTGGTGGTGCGCGAGGTGCGCAACGAGCGCATCACCTCGGTCGGCATCGAGCTGGAGCCGGAGGAGCATCCGGTGCTGCGCGGCGTCCGGCGCGCCTTCGGCTTCGAGTGAAACGGATTTGACTAGCCAGAAGACGGAGAAACGCCATGGCCGCCCCGCTTGAATTCTATTTCGATTTTTCCTCGCCCTACGGCTATATCGCCGCCATGCGCATCGACCAGCTCGCGGCAAAGCATGGCCGCGCCGTCGACTGGAAGCCGATGCTGCTCGGCGCGGTGTTCAAGGTCGCGGGCTCGCAGCCGCTGACCGAATATCCGCTGAAGGGGGATTATTCGAAGAAGGATTTCGCCCGCTCGGCCCGCGAGCACAAGATCCCGTTCAACATGCCGTCGAAATTCCCGCTGCCGACCCAGGCGGCGGCCCGCGGCGTCTACTGGCTGCAGCAGAATGCGCCCGACAAGGCGGTTCCCTTCATCAAGGCGGTCTATGCCGCCTTCTTCGTCGAGGACAGGGACATCTCCTCTCCCGATCTGGTGGCCGATATCGCTGCCGGCCTCGGCATCGACCGCTCGGCCTTCGTGCAGGGCATCGAGTCCGCCGAGATCAAGGCCCGGCTGCGCGACATGACGGAGGAGGCGATCCACAAGCGCGGCGTCTTCGGCTCGCCGTTCACCTTCGTCGACGGCGAAGGATTCTGGGGGGCCGACCGCCTCGACATGATCGATCGCTGGCTGGCGCGCGGCGGCTGGTAAAGTACAACGAAAAAGGAGCCTCCCCATGGCCGATCCGATCGTCTTCTACTGGGATTTTACCTCGCCCTACGCCTATATCGGCGCCAACCAGATCGAGGCGGTGGCGGCCAGGCACGGCCGTTCCGTCGACTGGCGGCCGATTTCGATTGGACATTTGTGGAAGGCGATCCCCGATCGCGCGCCGATGCCGAAGCAGAAGATGGATCACATGCAGCATGACTGGACGCGCTCGGCGAAACTCGCCGGCCTGCCGATCGTCACCACGCCCGATCCGTTCCCCACTGACGCCAAGCTGCCGCGGCTGCTGTTCTGCCGGCTGAAGGCGCAGGATGCGGCAAAGGCCGTCGCCTTCGCGAAGGCCGCGTTCCGGCAATACTGGGGCGAGGGCAGGGACATCGCGAAGCCGGAGCATCTGGCCGGATTGCTGAACGGCCTGGGCATCGCCGAGGCGGAAATCTCCGCCGCGGCGGACGACCAGGCGGCGCGGCAGCAGGTGCTGGACGCGACGGCCGAAGCGGTGAACCTGAAGGCTTTCGGCACGCCGACCTTCATCGTCGATGGCGAGATGTTCTGGGGCTCGGACCGCATCGACCATATCGACCGCTGGCTGACCCGGCCGGTCTGAGTATCCGCCGATGAGCAATCAGCCGGCGGGCGGCGCCATGCTCGCCTCCCTGGGACTGGTCGCGACAGCCCTGCTCTGGGGCGCGATGATCCCGATGACCTATGTGCTGGCGACGCGGCATCTCGATCCGTATTTCGTCGCCGCGATCCGCTACCTGATTCCGGCGCCGCTGCTGTTCGGCCTGGCGCTGGCCTATGACCGGAAATCGCCGTTCGCCGGGGCCATACCCTGGATAAGGGTCTTCCGGCTCGGCGGCGGCATGGCGCTGTTCTCGGTCTGCTTCACCGTCGGGATCATGCTGTCCGATCCGGTGCGGGCCGCCATCGTGATGAGCTGCGGGCCACTGGTTGCGGCCCTGGTCGCCAAGCTGATGCTGCGCGCGCCGCTGGCGCAGGGCTTCTGGCCGGCGGCCATCGCAGCGATGATCGGCGCCAGCCTGGTCGCGCTGGATGCCGTCCGCACCCGCGCGGCGGTGCCCGGCGAGATTCCCTATTTCGGCGAAGCGCTGCTGGTGGTCGCGATGACCAGCTGGAGCTGGTATTCGATCCGCGCGCAGGGCTGGCTGGCCGCTTTGGGCTGGAGCCAGATGCGCGTCACCTTCCTGACCTCGCTGGCCGGCGGCCTGTTGATCTGCAGCCTGTTCCTGCTGCTCGCGTTGCTGCAGCCCGCACGCCTGCCGGTCGCCATGCCGTCGGCCGCGGCTCTGGGCATGCTGGCCTGGGTCGGCATCGGCGGCGCGGGGATCGCGATCCTGCTGTGGAATTACGGCGTCAGCCATATCGGCGTGCCGGTGGCGACGCTGTATACCAGCATGGCTCCGGTCTTCGCCGTCGTGGTCGCGGCCATTTTCTTCGGCGCGAGCGTCACGCTGCAGCAGGTCGCCGGCGGGATGCTGATCCTTGCCGGCGTGCTGCGCATGCAATGGCTGCAGGTGAAAACAGCCAGGGCGTCGGGGCGTCAGAAAATCGTATAGGCGCCGTCGATCACGATGCTGTCGCCGGTGTGATACTGGCTGGCATCGCTCATCAGGTAGACGGCGATGCCGGAGAAATCCTGGCGCTGGCCCCAGCGGCGCACCGGAATGCGCGGCAGCACATTGGCGGCGAATTTCGGATCGGCGACACCGGCAGCCGTCATCTCGGTCTCGATCCAGCCCGGCAGGATCGAGTTCGCGGTGACGCCGTAGCGCGCCATGCTGACCGCCATCGCGCGGATCATCGCCAGCATGGCGCCCTTGCTGGCGCCGTAGGCTTCCGCGCGCGCCGCGCCGTGGATGCCGGCGGTGCTCGCCATGCCGACCAGCCGGCCGCCGGCCTTGTCGCCGTTCTTGGCGCGCTCGACCATATGGGCGGCGGCGGCGCGCAGGGTAAAGAAGGCGCCGTCTAGGTTGACCGACATGACGCGGCGCCATTCGGCGGTGCTCAGCTCGTGGAAGGCGGCGCGCGCCTGGCTGACGCCGGCATTGGCGAAACAGCCATCGATCCGGCCCATCGCCTTCACGGCCTCCGCAAAGGCAGTATTGACCTTCTGCTCATCCGAAACATCCACCTTCTGCACCAGCACGCGCTTGCCGTAAGCCTTCAGCGCGGTCTCGGCGGCGGCGTTCTTCGACGGATTGCCGCCCCAGATGACGAGATCGCAGCCGGCGGCCGCCAGGCCCTCGGCCATGCCCAGGCCGATGCCGCCATTGCCGCCGGTCACCAGGGCGACTTTTCCGCTCAGATCGAAGTTTGCGCCGGCCATGATTCCTCCATAGCTTTTGTCGATATTGCCGATAGGGGGCTGAAATTAGCAGGGGATTGCGCGGCCCGCATCCTTTTGCCGGTGCGGGTCTTGCGGCAGGGAGGGGCGGCTGGCATCTTCGCCGAACCCCTAGCCCGAGAACGAAAAGCAGATCGCCCCGCATGAGCGCGCTCACCAGTCAACTCGATACCCGCTCGGCCGCCTTCCGCGACAATGCCGCACAGATGCAGGCGCTGGTGGACGACCTGAGAGCCAAGGTCCACAAGATCAAGCAGGGCGGCGGCGAGAAGGCCCGCGAAAAGCATCTCGCCCGCGGCAAGCTGCTGCCGCGTGACCGCGTCCGCACGCTGCTGGACCCCGGCTCGCCCTTCCTCGAGCTCAGCCAGTTCGCGGCCTATGACATGTATGGCGGCGACATCGCGGCCGCGAGCATCATCACCGGCATCGGCCGCGTGGCGGGGCGCGAATGCGTCATCATCTGCAACGACGCCACCGTCAAGGG
>CAYSCA010000282.1:0-3769 GCA_964429465.1 uncultured Rhodospirillaceae bacterium
TTTCTCGATGCAGGCGATCGACCAGATCGTCAATTCGGCGGCCAAGACGCTGTATATGTCGGGCGGCCAGATGGGCTGCCCCATCGTGTTCCGCGGGCCCAACGGCGCCGCGGCCCGCGTCGCGGCCCAGCACAGCCAGGATTACGCCGCCTGGTATTCGCATATCCCCGGCCTCAAGGTGGTCGCGCCGTATTCGGCGGCCGACTTCAAGGGCCTGATCAAGGCGGCGATCCGCGACCCCAATCCGGTCATCTTCCTCGAGAATGAAATTCTCTATGGCCGCAGCTTCGAAGTGCCGAAGCTGGACGATTACGTGGTGCCGATCGGCAAGGCGCGCATTGCCCGCGCGGGCAAGGACGTCACGCTGGTCGGCTATGCGATTGCCGTCGGTCATGCGCTGGCGGCGGCCGAGAAGCTGGCCGCCGAAGGCATCGAGGCGGAAGTCATCGACCTGCGCACCATCCGTCCGATGGACAAGGACGCCATCGTGAAATCCGTGCAGAAGACCAACCGCCTGGTGACGGTGGAAGAGGGCTTTCCGCAATCGGGCATCGGCGCCGAGATCGCCGCCACGATGATGGAACTGGCCTTCGACTATCTCGACGCGCCGGTGGTGCGGGTCACCGGCAAGGACGTGCCGATGCCCTATGCCGCCAATCTGGAAAAGATGGCGCTGCCCACGGTGGACGACATCGTGCAGGCCGCCAAAGCCGTCTGCTATCGCTGAGGGGGGATCAGATCATGCCGATTGAAATCCTGATGCCGGCGCTCTCGCCCACCATGACCGAAGGCAAGCTGGCGACCTGGCACAAGAAGGAAGGCGACAGCGTCAAGGCCGGCGATGTCATCGCCGAGATCGAGACCGACAAGGCGACGATGGAATTCGAGGCCGTCGACGAAGGCAAGCTGGGCAAGATCCTGGTCGCCGAAGGCACCGAGGGCGTGGCGGTGAACACGCCGATCGCCATCCTGCTGGAAGAAGGCGAAAGTGCCTCGGACATCAAGGCCGGCGCGGCCAAGCCCGCGCCGAAGCCGGAAGAGAAGAAGCCGGAAGCCAGGCCGGAACCGAAGGCGGAAGAGAAGCCGCCGCAGGCGAAGCCCGCCCCGGCGGCACCGCAGCCGCAACCGCAGCCTGCGGTCGCCGGGGGCAACCGCATCTTCGTCTCGCCGCTGGCCAGGCGCATGGCGGAGCAGGCCGGCATCGACCTGCGCAGCATCACGGGCAGCGGCCCGCATGGCCGCATCGTGCGCGCCGATATCGAGAAGGCGCCGAAGGGTGCCGGCGCGGCTGCGCCGGCGGCGGCCGGAAAGGCCGCGCCGGTTGCGTCGGGCCCCGGCGCGCGCCAGCTCGCCGATTTGCTGAAGATGCCCTATCGGCTGGAGCCGCTCAGCGGCATGCGCCGGACCATCGCGCGGCGCCTGACCGAGTCCAAGCAGACGGTGCCGCATTTCTACCTCACCATCGATACCGAGATCGACGAGCTGCTTTCCTTGCGCAAGCGGCTCAACGAGAAGACCGATGCCAAGATCAGCGTCAACGATTTCGTCATCCGCGCCGTGGCGCTGGCGCTGAAAAAAGTGCCGACCGCCAATGCCAGCTACGACGAAAGCGGCATGATGTATTACGAGCATGCCGATATCTCGGTGGCGGTGGCGACGCCGAACGGCCTGATCACGCCGATCGTCAAGCAGGCCGAGCAGAAAGGCCTGACCCAGATCGCCACCGAGATGAAAGATCTCGCGGCGCGGGCGCGCGATGGCAAGCTGAAGCCCGAGGAATTCCAGGGCGGCAGCTTCTCGATCTCCAATCTCGGGATGTTCGGCGTGAAGCAGTTCGAGGCAGTGATCAATCCGCCGCAGGGCTGCATCCTCGCCATCGGCATGGGCGAGCAGCGCCCGGTGGTGAAGAACGGCCAGATCGTGCCGGCCACCGTGATGACCTGCACGCTGTCGGTCGATCACCGCGCCGTCGATGGCGCAGTGGGCGCCGAGTTCCTGCAGGCATTCAAGGGCTTCATCGACGACCCGCTCACCATGCTGCTGTGAGCGCCCGACGATGGCTGACGCGAAAGTCGCAATCGTTACCGGCGCCGGCAAGGGCATGGGCGCGGCGGTCCTGAAACGGCTCGCGGCGGACGGCTACAAGGTGGCCGCCATGTCGCCCTCGGGCAGCGCCAAGGCCCTGGCCGAACAGCATGGCGGCATCGGCCTGAACGGCTCGACCGCCAAGGCGGAAGACCTCAGCATGCTGGTCGAGACCGCGCTGAAGGCGTTCGGGCGGATCGACGCGGTGGTCAACAACACCGGCCATCCGCCGAAAGGCAAGCTGCTGGAGATCGGCGACGATGCCTGGCTGACGGGCTTCGAGCTGGTGCATCTGAGCGTCGTGCGCATGGCGCGGCTGGTGACGCCGGTCATGCTGAAGCAGGGGGGCGGGGCGTTCGTCAACATCCTCACCTATGCGACCCTGGAGCCGGAAGCCGATTTCCCGGTTTCCGGCCCGGTGCGGGCTTCCGTGGCGGCATTTTCCAAGGTCTATGCCGACCAGTATGCGGCGCAGGGCATCCGCATGAACAACGTGCTGCCCGGCTTCATCGACAGCCTGCCGGCGAAGGAGGAGCGCGTCGCGCGGATTCCGATGAAGCGGTACGGCAGGGTGCAGGAGATCGCCGATACGGTGGCTTTCCTGCTGTCGGAGCAGGCGGGCTATATCACGGGACAGAATTTGAGAGTCGATGGCGGGATCACCCGCTCACTCTGAAAGAGGCCATCATGAGCGATACCAGTTTCGATGTGATCGTCGTCGGCTCCGGACCGGGCGGCTACACCACCGCCATCCGCGCCGCGCAGCTCGGGATGAAGACGGCGATCGTGGAGCGCGAGCATCTGGGCGGCATCTGCCTGAACTGGGGCTGCATTCCGACCAAGGCGCTGCTGCGCTCGGCCGAAATCTACTCCAACATCAACCACGCGGAATCCTTCGGCTTCACCGTCGAGGGCAAGGTGACGATCAATTCCGCCAAGGTGGTCGAGCGCTCGCGCAAGGTGGCGGCGCAATTGTCGGCCGGCGTGAAGCACCTGATGAAGAAGAACAAGATCCCGGTCTTCGACGGCCATGGCACCCTGGCCGGCGGCGGCAAGGTGAAGGTGACCAAGGACGGCAAGCCGGTCGCCGACCTGGCGGCGAAGCATATCATCCTCGCCACCGGGGCGCGGGCGCGCTCGCTGCCCGGGCTGGAGCCGGACGGCAAGCTGGTCTGGACCTACAAGGAAGCCATGATCCCGCCGGCGATGCCGAAATCGCTGCTGGTGATCGGCTCGGGCGCCATCGGCATCGAATTCGCCAGCTTCTACCGCACGCTCGGCGTCGAGGTCACCGTGGTGGAGGTGATGGACCGCATCCTGCCGGTGGAGGATGAGGAGATTTCGGCCTTCGCCAGGAAGAGCTTCGAGAAGCAGGGCATGAAGATCATGGTCGGCACAAATGTCACGGCCCTGAAGAAGGCCAGCGACAGCGTGACCGCCACGCTCAAGGACAAGGCGGGCAAGGAAAGCCAGATCACCGTCGACCGCGTGATCCTCGCCGTCGGCATCGTCGGCAATGTGGAGAATATCGGCCTGGAAGGCACCAAGGTGAAGGTCGACCGCACCCATGTCGTGATCGACGAATGGTGCCGGACGGGCGAGCCCGGGGTCTATGCCATCGGCGATCTGGTGGGCGCGCCGTGGCTCGCCCACAAGGCCATGCATGAGGGCGTGCTCTGCGTCG
>CAYSCA010000283.1:0-3762 GCA_964429465.1 uncultured Rhodospirillaceae bacterium
GCCTCGAGGCTGGTCGTGACCGCGACCTGTGCCGCGAAATGGTAGACCGCCGAGGCGCGGCCGACCGCCGCGCCCAGCCGGGCGGCGTCCGTGACGTCGGCGACCTCGACCGAGACCCGGTCGCCATGCATCCGCTTCAGCCACTCGACATTGTGTTCCACCCCGGGGCGGGACAGGTTGTCGTACACGACGACCTGGCGGCCGCCGGCGGCGAGCCGGTCCGCCAGGTTGGTGCCGATGAAGCCGGCGCCGCCGGTCACGAGGACCGGCCGCCGGTCGGTGTCGGGCGGGGCGGCGGAGGACGGGAAGGCGGCGGTCATGCGGAGAGCCCCCGAGATGCCAGCTCGCGCTGCATCGTCTCGACGCGGTCGACCGCGATTTGCCCGCCCAGCCAGCCCACCAGCTCGGCGAGGCCGTCGTCGAGGGCGACGTCCGGCCGGTAGCCCAGCAGCTCGCGGGCAAGCGTGATGTCGGCGAAGCAGTGACGGATGTCGCCGACCCGGAACTTGCCGGTGACGGTCGGCAGGAGGCGGGGTTTGCCGAGCGCCGCGGCCAGCCTGGCCGCCGCCTCATGGACGGTGATCTCCTCGTCGTTGGATACGTTGAAGACCTGCCCGCCGGAGCGCCGGGACTCGAGAGCGAGCACGCAGCACCGCGCGACGTCGCGGACATGGACGAAGTTGCGCCGCTGGAGCCCGTCCTCGAAGATCATCGGCGGCCTGTCGTTGAGGAGGCGGGAGGCGAAGATGGCGAGTACGCCCGTATAGGGGTTCGAAAGCGCCTGGCGGGTGCCGTAGACGTTGAAGAAGCGCAGCCCGACGGTGGGGATGCCGTAGGCCTGGCCCACCAGCAGGCACATGCGTTCCTGGGCGTATTTGTTGAGGGCGTAGACGGAGGCGAGGCTCGGCGTCTTCGTCTCGGGCGTGGGGATCGGCGTCAGGTCGCCGCCATTGCCGCTCGCCGGTTCCCAGAGCCCCGCCTTGAGCCGCTCGGGGCTGCGCTCCGAAATCGTCACCTTGTGACCGTGGGCGTCCAGATAGAGCCCCTCGCCATAGACGCTCATGGAGGAGGCCACGACAAGCCGCTCCACCGGCACCTCTATCATTGCTTCAAGGAGAACGGCAGTGCCGAGGTCGTTCGCGCCCGTGTAGCGCGTGATTTCGTACATGCTCTGCCCCACGCCGACTTCGGCGGCGAGGTGGAAAACGCCATCCACCCCGCGCAACGCCGCGCGGACCGCGCCAGCATCCCGCATATCAGCGCGTACGAATTCCGTATCCGCCTGCAACGGCGCAGCCGGGCTCGCGCCATGGACCTGCTCGACGAGGGAATCTAGCACCCGGACCTGATGACCGCGCTCAAGCAGCGCTTCGCTGAGATAGCGCCCGATGAATCCTGCCCCGCCGGTCACCAGATATCGCGATCCCATAGACAACCTTCTCCTGATTGGGGCGTGCTGTAACGCGGCTATGTCGAATGTGGGAGCAACACTGGTTTGCCGTTTTGGTTCCTGCCTGTATCTCGCCGATTTCTCAGGGCAATTCCGTCGACAGGCAGATGATGCCAACCCACCTGCGCCGCGTCAGCCCGCCCCCGGATATGGACTGGCCTGCAGCATCCGCGCGAGATGAACGGTATTGCGTGCCAGCATGTCGATGGATGACTGAACGGCCTTCGGCGTCTCCTTCAGATCGCTGTAATTGGTCTTCTGCATTGCTTCGCCGACCCAGTAGGCCACGGCATTTGCCGCCAGCGTGAAGCCGACATCGTTGAGCGCCTGGTACAGTTCGGCGGAAATGTGATGGGCCCCATCTTCATTTCCGACGACCGCCACGGCGGCGACCCGTCCGTACGACACCATCCGGCCCTGATCGTCTGTTTCGCCCAGGAAGGCATCCATACGTTCGAGCACGCGCTTGCATACGCTGGAGGGCTGGCCCAGCCAGACCGGCGTTCCGATCACCAGTATCTGCGCGCCGAGAATACGCCGGCGAATCTCCGGCCAGGCATCGCCGGCTCCCTCATCCGAGGTGACGCCTGGCTTGATGTCGTGATCAACCGTCCGGATGATCTCGCCGGAGACGTCAAACCGCGACATCGCCTGCAAAATCTGCCGCAACATCTTCTGGGTCGACGAGGCCGCGTTCGCATTCGATGATTTCAGGCTGCAGTTCAGCGCGAGGACTTTCAGCACCTTCACCCTCCGTTTTGCTGTTGCCATCTACAGCCGCGGTTGCGGCAAGGTTCCATGAACTGGCGTCAAATCCGGAGACGGGGAACGAATCGGCCCTTCATCCCGTTACTGTGTGGCAACGCAAAGGGCAGCCTTGACCGGCACAGACCATGCTCTCTTCCGTAACTCCGGCAGGCCCGCCATCTACCGGCGTACCGGCATGGTTGCGGGCATGCCGGGGGCGGTCCTGCAATTCCAGATGCAATTCCAGAGACTCCTTTCCCCCTTCTCCTTCATTCTTCTTACCGGATGCGAAGGCGTCCAATCAGCGCTCGCACCCGGCAGTCCGGATGCCGAGCGCTATTTTATGCTCAGCAATATCATGTTCGTGGCCGGCGGGATCATTTTCATCCTGGTCATGGCACTGGCAGCCACGGCGGCGCTGCGACCGGATCGCCTGCCCAGCTGGCTGAAAGGCCGTTCGCTCATTCTCGGGGCAGGCCTGGTCTTCCCCGTCGTCGCGCTGAGCCTGCTGCTGAGCTACGGCCTGCTGCTGACCAGGCAAGGCAATGCCGGCCAGGAATCGGATATGCCGACCGTCGAAATCACGGCGCATCAATTCTGGTGGCGAATCCGCTATCTCACGCCGGCGGGCGAGGTAGACTTTGAGACCGCAAACGAACTGCGCCTGCCGGTGGGCCGGAAGATGCGCCTGATCCTCACATCCGCTGACGTGATCCACAGCTTCTGGATTCCCAGCCTGGCCGGCAAGACCGACCTGATCCCGGGCCGCACGACCATTCTGCATCTGTCCGCCGGACGGGCGGGAATCTATCGCGGACAATGTGCTGAATTCTGCGGCCTGCAGCATGCCAATATGTCGCTATATGCCATGGCTGCTCCTGAGGCCGAGTTTTCGGGATGGCTCGCACAACAGAGGACGGCCGCATCGCAGGTGGACGGCCACTCCATTTTCAGAACGAATGGATGCGGCACCTGCCACACCATTCGCGGGACGGATGCAACAGGAAATATCGGTCCTGATCTGACGCATTTCGGCAGCCGCCGCTTCATCGGCGCCGGCATGCTGCCCAGCAATATCGGCACGATCGCCGGCTGGATCGCCGGCAACCAGCATATCAAGCCGGGCAATCCGATGCCGGCCTTTGACACGATCGGCGGAGCTGACCTGCGCGCCCTCGCCGGATACCTGGAGAGCCTCCGCTGATGCAACTGCCCAGCAATACGCCTCGGCCTGCCGGCGAAAGGGACAAGCTTTTCGGGATCTGGCGCCCGCCGGCCGGACTGAACGCCGTCACGGCCGTCAACAACACCTATATCGGCCTGTATTATGTCGGCGCGGCGATGCTGTTCTTCATTCTGGCGGGTATTCTTGCGATCCTGATGCGGTCGCAGCTGGCCTTTCCGTCCGGCAGACTGCTCGACCAGTCCCTCTACAACCAGATATTCACCATGCATGGCACGGTGATGATGTTCCTGTTCGCCGTGCCGGCGGTCGAGGCGATGGGCGTGCTGCTGCTGCCGAACATGCAGGCCGCGCGCGATCTGCCATTCCCCCGGCTCAGCGC
>CAYSCA010000284.1:0-3705 GCA_964429465.1 uncultured Rhodospirillaceae bacterium
ACTGGAAGGAGCTGCCCTGGTACTGGATGGGCTTTGATCATTTCCCCTTCGCATTGCTGATGGTGATGCTGGTGCCCGGTCTGCTCGCGCTGGTGCTGGGGTGGTTTGCCTTCCGCAGCCGCGTCACCGGCGTCTATATCTCCATTGTAACGCAGGCCATGACCTTCGCGCTCATGCTGGCCTTCTTCCGCAACGACATGGGATTCGGCGGCAATAACGGCCTGACCGACTTCAAGGATATCCTCGGCTTCCCGGTACAGGCCCAGACCACCCGGATCGGGCTCTATGTTGCCTCCGTTGCCGCATTGGGTGGCTGTTTCCTGCTCTGCCGGTATGTCACGCGCTCCAAGCTGGGGCGTGTGTTGCTGGCGTTGCGGGATGCCGAAAGCCGTGTGCGGTTCCTCGGCTATTCGCCGACATCGGCGAAGCTGTTTGCCTTCACCCTGTCCGGCGTGCTGGCCGGACTGGCCGGCGCCCTCTATGTGCCGCAGGTCGGCATCATCAATCCGTCGGAATTCTCGCCTGCCAACTCCATCGAGATCGCCATCTGGGTGGCGGTGGGCGGGCGCGGCACGCTCTATGGCGCCATTCTCGGCGGCGTGCTGATCAACCTGGTCAAGACCTGGCTGACCGGCGCCGCTCCCGATCTGTGGCTCTTCGTGCTGGGCGCGCTGTTCATCGCCAGTACCCTGCTGTTCCCCAGGGGCGTCGTCGGCCTGTTCGGACAATGGCGGAGCTGGCGCGCCGAGCGGCGCAGCTTTGCGGGCGCACCGGCCGAAGCAAAAGGGAGTGCCGAGTGATGCGCCCCGCCACCTCCATTCCCTCGCCGCTGCTGCAGCCCGCCACCGCCGGGATCGCGCCGGATGTGATCGACCGCCCGCGGGTTTCGGACACGCAGCTCTATCTCGACGGCGTCAGCGTCAGTTTCGACGGCTTCAGGGCGATCAACAATCTGGCCCTGATGGTGCAGCCAGGCGAGCTGCGCACCATCATCGGGCCGAACGGGGCCGGCAAGACCACGATGATGGATATCATCACCGGCAAGACCCGCCCCGATGCCGGCGAGGTGCTGTTCGCCGGCCGGGTCGACCTGACGAAGCTGGATGAAACCGAGATCGCCAATCTCGGCATCGGCCGCAAGTTCCAGAAGCCCACCGTGTTCGAGAATCTTACCGTGTTCGAGAATTTCGAGCTGGCGCTGAAGGCGCCGCGCGGCGCCTGGAAAACACTGAACGCCCGGCTCGATTCGGAAGCGCTCGACCGCATGGCCTGGGTAATGGAGATCGTCGGCCTGGCGCATAGATTGCGCCACAATGCCGGCAGCCTCAGCCATGGCCAAAAGCAGTGGCTGGAGATCGGCATGCTGCTGGTGCAGGACACGCAGCTGATCCTGCTGGACGAGCCGGTCGCCGGCATGACCGATGCCGAAACGCGCCAGACGGCCGAGCTGATCCTGTCGCTGAAAGGCGAGCGCACCCTGATCGTGGTGGAGCACGACATGGAATTCGTTCGCGATCTGGGCGCCCGGGTCACCGTTCTGCATGAGGGCAGCGTGCTGTCGGAGGGCAGTGTCGATCATGTGCAGAACGACGAACGTGTCATCGAAGTCTATCTGGGGCGCTGAGCCATGCTTTCGGCCGAAAACCTGAACCTGTATTACGGCGCCAGCCATGCCTTGCGCGATGTGACGGTCGCCGCCGAACCGGGCCGGATCACCTGCGTGCTCGGCCGCAACGGCACCGGCAAGACCTCGCTGATGCGGGCCCTTGTCGGGCAACAGCATCTGCGCAGCGGCCAGGTGATGTGGGAAGGCCGCGACATCACCGGGCTGAAACCGCATGAACGGGCCCGGCACGGCATCGCCCTGGTGCCGCAGGGGCGGGAAATCTTCCCGCGGCTCAGCGTGTATGAGAACCTGCAGACCGGCCTGGCGCCGCTGAAGCGGGCGGAACGCCGGATCGAGGATGACATCTTCGCCCTGTTCCCCATCCTGCACGAGATGCGCAATCGCCGGGGCGGCGATCTATCGGGCGGGCAGCAGCAGCAGCTGGCGATCGCGCGGGCGCTGGTCACGCGGCCCCGCCTCCTGCTGCTGGACGAGCCGACCGAGGGCATCCAGCCTTCCATCATCAAGGATATCGGCCGGGTGATCCGCGGCCTGGCCGATCGCGGCACCATGGCGATCGTGCTGGTCGAGCAGTATTTCGACTTCGCCCGGGCACTGGCCGACCGCTTCATCCTGCTGCAGCGGGGCGAGGTGGTGGCAGCGGGCGATGCTTCCGGGCTGGATAGCGACGAGGTCCGCCGGTATCTTACCGTTTAAGTTGACAGGACAGGGGAGGCGCGCGGCATGAATCTCACGCCCCGCGAGAAGGATAAACTGCTGGTCGCCATGGCGGCCAATGTGGCGCGCCGCCGCCTGGAGCGCGGCGTTAAGCTGAATCATCCCGAAGCCGTGGCGCTGATCACCGATTTCGTCGTCGAAGGCGCCCGTGACGGTCGTTCCGTGGCCGAGCTGATGCGCGACGGCGCCGGCGTGCTGACCCGCGCCCAGGTGATGGAGGGCATCCCCGAGATGATTCACGAGATCCAGGTCGAGGCGACCTTTCCCGACGGCACCAAGCTGGTGACCGTGCACAATCCGATCCGGTGAGGGGCGCCATGATGATCCCTGGTGAAATCATCTGCCCGCCTGGCGAGATCGAACTGAATGCCGGCCGTCCGACGGTCACGCTCGAGGTTGCCAATGCCGGCGACCGGCCGATCCAGGTCGGCAGCCATTATCATTTCTTCGAGACCAACCCGGCGCTGAAATTCGACCGCGAGAAAGCGCGCGGCATGCGCCTCGATATCGCCGCCGGGACCGCCGTGCGCTTCGAGCCGGGCCAGACGCGACAGGTCTCGCTGGTGGCTTTCGGCGGCCAGAGAACGGTTTTCGGCTTCCGCGGTACCGTCATGGGACCGCTGGCAAAGGATTGATGCCATGGCGAACCGCATTCCCCGCCGAGCCTATGCCGGCATGTATGGGCCGACGCTCGGCGACAAGGTGCGGCTGGCCGATACCGAGCTGTTCATCGAGGTAGAGCAGGATTTCACCGCCCAGCCGCCCACCGCGAAGGCGGGGCAGGGAGGATACTCGGCCAATACGCCGCTTTACGGCGAGGAAGTGAAGTTCGGCGGCGGCAAGGTGATCCGCGACGGCATGGGGCAGAGCCAGATCACCAATGCGGCGGGCGCAGTCGATACCGTGATCACCAATGCCCTGATCCTCGATCACTGGGGCATTGTGAAGGCCGATATCGGGATCAAGAACGGCCGCATCGTCGCCATCGGCAAGGCCGGCAATCCCGATATCCAGTCGGGCATCGACATCGTGATCGGCCCGGGCACCGAGGCGATTGCCGGCGAAGGCCGCATCGTCACCGCCGGCGGCTTCGATGCCCATATCCATTTCATCTGCCCGCAGCAGATCGAGGAGGCTTTGTATTCCGGCGTCACGACCATGATGGGCGGCGGAACGGGCCCGGCAGCCGGCACCTCGGCCACCACCTGCACGCCCGGCCCGTTCCACATCATGCGGATGCTGCAGGCCGCGGAAGCCTTTCCGATGAATCTCGGCTTCCTCGGTAAGGGCAATGCCTCCCTGCCGGATGGCCTGGACGAGCAGATCACGGCGGGTGCGTGCGGTCTCAAGCTGCACGAAGA
>CAYSCA010000285.1:0-3693 GCA_964429465.1 uncultured Rhodospirillaceae bacterium
GATCCGGAGCTGAAGATCGCCAAGCTCTACGACATGCTGCCGGCCGAAGCCGGCGACAGCTCGAAGGGCCGCACGGCGGGCGACAACCTCACCGTCCGCACGGTCTACATCGTCGGGCCCGACAAGCAGATCAAGGCGCAGCTGCATTACCCGATGACGACCGGGCGCAATTTCGACGAGATCCTGCGCATGATCGACAGCCTGCAGCTTACCGCGAAGCACAAGGTGGCGACGCCGGCCGACTGGAAGCGCGGCGAGGATGTCATCATCTCCGGCTCGGTCAGCGACGCGGAGGCGAAGGAGAAATACCCGGACGGCTGGAAGGCGCCGAAGCCCTATATCCGCATCGTGCCACAGCCCGGCGCCTGAGGAACCGCGCCGGCCAGCCGCGGTTACAGGACTCCCGCAGCGCCCGGGCCGGCCGCCCGACCGGCCGGCCGGGGCGCGACAGCAATCAGGGAGAGCATCATGGCGCCGCATTGGCGAGACGACGAGCGGCGCGGCTGGCAGGGCCGCGGCAACGAAACCTACGAGCGCCGGGAGCGCGGCGCGCCGGGCGGCCGGCCCGGCTCCGATCCGCAGCGCACCGAACCGCAGGGTTCCGATCCGCGCGGGCCCGACATGCCCCGCCGCGACATGCCCTACAGCCATGGCGGCACCGGCCACCGCCAGCGCGACCGCCTGGGCGGCAGCGGCCAGGGCGGCTACGAATCCGGTGGTTATGACCGGGACGATTATGCATCCGGCGAATATGAGTCCGGCGGCTACGGGCCGGCGGAGTCCCGCTGGGGCCGCTTCGGCGGTCCGGGCGGGCCTGATGGCGAGACCTGGGGCCCGCGGCCGCAGCGCAGCCTCGGCCACTGGCGCGACTCCTATGGCAGCGGCGAGGCTTACGGCCGCGGCGGCGGCCCCGCCGGCGAGATGGATTACGACCGGGGCGATTACGGCCGCGACCGGCGGGGCGGGCCCATGGGCGGCGCGGCGCTGCAGGGCCCGCATCGGGGCAAGGGGCCGAAGGGCTACGAGCGTTCGGCCGAGCGGCTGAAGGAGGATATCTGCGAACGCCTGACCGAGGCGCCCGACGTAGATGCCGGCGAGATCGCCATCGCCGTGCGCGACGGCGTCGTGACGCTGGACGGCAGCGTGGCCAGCCGGCCGATGAAGCATCGCGCCGAGGATATCGTGGCCGGCTGCCTGGGCGTGAAGGATATCGAGAACAAGCTGAAGGTGCTGCGCCCCGGACAGGCCGCGCCCTCGCCGGGCCAGCCGGCGACGCAGCCGGGCGGCAGCCAGGCCGGCAGCGACAGCCCGCCCGAGACGACCGGCCGCCCGCCCCGCTTCGGCCCGCTGCGGCACTGAGGTAAAGCCCTCACCCTCCGTCTCCCTCACCCTCCGTCTCCCTCTCCCTGAGGGAGAGGGAGGGGCCCGTCGCGCAGCGACGGGAGGGTGAGGGGCATTCTTTGAAGAGGGGGCGCCCCCCGCTCCCATTTTCCCCTTGCCGCCGCATCCCGGCGCCTCTATAAGCCCTCTCCCTGAGGCGCTGAGGGGCGCCTTCCCGCGCAAGAGGCTCTCACCCTCGTCCGATCTGCCGCGAGTTCTGCTCGTCGTTCCGACCTGACATCCCTGTTTTCACCGGCCCGGCGCGGGATCGGCCGACTGAAGCAAGACAGGATCGTCATGGCTGAACCGCATTCCCCCGCCGCATCCACCCGCGCGTCGCAGCGCGAGCTGAAACGGGCCTATCGCGAGACGCTCCGCCCCATGGGCGTCTACGCGATCCGCCATCTCGCCAGCGGGCGGCTTTATTTGAGCGCCAGCCTCAACCTGGATGCCGCGATGAACCGCGACCGCTTCCAGCTCAGGCTGAACGGCCATTCTGCGCCCGAGCTGCAGGCCGCCTGGCGCCAGGCCGGCGAGGCGGGCTTTGCCTTCGAGGTGCTGGATCGCCTCAAGCCGCGCGAGGATGCGCCGGATCACGACTACAGGCCCGAGCTCGAAAGCCTGCTCGCGCTGTGGCGCGCCGAGCTGGCGCAGACGGGCGTCGGCTTCTACGCGCTGGCGCCGCATGTGAAGCACAGCCTCCGGTGACGGCGATGCGGCGCACCGGAGAAGAGGGGAATCGCGACGGCGCAAACCGCGAGACCAGAGCGCTGGTCGAGCTGAAGACCCGCGCCCGGCTGCGGCTCAACGCGCTGAAGGCGGCGCAGCCGGATTTGCGCCTGCGCGACTGCCTCAACGCGGTGTCAAAGGAAGCCGGCTTCACCGACTACGCCCATGCGCGCCGCGTGCTGAACGGCGAGGCCCGGCCCGGCGAGGATTTCGGCACCTTCTGGTACGCGCCGGCCTGCGCCGGGCTGCTGAACCAGTGGTTCGCGTCTTACGAGGAGGCGCGCGCGGCGCTGCAGGCCACGCCGCGGCGGCCAAAAGAGAGAAGACTGTTCCTGCTGCCCTACAAGCGGCAGTTCATGGTGGTGGAAGACGACTTCATCCGCGAACTCGGGATGGACCCGGAGGATGAGGTGTGGGCGGCTGCTGATCGAGATGCAGCACAGGTTTCGACCGACTGGCCGGAGCTCGCCTTTCGTCGCCTCAGGGCGGCAAGGGCCTGAGTCTGGCCGGTCTGCCTAGCTGATCCGCAGCGCGTCGCGATCGATCGCGCAGGGATCGATGGTTACCGAGACGCGCTTCGCTGCCAGCCGTGGGGCCTTGCGGCGCCCGGCTTCCGCCATCACGACGAAGCCGGCGGATTCCATCTTGCCGAGCGTGCGCGTCAGGTTCGGCTGCGAACGGCCGGTCAGGCCGGCCAGTTCGGCAATCGAATTGGGCCGGCGGTCGCGGATGATGCCGAGCAATGCGCGATTCTCCGGCGTCAGCAGGCGC
The DNA here is from genome assembly GCA_964429465.1 of uncultured Rhodospirillaceae bacterium. Lineage (GTDB taxonomy): Bacteria > Pseudomonadota > Alphaproteobacteria > Ferrovibrionales > Ferrovibrionaceae > Ferrovibrio. The sequence continues at coordinate 2,881 of CAYSCA010000285.1, forward strand.
AGCACGGCATCGACGCTTTCATAGCTGGTCTTCGCCGCATCGCGTGGCGCGGCGCGCTCGCGCCGGGCCACCGCCTTCATCTCCGAAATCAGGTTACGGAACTTCTGCACCTTAGCCATCGGATCGACCTTCCTTGACACCAGTAATATCCGCGCGCTCGCCGCGCGCCGCCAGCGCCGTTTCCACGGCAGCCTGGAAATCCTCCAGCAGTTTCTCCACGCTCTCGAAAGCGTAAGGAATGCCCGTGTCTGCCGCGGTCCGGTGCCAATGGTCGTTCGCCGCCGCCTTCTTCCGGTAACCACCGCCGGGCGGCTTCACGGCGTGGGCATTGTCGAATCCCAGCAGCCGCCGGCCATTCGGGTCGTGCAGCGTGAAGCAATAGGACAGGCCATGCGGGCGCGCCTTCGTCGCATCGGTGCGCCGGATCTCGAATTTCACCCAGCAGCCACCCTCGAAATGATGCTCGCGCCCGTCGAAGGCGAGCAGGAATTCGAGGGCATGTTCGGGTGGGTCGTTCTTCATATCATATCAGGGGATGATATGGTAAAAGCGCGTGACTGTCAATCTTCATCTATGATCAAAAAAGCTAGCCATCACTCTCCGATTGACCAAACGCGAACTTGCGCCTTACGCTGGTTGCCCCGAACGGGGGTAGTCATGGAAGAAAAAAATAGTTTGGAAAATGCGGCAGAGAAATCACCGCGTCGAACTGAACCACTCATCTTTATTAGCCATGATACTCGCGATGCTGAAATCGCAGAGGAATTCCCATGGCTGTATGAAGTCGCAACCGACCTCTACCGAAAAATCGAG
>CAYSCA010000286.1:0-3662 GCA_964429465.1 uncultured Rhodospirillaceae bacterium
CTATCTCGGCCCCGCCATCCTGCTGCAGGCCTATCGCTGGATCGCGGATAGCCGCGACGAAATGACCGGCGAGCGGCTCGACAACCTCGAAGACCCCTTCCGGCTGTATCGCTGCCATACCATCATGAATTGTGCGCAGACCTGCCCGAAGGGCCTGAACCCGGCCCAGGCGATCGGCGAAATCAAGAAACTGATGGTAGAACGCCGCGGCTGAGGCCGGTAAGCTGACGCTTTCTGATTCGTAACTCCACACTGGACGACAGGCCGCATAGCGTATGGGCGACTTCTCCCGCGGAGCACCCGCGCATCTGACCAAGGTCACGGCGGAAAAGCTGCGTGATGTCCTGCGTGAGCACGAGGCCCATCTGGCCGGCAAGACCGGCGCAGCGCCGGCTTCGCTGGCCTTCACCGATCTCTCCGATGCCGATCTCACCGGCGCCAACCTGACGCTGGCCGACCTCACCGGCGCGCGGCTGCATCGCGCGCGGCTGGACGGCGCGCGGCTGTCGATGTCGAAATGCGGCGGCTCGGATTTCCGCAATGCGACGCTCGACGGCGCCGATCTGCGCTGGGCCGACCTGCGCGGCGCCTGCCTGCGCGCCGCCGGCCTCAACGATGCCAATATGGCCGAGTCGAACGGCGCCGAAGCGCTGGCGCCGGTCTATGATTCGGAAGGCCGGATCGCCGATGGCGGGCCGACCAAGCGGGCGATCGACCTTTCGGGCGCCTCGGCGCAGCGCGCCGACCTGTCGGGCGCCCAGCTCAACCGGGCGTTTGCGCTGCATGTCGATTTTGCCGATGCCAATCTCGGCGACAGCAACCTGAACGGCGCCGACATGCGCAAGGCGCAGATGACCTCGGCGCGGCTGGAAGGCGCCGATCTGCAGGGTTCGGATTTCTCCGGCGCCAATCTGGCCGGGGCCAGCCTGTCCGGCGCCCAGCTCGGCGGCGCCAATTTCGCCGGCGCCGATCTGCGCGGCGCCATCGTCGATCCGCAGATGCGCATGATGCCGGAGCTGGCGACCGCGATCTTTGCCGCCGCGTCGCGCCATGCGCCGGAAGATCTGGCCGAGGTGCTGCGCCAGCACGAGATGTGGGTCCATTCCGAGGGCCGCCAGGGCCTGCGCGCCGACCTGAGCGATTTCGATTTCGCCGGCCAGGATTTGCGCGGCATCAACCTGATGGGCGCGCTGCTGGAGCGCGCGCGGTTCGCCAATGCGCTGCTCGGCCAGGCCAACCTGGCCCTGGCGCGCCTCAACTTCGCCGATCTGCGCGGCGCCGAGCTGACCCGCGCCAATCTGCGCGGCGCCAGCCTGACGCGCGCCATCCTCGATGGCGCCGACCTCAGCCACGCCAATCTCGCCGCGATCAAGGATGATGGCCCGAATGCGCGCGCCGCGCGCACCAATCTCGGCGCCGCCAAGCTGAAGAAGGCGCTGCTGGTGATGACCAACCTGAGCGGCGCCAGCCTGGTCGCCGCCGACCTGCGCGAGGCCGACCTGCGCGACGCCGATCTCACCGGCGCCGACCTCACCGATGGCCGCTTCGAGGGCGCCAACCTGCTGGGCGCCCAGTTCACCAATGCGCGGCTCGACCGCGCCCGCGACCTGCTGCTGCCGAACTGATCCGGCGCATCCGGTCAGACGACCGCCGCAAGGCCCGTCGCGGTCTTCGTCGTGCCGCCCGGCAGCAGGCCGAGCCGCTGCATCCGCTCCCGGTCCTGCTTGATGAAACGAAGCCCGATATCGGTGCGATAGCGTAAATTCGGGATCGCGACCCTGGCCGCCAGCCGGTAGGCGTTGTCGCGGGCGCGCTGCACGCTGTCGCCCCGTCCCGTCGCAACCATGATGTAGCCGAGGCCGCCGCTGGTCACCAGCTGGCCATCCTGCAGCATCACCTCATCCAGATGGAGATGCCGCTGCTCTTCCGGCCGAACCGGGCTGCGGAAAAAGACCGGCAGCCCGCGCGAAATCTCTGGCCTGTCCTGCTGATGCGGAAAGGGCGGAACGGTCAGCACGACGCCGACGGCATAGCCGGGCGCCGTGAGGAAATCGCGCCGTGACCGCTGGATCATGCGGCCGAACAGCTCATCCCAGCCTTCGATATGGAGGGCTGACAGGATCGCGAAACCCGGATAGCCGAAACGGCAGGTGAATTCGAGCGGCCAGATCCCGTCCTCATTCACGATCGTATTGAGATTGATATAGCCCACATATCCGTTCGCGCGCAGATCGGCCGCCATGCGCCCCAGGGTCGCCTCGAAGAGCGGCCCGGCATGCCGATAGGTGACCAGGGTGCCCATTTCACCAGTCAGTTCGCCGAGATCGCCAGGGAAGAGCCGCTTGTGCTCCCAGTCCAGGCAGACCGGCTCCATGAAGGCCTCGCCGTTGAAATAGGCGCCGACCCCGACCTCCACGCCGCTCAGATGCTTCATCAGGATGAAGCTCGGCGGCTCCGTCATCTGCGCCGATTGCCGCTGCATCTGCCGCAGCATCGCCAGCACGTCGCGGCCATCCTCCAGCTCGCCGACGTAATTCTGGCTGGACGCATGAAACCCGCCATTCCATTTGAAGACATAGCGGCCAGGCTGCGCTTCGATGAAGCGGATCGCCGCGGCGAAGTCATCGAACTGGTGCGATGGCGCGATCTGCATGCCGGCCTGGCGCATGGCCACCTGCCCGAACAGCCGGTCGTTTTCCAGACGGTCGCCATAGGCGCAGCCGCCGATCACATGATAGCCCTCGCGCCGCAGCTCATCCTGGCAGCTGCCGGCACGCGCGGTCTCGAACAGCAGAATGCCGTCGCTGCCCGCCTCGCGGATCCAGGGCAGAGCCGAGCGCCAGTCGTCGACGCGATCCACCATATTGGCGAGGACATCGTGATGGGCAGGATCGGTGATGCAGACTTTCACGTCGTGGCCGGCGGCCATCAACTGGCGATACATATCGCCAAGACTGTTGTCGTCGCCAATGCCGAGAAATCGCATGCCTGAACGGCGCCTGAAGCTTCGCCCTGTCAGACAGGAAACCCGCGCGGTCCTGAAATGGTTCCGGGCTGCATGCCGATGCAAACCGCGGCAGCAGGGGCTTGTCTAGCCGTCGCTGCCGGGTTGATGCGCCAGGGCGCGATACTCCTCGCTCTGCATCTCGTTGAGCCGTGAGACGCAGCGCTGGAATTCAAAGGCGCCGTCGCCTTCGGGGTAGATCGTTTCGGGCGGCGCATCCGCCGTGGCCAGCAGCTTCGCCCTGGCTTCATAGAGCGCGTCCACCAGCGTGACGAAACGCTTCGCCTCGTTGCGCTTGGCCGGGCCGAGCGTCGGGATGTTGTCGATCATCACGGTATGGAAAGTCTTCGCGATGGCCAGGAAATCGGCCGGACCGAGCGGCTGTTCGCATAATTCGTCGAACCGGAACCGCGCCACGCCGCGCGCCTGGAGCGGGACCGCCAGCTTCCGCCCCAGCAGTTCGATCTCGGCCGGCGCGCCTTCGGCGTCGTCGGTCAGGAGATTCCAGGCATGGTCCAGCGCCAGCGTCGATCTGGCGCTGATCGGGCTGAACCAGACCGGCGATCTGGCGATGCGCTGCAGCCGGTAATCGCGGCTGGCGGCCAGATGCAGCACGTCCAGCTTCTGCTTGAACAGATCGATGAAGGGCAGGAACAGC
>CAYSCA010000287.1:0-631 GCA_964429465.1 uncultured Rhodospirillaceae bacterium
GGCATCGATGCCGAGATCGCCCGGCCGCACCTTGCCGACGATGGCGTTGAAGTTGGCGCCGTCGCAGTAGAAGAAGGCGCCGGCTGCATGCACCATCTCGGCGACCTTCCTGATATCGCGTTCGAACAGGCCGCAGGTATTCGGATTGGTCAGCATGATCGCCGCCACATCCGGGCCGAGCTTGGCCTTGAGCGCATCGAGGTCGACGCGGCCGTCGGCGGTCGCCGGGATCGGATCGACCGTGTAGCCACAGAGCGCCGCCGTGGCCGGGTTGGTGCCATGCGCCGATTCCGGTGCGAGAATGCGCTTGCGCACGTCGCCGCGGGCCTTCAGCGCCGCACGGATCGCCATCAGGCCGCAGAGTTCGCCATGGGCGCCGGCCGCCGGAGCCATTGCCACGGCCGGCATGCCGGTCAGCGTCTTGAGCCAGCCCGCCAGGCGGTCGATCACTTCCAGCGCGCCCTGCACGGTGGAAACCGGCTGCAGCGGATGGATGTCGCCCAGGCCCGGCCAGCGCGCCATCTTCTCGTTCAGGCGCGGGTTATGCTTCATCGTGCAGGAGCCGAGCGGATAGAGTCCGGCATCGATGGAATAGTTCTTCTGGGAGAGCCGCACGAAATGGCGGACCACC
>CAYSCA010000287.1:641-3662 GCA_964429465.1 uncultured Rhodospirillaceae bacterium
CCTGCGGCTCGGAAAGACCCGGCAGGCCGATCCTGCCCTCGCGCTTCAGCCCGCCGAGGCGGTCCTTCACCTTCGGGGCGGGCGGCAGGTCGACGCCGCTGCGGCCGTCTTCGCCCTGCTCGAAGATCAGCGCTTCTTCCATCAGCAGGCCGCGATTGCCTGTAATGGTGCCGGATGCGGCGCTGTCGGCATCCTGGTGCGGCGTGGTCGGGCGTCCCTGGCGGTTCAGCATCACAGCACCTCCTTCAGGGCGGCGACCAGGGCATCCATGTCGCCCTCGCTGTTGGTCTCGGTCGCGGTCAGCAGCAGCACGTTGGTCAGCGCGGCCTCATTGGGGAAGAGGCGGGAAGCGGGCACGCCGCCGAGGATCTTTTTGCCAATCAGCGCTTCCACCACACCGGCCGCCGGCTTCGGCAGCTTCACCGCGAATTCGTTGTAGAAGGCATCGGGCAGGATCTCGACGCCCTTCAGCGTCGCGATCTTCTCGGCCAGCTGCACGGCTTTCGCATGGTTGATCTCGGCCAGGCGGGTGAAGCCGGCCTCGCCCAGCAGGCTGAGATGGATGGTGAAGGCCAGCGCGCAGAGGCCCGAATTCGTGCAGATGTTGGAAGTCGCCTTTTCACGGCGGATATGCTGCTCGCGGGCCGAAAGCGTCAGCACGAAACCGCGGCGGCCATCCTGGTCGACGGTTTCGCCGCAGAGCCGGCCCGGCATCTGCCGCACGAATTTCTCGCGCGTCGCGAACAGCCCCACATAGGGCCCGCCAAAGCTGAGCGGCACGCCAAGGCCCTGGCCCTCGGCGACCACGATATCGGCGCCCATGGCGCCGGGCGGCGTGACGAGACCGAGCGAGGTGACTTCCGCAACGGCGACGATCAGCAGCGCGCCCTTCGCCTGGCAGGCCTGGGCGAGACCGGAGAGGTCGCGCAGATGGCCGAAGACCGACGGGTTCTGCACCACGACGCAGGCGGTCTGGTCGTCGATCAGCGACGAAAGGTCTTCGCTGCCGGCCAGATCGGTCGGCGCCGCCACATGCGGCTGGTCGGTCTGGTCCATCAATGTCGCGACCGTGTCGCGGTAATGCGGATGCAGGCCGCCGGAGAGCACTGCCTTGCTGCGCTTGGTGATGCGCTGCGCCATCAGCACGGCTTCGGCGGCAGAGGTCGCGCCGTCATACATGGAGGCATTCGCCACCTCCATGCCGGTGATCATGCTGACCTGGGTCTGGAATTCGAAGAGATACTGCAAGGTGCCCTGGCTGATCTCAGGCTGGTACGGCGTGTAGGAGGTGAGGAATTCCGAACGCTGGATCAGGTGATCCACCGAAGCCGGGATATGATGGCGATAGGCACCGGCGCCGAGGAAGAAGGGCACGTCCATGGGCGAGACATTCTTCTTCGCCATGGCGGCGAAGGCGCGCTCCACTTCCAGTTCGCCCTGGTGCGGCGGCAGGTCGAGCTGCGGGTTCAGCGCGCCGGCCGGCACATCCCTGAACAGCGCATCGATATTGGGCGCGCCGATGACGCCGAGCATCTCGCGGCGATCGGCTTCGGTGAGACCGAGATAGCGCATGGGAAATCCTTACAGGGTTTTCAGGTAGGCGTCGTAGGCGGCCTGGTCCATCAGCGCGTCCAGCTCGGCCTTGTTGGCGAGCTTCAGCTTGACGAACCAGCCATCGGTCTGGGCGGCGCGGTTGACCAGCGCCGGATCATCGGCGATGGCCTGGTTGCTCTCGACCACTTCGCCGCCGCAGGGCGCATAGACTTCCGATGCCGCCTTCACGGATTCAACAACGGCGACTTCGGTGCCGGCATCGACTTTCTTGCCCGGCGCGGGCAGGTCGACGAAGACCACGTCGCCGAGCTGGCTCTGCGCATAATCGGAAATGCCGATGGTGGCGACATCGCCGTCGAGGCGGATCCATTCATGGTCCTTGGTATAGCGGGTGGTCATGGATCCTCTCCTGTTATTTCGCGTAGCGTTTTGTGATGAAGGGAAGTTTGCAGGTCTTGGCCGGCAGGGCCTTGCCGCGCACCATCAGGCTGAGCGGCGTGCCGGGAGCGGCATACTGGGTGGCCACGTAGCCCATGGCGATAGGCGCATCGACGCTGGGGCCGAAGCCGCCGGACGTGATCACGCCGATCTTTTCGCCGGTTTCGCTGTCCAGCACCTCGGTGCCCTCGCGAGCCGGAGCGCGGCCTTCGGGCTGGATGCCGGTCAGCTTGCGGGTGACGCCGTCCTTCAGCTGCTGCTGCACGATCGCCGCGCCGGGGAAGCCGCCTTCCTCGCGGCGCCGCTTGGAGATCGTCCAGTTCAGGCCCGCCTCGATCGGCGTCGTCGTCGTGTCGATGTCATGGCCGTAAAGGCACAGCCCGGCTTCGAGGCGCAGGCTGTCGCGCGCGCCAAGCCCGATCGGCTTCACTTCCGGCTGCGCAAGCAGCCAGCGCGCCAGTTCCTCGGCCTGGCTGTTCGGTACGGAAATCTCGAAACCGTCCTCGCCGGTATAGCCCGAGCGCGTCACGAAGGCCTCGTATTTGCCCAGCGCCAGCGTCGCGCCCATGCTGAAGCTCATCGCCTGCACGACGGAATTCAGCCGCGACAGCACCCCGGCCGCCTGCGGCCCCTGCAGGGCCAGCAGCGCGCGGTCTTCCAGATACTCGATCTCGCAGCCCTTCAGGTTGGCGCGGGCATGGGCGATGTCATCGTCCTTGCAGGCGGCGTTGAACACGACGAAGAGATCGCGGTCGCGCTTGTTGACCATGAAATCGTCGCGGATGCCGGCCGCATCGTTGGTGAACATCGTGTAGCGCATCTTGCCGACGTCGAGCGACTGGATATCGCCCGGCACCAGCGCCTCCAGCGCCCGGGCCGGATCGGCGCCCGTGATGCGCACCTGGCCCATATGCGAGACATCGAACAGTCCGGCGGCGGCGCGGGTATGCTTGTGTTCGGTCAGGATGCCGGTCGGATACTGCACCGGCATGTCGTAGCCGGCGAACGGCACCATGCGGGCGCCAAGCT
>CAYSCA010000288.1:0-3640 GCA_964429465.1 uncultured Rhodospirillaceae bacterium
CTGGGCGGCATAGCCGGCGAAGATGTCGCCGAAATTGCCGGTCGGCACGCAGAAGGCGGGCGCGCGGTCGGGACCGCCAAGGCTCAGCGACGCCGTGACATAGTAGACGATCTGGGCCATCACGCGAGCCCAGTTGATCGAGTTCACCGCCGTCAGGCCGGCGCTGTCGCGGAATGCCGCATCGTTGAACAGCGCCTTCACCATCGCCTGGGCATCGTCGAAGGTTCCGTCCAGCGCGATGGCATGCACATTGGCGTCCGGCACCGTGGTCATCTGGCGCCGCTGCACCTCCGAAACCCGGCCATGCGGGAAGAGGATGAAGATGTCGAGATTGGCGCGGCCGCGGCAGCCTTCGATGGCAGCAGAACCGGTATCGCCCGAGGTGGCCCCCACGATGGTCGCGCGCCGGCCCGATCGCGTCAGCGCCCAGTCGAACAGCCGGCCAAGCAGCTGCAGCGCGACATCCTTGAAGGCCAGCGTGGGGCCATGGAACAGCTCGAGCACCCAGTCATTGGCGCCGGTCTGGCGCAGCGGCACGACGGCCCGATGCCCGAAGGTCGCATAGGCCTCGCCGATCATCCGCTTCAGCTCGGCATCGGGGATGCAGCCGCCGACAAAGGGCCTGATGACGCGGAAGGCCACTTCGGCATAGGAGAGGCCGCGCATGGCGCGCCACTCGCCGATGCCGAATTGCGGCCAGCTTTCCGGCACGTAGAGGCCGCCGTCGGAGGCCAGGCCGGCCAGCAGGACGCCTTCGAAGTCGAGGGCCGGCGCCTGGCCGCGGGTGCTGATATAGCGCATCGGGTTGCTCAGTTCAGATAGCGGGCTTTGAGATGAGCCTTGAACGCGGCGGTGCCCAGGGGCTTGCCGGTTGCCGCGCGCAGGATCGCATCGGTGGAGGCGAGAGATCCCTGGCCATGCACATTCTGCCGCAGCCAGCGCAGCAGCGGCCGGAAATTGCCCTTGGCGATGCCGGGCTGGATCGCGGGCTCGCGCTCCCTGGCGGCAGCAAAGAGCTGCGCCGCGGCCAGCGCGCCCAAAGTATAGGTCGGGAAATAGCCGATCGAGCCGACCGCCCAGTGGATATCCTGGAGGCAGCCGCGGCGGTCGTCGGGCACCTCGACGCCGAGCAGCGTCTGCATGCCGTCACGCCAGGCATCCGGCAGATCGGCAATCGCCAGATTGCCGCCCAGCAAGGCCTGCTCCAGCCGGTAGCGCAGGATGATATGCGCCGGGTAGGTGACCTCGTCGGCATCGACGCGGATCAGATCAGGCTGCACATGGCGGTAGATGCGGCCCAGATTCTCGCCGCTCCAGGTCGGCCCCGCGCCGCCGAACGCCTTGCGCAGATGCGGCCCGGCATAGGACAGGAATTCCGCGCCGCGGCAGACCTGCATCTCGACCAGCAGGCTCTGGCTTTCATGCAGCACCATGCCGCGCGCCTCGCCCACCGGCTGGTTGCGCCAGCGCTTGGGCAGGCCGAGCTCGTAGAGCGCATGGCCGGTCTCGTGCAGCACGCCCATCAGCGAGGAGGTGAAGTCGGCCTCATCATAGCGGGTGGTGATGCGCACGTCGGTCGGCACACCCCCGGTGAAAGGATGCAGGCTGACATCCAGCCGGCCATGCCGGAAATCGAAGCCCAGCGCCTTCATGAAGCGCAGGCCGAGCTGCTGCTGCGCGGCGACCGGGAACGGGCCCTGGAGCGCGAGCGGCGCCGGGCGCCTGGCCTGCTTCTGCAGCGCCCGGTCGATGAAACCCGGCAGGAACCGCCCCAGATCGGCAAACAGCGCGTCGATCTCGGCCGCCTTGCCGCCAGGCTCGTATTCGTCCAGCAGCGCGTCGTAGGCGCTGACCCCGAAGGCGGCCGATTTCGCCGCCGCCACCTCACGGGTGAGTTCGAGCACCGGCGCAAACGCGGTGGCGAAGCTCTTGAAATGGTCGTTGGCGCGCGCCTTGCGCCAGACCATCTCGCAGGCCAGCGTCGCGCGGGCGCGCTGCTCGACCAGCCTGGGGGTCAGCGCGGTGGCATGCCGCCATTGCCGCTGCATCTCGCGCAGGTTGGAGCGCTGCCACTCGTTCAGCCTGTTCGCCTGGGCCGCGGCCTCGCCCAGCAGGTCGCCGATCGCCGGATCGGTCAGCCATTCGTGGCGCATCACACTGAGCACGGCCATCTGCTCGCCGCGCGCCTTGGCGCCGCCTTCGGGCATCATGACCGACTGGTCCCAGCCGAGCATGGCCAGCGCGCCGTTGACGCCGGCGATGCGGCGGAAACGCTGCTCCAGGGCCCGGTAGCTTTTCATCGCGCGTCCTTGGCCGGCGCCCTGTCGCGCCGGCGGTGCCACAGCACGTAGATCACCGCCAGTATCACCGCCCCGCTATACCAGGTGAAGGCATAGGCCAGGTGATTGTTGGGGAAATTCACCCGCGTATGGCCGGGCCGCGGCCAGCCGCCGGGCACCGCGGCGGAGGCTTCGGCGTCGACGAACAGCAGCGGCGCGTCGGCGATGCCGGCCTGGGCCAGCATTCCGGCGGCATCGCCGTAATACCACAGGTTCCGCGCCGGCTCGTTGTCCGGCATGAAGGGGCCCTGGGCGGATGGCAGGTGGACGATGCCGGTGATGCCGACCTCGCCGGTCACCTGCCCCTCGGGGCGGTCTTCGGCCGCCTTCTTGTCGGTCGGCACCCAGCCGCGGCTGACCAGCACCCAGCCGGGGGCATCGCTGCGCTTCAGCGGCGTGACGATGTGGTAGCCGAAATTGCCCCGCTCGGAATGGGCCAGCAGGTGGAATTCATGGCTATGGTCGAACACGCCCTTCACGGTGACGCGGCGGTAGTTCCATTCGGCCGGATCGAAGCCGCCGGCCGGCAGCGGCACCGGATCGGATTTCAGGCCGCGCTCCACCGTCTCGATCAGGTCGAGCTTCCAGAACAGCCGCTGGACCTGCCAGGTGCCCAGGGTGAGCAGCAGGATCAGTGCCGGGATGGTAAACAGGGTCGGCCAGAGGGCAGGCCGGAAGCCGAAAATTCTCAATGCATCACTCGCGCAGCAATTCGATGTCGGACGAAGCCTTGTGGCGGAATTGTAGCGCGATGAGCGTGGCTTTGAAGGGCCGCAGCAGCCCGATGGAGCCGCCGATGATCAGCGGCGTCCACAGAACCAGGTGCAGCCAGGTGGGCGGGGAGAAGGACAATTCGACCCAGAGTGCCAGGCCGACGACGATGAAGCCGAGGATCAGGATGACGAAGACCGCCGGCCCGTCGCCGGAATTGACCGTCCCGTAATCGAGGCCGCAGGCAGGGCAGGCCGCCCGTACCTCCAGCAGCCCCTCGAACAACGGGGCTTCGCCACAGCGCGGACAGCGGCAGCGAAACCCCGTCGAGAAGGGTGACAGCGGCGGGTATAACGCCGCCATCGGTCTTGCCTCAGTGGGCCGCCGGATTGCCGGCGCCCCACCAGTAGATGCAGCAGAACAGGAACAGCCACACCACGTCGACGAAATGCCAGTACCAGGCCGCCGCCTCGAAGCCGAAATGATGCTTCTCGGTGAAATGCCCCCTGTAGGCGCGGATCAGGTTCACCAGGAGAAAGATGGTGCCGATCAGCACATGGAAGCCGTGGAAGCCGGTGGCCATGAAGAAG
>CAYSCA010000289.1:0-3614 GCA_964429465.1 uncultured Rhodospirillaceae bacterium
TCACCTCGGCCTGCGGGGCGCGGTCGAGAATGCGGAAGGCGATGTCGCCGGTGCCGCCGGCGAGATCGAGCACGCGGAGCGCGCCGCGCGGGCTGAGCCAGTCGATCATCGCCGCTTTCCACAGGCGATGGACGCCGCCCGACATCAGGTCGTTCATCAGGTCGTAGCGGCTGGCCACCGAATCGAAGACGCCGCGGACCAGCCGCGCCTTCTCGCCCTCGGGCACGCTCCGGAAGCCGAAATGGGTCTCTGAACCGGCATTTTGACGGGTTTCATCCATGGCCCGGACCATAGCCGAAAGCCGCGCGCCACGGTATGGCTATGGCATGCCCGAACTGCCCGAAGTCGAGACCACGCGGCGCGGCCTGGCCATGCGGCTGGAAGGCCGGCGCATCGCCCGCATCGAGGCGCGCCGCGCCGATCTGCGCTTTCCGCTGCCGAAGGATTTCGCCCGGACCATCCAGGGCCGCCGGGTCGAGGCGCTGGACCGGCGCGCGAAATACATCCTGGTCCGGCTGGAAGGCGGGCTGGTCTGGCTGATCCATCTGGGCATGTCGGGCCGGATGGTCCTGCGCTCGGGCTGGCCCAACGATATCGGCGCCCATGACCATGTGATCTTCGCCACCGACGAGGGCTGGGCCGTCACCTTCAACGATGCCCGCCGCTTCGGCATGATGGACCTGATTCCGCAAGCCGAACTGGCCCGCCACAAGCTGCTCGCCGGCTTGGGGCCGGAACCGCTGGCGGCGGATTTCACGCCGGCCCTGCTGCAGGCCGCGCTGCAGGGCAAGAAGACGCCGATGAAGGCCGCCCTGCTGGACCAGACGGTGGTGGCGGGCCTGGGCAATATCTATGTCTGCGAGGCTCTGTTCCGCGCCGGCATCTCGCCGAAACGGCTGGCCGGCACGGTGAAGCCCGAGCGCATCGCCAAACTCGTGCCGGTCATCAAGAAGGTGCTGCTCGAAGCGGTCGAGGCCGGCGGCTCGTCGCTGCGGGATTACGTGCAGTCCGACGGCGAGCTCGGCTATTTCCAGAAACGCTTCCGCGTCTACGACCGCGAAGGCAAGGCCTGCACCGCCTGCCGCCGCCCGGTGAAACGCATCGTGCAGTCGGGGCGCTCGACCTTCTACTGCGGCACCTGCCAGAAGTGAAAATGGGACCCCGGGTCAAGCCCGGGGTGACGAGGTTTTCCTGATCATCACCCCGGCCAAGCGAAGCGCGTGCCGGGACCCCATTTATGGCCCGCCAAACGCCTCAACCCCTTCCAAATCGCGCCCCCCTCTGCCAAAGTCCGGCCCATGTTCCGACCCGGCCGGAGCCGTTTTGCCATGCCCATGCTGGCCGCCGTCCTGGCGCTGGCAGGGCTTGCTGCAATCTCCGTTTCCGGGCCGCCCCCGGCCGCCGCCCGGGCGGCCTTCCTCTCGATCGCCGAGGATGTGCCGCTGATGCCCGGCCTGACCGAGATTCCCGATACCGCCACGGTGTTCGACAAGCCGGCCGGGCGGATCGCCTCGACCGAGGCGCGCGGCGCGGTCTCGGCGGCCAGCGTGCGGCAATTCTACGCCGCCACCCTGCCGCAGCTCGGCTGGCAATCCGTCGGCCCCACCTCGTTCCGCCGCGAGGCCGAATTGCTGCAGCTGACGCTCACCGGCGGCAGCAATGCGATGCTCACCGTGCGCTTCGAACTGCGCCCCAATCAGTAACCGTCAAGAGGACAGCATGGCTTTCGAAAATATCCTGGTGGAAACGCGCGGCCCCGTCGGCCTGATCACGCTCAACCGGCCGAACGCGCTGAACGCGCTGAACGCCGCGCTGGTGGGAGAAATGGCGCAGGCGCTGGATGCGTTCGAGGCCGATGCCGCGATCGGCTGCATCATCGTCACCGGCTCGGAAAAGGCCTTTGCCGCCGGCGCCGACATCAAGGAGATGCAGCCGAAGAATTACATGGACGTCTACAAGGCCGATTTCATCACCCGCGACTGGGAGCGGCTGGCGCAATGCCGCAAGCCGGTGATCGCGGCGGTGGCCGGCTATGCGCTCGGCGGCGGCTGCGAGATGGCGATGATGTGCGATTTCATCATCGCCGCCGACAACGCGAAATTCGGCCAGCCGGAGATCAACCTCGGCACCATTCCCGGCGCCGGCGGCACCCAGCGCCTGACGCGCTTCGTCGGCAAGTCGAAGGCGATGGAGATGTGCCTCACCGCGCGCATGATGGACGCCGCCGAGGCCGAGCGTTCGGGGCTGGTCAGCCGCGTCGTGCCGCTGGCCGAGCTGATGACCGAGGCGATGAAGGCGGCCGAGAAGATCTGCTCGCTGTCGCGGCCGATCGTCATGATCGCCAAGGAATCGGTCAACCGCGCCTATGAGACGACCCTGGCCGAAGGTATCCGCTTCGAGCGCCGCATCTTCCACTCGACCTTCGCCACCGAGGACCAGAAGGAAGGCATGGCGGCCTTCGCGGCCAAGCGCAAAGCCGAATTCAAGCACAAGTAAATGGCGCCGCGGAAGACCAGCCAGCGCGCGGAAGGCCTGCGCACCGAAAGCGGCGACGGCGAAGGGCTGTCGCCGGCCGCCGGCCTGCTGCCTGCCGGCCTGCGCGACGTGCTGCCGCCGCGCGCCGACTGGGAGGCGCAGGCGAGCGAGCAGCTGCTGGCCAGCTTCGCCGCGCATGGCTATGCGCGGGTCAAGCCGCCGCTGATCGAGTTCGAGGAAACCCTGCTGCAGGGCTCCGGCGCCGATCTCGCCGGCCAGATGTTCCGCGTCATGGACCCGGTGTCGCAGCGCATGATGGGCCTGCGCACCGACATCACGCTGCAGGTCGCGCGCATTGCCGCCACCCGGCTGCGCGATGCCGCCCGCCCGCTGCGGCTGGCCTATGCGGGCCAGGTGCTGCGCGTGCGCGGTACGCAATTGCGGCCCGAGCGGCAATTCGCCCAGGCCGGCTTCGAGCTGATCGGCTCGTCTGCGCTCGGCGCCGATGTCGAGGCCGCCGTGCTGGCGGCGGAAGCGGTGGCGTCCCTGGGCGTCAGCGACCTGTCGCTCGACATTACCCAGCCCCTGCTGGCGCCGGCTATCATGGCGGCGCATGGGCTGGAGCCGAAACAGGCGCGCGCCGCGCGCCGCGCGCTGGACCGCAAGGATGCCGCCGAGCTGAAACAGGCGGGCGGCGCGGCGGCGCCGATGCTGCTGCAGCTGCTCGAGCTTGCGGGTCCCGCCCGCGCCGCGGCCGACGGCCTGCGCAAGCTGAAGCTGCCCGACGAAGCAGCCCGGATCGTCGCCGATCTCGATCGCCTGGTGCGCGAGGTTTCGGAGGTCGCGCCCGACCTGCTGGTCACGCTCGATCCCGGCGAATTCCGCGGCTTCGAATATCACACCGGCATCGCCTTCACCCTGTTCGCGCGCAATGTGCGCGGTGAGCTGGGCCGCGGCGGGCGCTACGTGACGCCGGCCGGCGAGACGGCCACCGGCTTCACGCTCTATCTCGACAGCGTGATGCGCGGCCTGCCGGCGCGGCCGGCGGCGAAGCTGGTCTACCTGCCTTTCGGCACGCCGCGCGCGGTCGCGGCCGGCCTGCGCCGGGAGGGACACGCGGTCTGGGCCGAACTGGCCGA
>CAYSCA010000290.1:0-3594 GCA_964429465.1 uncultured Rhodospirillaceae bacterium
GCTGAAGCGCCGCTGCCTGTATTACTGGGTCGATTACCCTAGTGCCGAACGTGAGCTGGCGATCCTGGAGCGCAAGGTGCCCGGCGCCCCGCAGCGCTTAAGCCGCGAGATCGTCGCCTTCGTGCAGCATCTGCGCGAGACCGAGCTGTTCAAGCTGCCCGGCGTGGCCGAGACGATCGACTGGACCCGCGCGCTCGCCTTCCTCGACAAGGTGTCGCTCGATCCGGAGACGATCGACAACACGCTCGGCGTCCTGCTGAAGTACCAGGACGATATTGCGAAGATGAAGGGCTCGGAGGCGGCCGCGATCCTGCGCCAGGTGCAGCAGGATATGACCGCGCTCGGGGTCTGACATGAACCTGCTGCCCGATCCGCCGGCGGCACAGGGCGAAGGCGGCGCCTTCGCGGAAAACATCGTTCATTTCGTGCGGCTGCTGCGTGCCTCGGGCCTGCGGCTCGGTCCCGGCAAGGCGCTGGATGCGGTGCGCGCCGTTGAAGCCGCCGGCATCCGCCGCCGCGACGATCTCTACTGGACGCTCTTTTCGGTGCTGGTGAACCGGCGCGACCAGCGCGAGCTGTTCGACCAGGCTTTCCACATCTTCTGGCGCGACCCGAAAATCCTGGAACGCATGATGAGCCTGCTGCTGCCGGAAGCCGAAGGCACGGCAGAGCCGAAGAAAAGCAATGTGTCGCAGCGCCTGCGCCAGGCTTTGCTGCCCGGGCGCGGCGAAAGCCGGACAGACGGCGAGAAGAAGGAAGTCGAGATCGACGCGCTGCTCACCTTCTCGGCCGACGAGCTGCTGCAGCAGAAGGATTTCGCCGAGATGTCGGCGGAGGAGCTGGAGCAGGCCAAGGCGGCGCTGGCCCGCATCGAATGGCCGTTCCGCCCGACGAAAACCCGTCGCCTCAAATCCGATCTCCGCGGCCATCGCATCGATTTGCGCGCCAGCATCCAGGCCAGCCTGCGGACGGGAGGCGCCGTCATTCCGCTGAAACGCAAGAGTGCGGGTGAGCGGCCGCCGCCGCTGGTCGTGCTCTGCGACATTTCCGGCTCGATGAGCCAGTACAGCCGCATGTTCCTGCATTTCATGCATGCGCTGAGCAACGACCGCGCCCGGGTGCATTCCTTCCTGTTCGGTACGCGGCTGACCAACATTACGCGGCTGCTGCGGCAGCGCGATGTCGACAAGGCACTGTCTGCCGTCAGCGAGAAGGTCCCCGACTGGTCGGGCGGCACGCGGATCGGCACGACGCTGGCCGAGTTCAACCGGCTGTGGTCGCGCCGGGTGCTGGGCCAGGGCGCGGTGGTCCTGCTGGTCACCGACGGGCTGGACCGTGAGGGCGGCATCGGCCTGGCCCGCGAAATGGATCGGCTGCACAAGTCCTGCCGCCGGCTGATCTGGCTCAATCCGCTGCTGCGCTGGGAGGGCTTCGAGCCGAAGGCGGCCGGCATCCGCGCCATTTTGCCTCAGGTTGACGATTTCCGCCCCGTTCACAATCTTAGTTCCATCGCCGGTCTGGCGGCCGCGCTGAGCCATGGCAGCGACGCCGGCAACCGGCTGAAGCAGAATCTGGGGAGGATGGCGGCATGAAGACCGAGATCAACGACGACATCCTGGCCACGGCCCTGCAGTGGAAGCAGGGCGGCAAGGACGTGGCGCTGGCAACGGTGGTCACCACCTGGGGCTCGGCGCCGCGCCCGGTCGGCAGCCAGCTGGCCGTCGATGGCGAGGGCAAGTTCATCGGTTCGGTCTCCGGCGGCTGCATCGAAGGCGCAGTGGTGACCGAGGCGCTGGACGCGATTGCCGACGGCAAGCCGCGCATGCTGGATTTCGGCGTATCGGACGCGCAAGCCTGGGAAGTTGGTCTCGCCTGCGGCGGCAAGATCCAAGTCTATGTCGAGCGGCTGGACGGATGAAGCGCGATATCCTCGAGCAGTTGCAGCAGGACCGTGCCGAGAAGCGGCCGGTAGTGCTGGCGACCTTCCTGAACAGCGGCGAACAGCGCCTGCTGTATCTCACCGGCAAGAAGGGGCTGAAAGACCTCGATCCGCGCATCGGCGAGGCCGCCCGCGCCGCCCTGCTGGAAGACAAGCCGCGTACGGTGGAGACCGATCAGGGCCCCCTCTTCCTCAATGTCTTCAATCCGCCTCTGCGGCTGATCCTGGTCGGCGCGGTGCATATTGCGCAGGCGCTGGTGCCGATGGCGCAGTTCACCGGCTATGAGGTGATCGTCATCGATCCGCGCAGCGCCTTCGGCTCGGCCGAACGGTTTCCCGGCGTGACGCTCTCGAACGACTGGCCCGATGAGGCGATGGCCGAGCTGAAGCCCGATCTGCGGACTGCGGTGGTCACGCTCACCCACGATCCGAAGATCGACGATCCCGCGCTGGTCGCGGCACTGAAGTCGGACGTCTTCTATATCGGTGCGCTGGGCAGCAGGAAGACCCATGCCGCGCGGCTGGAACGCCTCCGCGCCGCCGGCATTGCCGAACATGAATTCGAACGCATCCATGGACCCGTCGGCCTGAGCATCGGCGCCAAGTCGCCCGCCGAAATCGCCATTGCCATCCTGGCGCAGATGACGGCAACCCTGCGCCAGCCGGCCGCGCGCGAAACCGTGGCGGCCTGAGATGTTCTTCGGCGTCGTCCCCGTGCGCGAAGCCGCGGGGGGCATTCTTGCCCATACCACCGGCGCCGGCGAGGCCCGCTTCAAGAAGGGTCGCCTGCTGACCGCCGAGGATGTCGCAGCCCTCGAGGCTGCCGGCTATGCGCAGGTGCATATCGCCCGCCTCGATCCCGAGGACATGCCCGAAGACGAAGCGGCACGGCGGATCGCCGAAGCCTGCGCCGGCAATCACGCGCGGGCCGCCGCTGCCTTCACCGGACGCGCCAATCTCTACGCCGAAGCGGCCGGGCTGGCCCGGATCGACATCGAGCGCGTGCATGCGCTGAACGAGCTCGACGAGGCGCTGACCATCGCCACCGTGGATGATTACGAGCCGGTCGAACCCGGCCAGATGCTGGCCACCGTGAAGATCATTCCCTTCGCCGCGCCGCGCCAGGCCATCGCGCGCGGCGAGGCCTTGCTGCGCGATGGCGGCCCGCTGGTGCAGGTGGCGGCGTATCAAAGCTGCCGCGCCGGGCTGATCGTCACCCGCGTCGCCGATACGAAGGACAGCGTACTGACCAAGACCGAGCAGGCGGTGGCATTGCGGCTGGCCCAGATGGGCGGCGAGATCGCCATGACCCGCATCGTGCCGCATGACGATGCGGCTGTGGCCGGGGCGGTGGCGGAGCTGAAGGCCGCGGGCTGCGCGCCCATCCTCATTTTCGGCGCCTCCGCGACGGTGGACCGGCTGGACATGGTGCCGGCCGGACTGGTGCGCGCCGGCGGCGCGGTCGACCATTTCGGCATGCCGGTCGATCCGGGCAACCTGCTGATGCTGGGCCATCATGGCGAGGTGCCGGTGGTCGGCGTGCCGGGCTGCGCGCGGTCGCCCAAGCTCAACGGCTTCGACTGGGTGCTGCGGCGGCTCTGCGCCGGCATCCCGGTGACCCGCCGCGATATCACCCGCATGGGGGCCGGCGGCCT
>CAYSCA010000291.1:0-3532 GCA_964429465.1 uncultured Rhodospirillaceae bacterium
CGCGCCTGGGGCGTGCCGATCGCCGTTTTCGAGAACAAGGAGACCGGCGAGCTGCTGAAGGACCCGGAGGTCAACGAGCGCATCGTCGAAGCCTGCCTCAAGGGCGGCGCCGATGCCTGGTTCACCGCCAGTCCGGCCGATTTTCTCGGCAACAAGTATAATCCGTCCGACTGGAAGATGGTGACCGACATCCTCGATGTCTGGTTCGATTCCGGCTCGACCCACAGCTTCGTGCTGGAGCAGCGGCCCGACCTGAAATGGCCCGCCTCGCTGTATCTGGAAGGCAGCGACCAGCATCGTGGCTGGTTCCATTCCTCGCTGCTGGAAAGCTGCGGCACGCGCGGCCGCGCGCCTTACGATGCCGTGCTGACCCATGGCTTCACGCTGGACGAGAAGGGCCGCAAGATGTCCAAGTCGCTCGGCAATTCGGTCGAGCCGCAGGACGTGATCAAGCAGTCGGGCGCCGATATCCTGCGGCTCTGGGTGGTGTCGTCGGATTATTCGGAAGACCTCAGCGTCAGCAACAACATCATCAAGGCCCAGGCCGACGCCTATCGCCGCCTGCGCAACACCCTGCGCTACCTGCTCGGCAATCTCGCCGGTTTCCAGGAGAGCGAGACGCTGCCGCATGCCGAGATGCCCGAGCTGGAGCGCTGGGTGCTGCATCGCCTGGCCGAGATCGACGCCGTCGTGCGCGAAAGCTGCGAGGCTTACGATTTCCACCGCATGTATGTCGCGCTCTATAATTTCTGCGCCGTCGATCTTTCCAGCTTCTATTTCGACATCCGCAAGGATGCGCTGTATTGCGACGCGCCGACCAGCATCCGCCGTCGCGCCGCCCGCACGGTGCTGAACCAGCTGTTCGACTGCCTGGTGAAATGGCTGGCGCCGTTCATCTCCTTCACTGCCGAGGAAGCCTGGCTGACCCGCTATCCCTCGGAAGACGGCTCGGTGCATCGCGAGCTGTTCCCGAATGTGCCGGCCGAATGGCTCGATCCGGCTTTGGGCCAGAAATGGGAGCGGGTGCGCCGCGTGCGGCGCGCCGTCACCGGCGCGCTGGAGATCGAACGCGCCGAGAAGCGCATCGGGGCCAGCCTGCAGGCCCATCCGGTCGTCTATGCCACGGCTGAGGATATCGCGGCGCTGGATGGTCTGGATTTCGCCGAGATCTGCATCACCTCGGGCATCACGCTGCGCGAGGGCGAGGGCCCGGCCGAAGCCTTCCGCAGCGATGACGTGAAGAATGTCGCAGTCGTGCCGCAGGCCGCGGCGGGCGGCAAATGCGAGCGCTGCTGGCAGGTGCTGCCCGAAGTGGAGCAGGCGGACAACAGGCTCTGCCGGCGCTGCAGCGACGCCGTCGTCGCGGCATGATCCGGCTCGGGCTGATCGTCGCCGTCGTAATTCTGGCTGCGGACCAGGCAAGCAAGCTGTTCTTTCTCGATCTGGTGACGCGGCATTCGCCGCCGGTGATCGAGATTGCGCCCTTCTTCAACCTGGTCCAGGTCTGGAATACCGGCGTCAGCTTCGGCCTGTTCCAGGAGGACAGCGCGCTGCGCAGCTGGACGCTGGTCGCGGTGGCTGCAGCGGTGCTGGTCTGGCTGCTGCTCTGGCTGCGCCGCGCGCAGTCCCGGCTGGTGGCGGTCGCGCTCGGCGCGATCATCGGCGGCGCGATCGGCAACATCATCGACCGCGTGCGCTACGGCGCGGTGTTCGACTTCATCGACCTGCATGCCTTCGGCTGGCACTGGCCGGCCTTCAACCTGGCCGACAGCGCCATCGTGGTCGGCGTCGCCCTGCTGCTGCTCGACAGTTTCCGGCCGGCCCGGCAGGCAGCCTGATTCCGTTGCGGACGCAACCTCCGGTGTAAACAAAACCTGAGTGCTCGTTGCTCCGCTGGCGGAATGATGGCAGCATCTGCCCGGGTGCATCGGACTGACAGGAAGGTCCGTCTTGGGGGGGCAGGCAAGAATGGCTGTGACAGCACCGGCAGGTGGACGGTCATGACCGGCCGGGCCAGGACATGAACGCGCCGGGGCTGCCGCGCCCCTATACGCGCCACCGCCTGTCTGCCCGGCAGGTCAAGGTCACGCTCGCGGCCGCCCTGCTGGTCGGCCTGGTTTCCAGCGGCTTTCAGCTGCTGCTCGACATCCGCAACGAGTTGACCCAGCGCCAGGCCAATGTGGCCCAGGTGATGGATATGCTGAACGAGCCGGCGGCACAGGCCGCCTATGCGCTGGACGAGCAGCTGGCGGCGCGCGTGGTCAGCGGACTGCTGCTCTACCAGCCGATCTGGCGGGCGGAGATCTACGACAATTACGGCCGCCGCATGGCCTCGCAGCAGCGTCCGCGCCAGGAGGAGCAGCCCGGCGCGATCACCGCCCTGCTGTCCGGCGGCGACGAGATCCTGGTGCAGCCGCTCTATGGTCCGCGCGAGCGCGAACCTGTGGGCGAGATGCGCGTCGAGGTCGACGGCACGCTGCTGGCGCGCAGCATCGTCAACCGCGCCTGGATGGTGTTCGGCACCGGCCTGGTGCGCAATTTCGCGCTCGCGCTGATCCTGGCGGTGGTCTTCTACTACACGCTGACGCGGCCGCTGCTGGCGCTGATCGACCAGATCGGGCGGATGGATCCCCTGCGGCCCGCGGATACCCGCATCGTGATGTCGGGCCGCCACCGGCGCGATGAATTCGGCCTGCTGGCGGGACAGATCAACGCGATCCTGGCCGTCGGCGCCGACCACCTGGCGGACCGCTATCGCGAGATGCGCCAGCGCGAGGATTCCGAAGCCCGCTTCCGCGATTTCGCCAACGCCGCCTCGGACTGGTTCTGGGAACGCGATGCGGCCCATGCCCTGACCTATTCTTCCTATTCGGCCCAGCCGTCGCCCGAGCGCGAGTATGAGCGGCTGCTGGCTTCCGATGCCGCAGACCGCGATCCGGTCTGGCTGGCGCATCGCAAAACCCTGGCGGCGCGCAAGCCGTTTCGCGATTTCCGCTTCCGCGTGGAATCACATACGGGCGAGAACCATTACAGCCTGAGCGGCATTCCGGTTTTCGACGAGGCGGGCAGTTTCCGCGGCTATCGCGGCGCCGGCACCGATATCTCGCATCATGTGACCGTGTCGGCGGAGGCCGAGCAGGGCCGCAAGCTGCTTTATTCGGTGCTGGAATCGATCCCGGCGCCGATCAGCGTCAAGGATGTCGAAGGACACTACCTACTGGTCAACCGCAGTGTCCGGGAGAGTTTCCAGGCCGAGGCGGCGGACATCGTCGGCAAGCGCATATCGGAACTGCCGCTCGCCGGCATCGCGCCGCAGGCGCGCGCCGCTTTCATCGCCTTCAGCGACGCGCTGGAAGCCGAGATGCTGCAGACGGGCCGCGCAGTGCTGAACCGCGAGCGCACCTATCCGCGTGCCGACGGCGGCGCGCGCACCACGCTGGACAGCAAAGTGCCGCTGCGCGATGCCGAGGGGCGCATCGACGCGATCCTGTCGATCGCGCTCGACATCACCGAGTTTTTTCAACCCTTAGAA
>CAYSCA010000292.1:0-3510 GCA_964429465.1 uncultured Rhodospirillaceae bacterium
CTGGGCGATTGCCGGCCTGGTCGCGCTGGTCGCCGGCCTGATGTGGGGATCGAAGATCGGCGTGCAGCCGGCGATCGTTGGACTGGCGCTGAAAGCGCTGCCGGTGCTGATTCTCGGCGGCTTCACCTCGGTGCCGGGCGCCATCATCGGCGGACTGATCATCGGCGCCGGCGAAAAGCTCGCCGAGGTCTATATCGGGCCCTTCTTCGGCGGCGGCATCGAGAACTGGTTCGCCTATGTGCTCGCCCTGGGCTTCCTGCTGATCCGGCCGCAGGGCCTGTTCGGCGAAAAGATCATTGAGCGCGTGTAAGGCGGAGAGGGGCGATGTTCTACCGCGAATCCGGTCAGTACAAGACCAGCTACTCCGCCGATCAGGCGATCTTCACCATCCCGCAGGATCGCGTCGTCTTCGCGGTGCTGATGCTGGTGGCGCTGGTCGGCATTCCGCTGGTGGCGACGAGCTATATCTACACGGCGCTGCTGATCCCCTTCCTGTGCATGGCGCTGGCGGCCCTCGGACTGAACATTCTCACCGGCTATTGCGGCCAGTTGTCGCTCGGCACCGGCGCCTTCATGGGCGTGGGCGCGGTTTCGGCCTGGAATATCGCCACCCGCATCCCCGAGCTGAACCTGCTCGTCGTCTTCGCCCTGGCCGGGCTGATCACCGCGCTGGTCGGCATGGTCTTCGGCCTGCCCTCCATGCGCATCAAGGGGTTTTATCTCGCGGTGGCGACGCTTGCCGCGCAGTTCTTCCTGCCTTGGCTGTTCGTGAAATGGGGCTGGCTGACCAACCACAATCCCTCGGGCGTGGTTTCGGTGCCGGAGCTGGTCCTGTTCGGCTGGCAGATCGACGAGCCGGTGGAGAAATACCTGTTCACGGTCTGCGTGGTGGCGCTGCTGTCGCTTGCCGCCAAGAACATGGTGCGCAGCAATCCGGGCCGCCAGTGGATGGCGATCCGCGACATGGATATCGCCGCCGAAATCATCGGCATCCGCCCGGTCATCGCCAAGCTGTCGGCCTTTGCCGTTTCGTCCTTCTATGTCGGCGTTGCCGGCGCGCTGTACCTGTTCGTCTATCTCGGATCGTCGGAATCCGACGGCTTCGGCATCAACCTGTCCTTCCAGGTCCTGTTCATGGTGATCATCGGCGGGCTCGGCTCGATCCTGGGCAGCTTTCTCGGGGCGTTTTTCATCCTGCTGCTGCCGATCTTCCTGACCCGGGTGCCGCCGATGCTCGGTTTCGATCTGTCGACGGCCCTGGTGGCGCACCTGGAGTTCATGGTCTTCGGTGCACTGATCGTATTCTTCCTGATCGTCGAGCCCCATGGCCTGGCCCGGCTGTGGCAGGTGGCCAAGGAAAAGCTGCGGATCTGGCCGTTCCCGTACTGAGCGAGACGGCCTGGGGGTCCGGTTGTGTCGAAACCGGGGTTTGTCGCCCTAGCGGGGCGTGCTAGGTTTTAAACAAAGCCTGCCGGAAAGGGCGGGCTCTTAACCGGGAGGAAAAAATGAGAGCAGCCAAATGGGTCGCGTCCGTAGTCATGGGCGCTTCGCTGGCCGGGGCGGCATTTGCCGCTTCCGCCCAGGAACAGGTGATTCCCTCGATGGTCTACCGCACCGGCCCCTATGCGCCGAGCGGCATTCCGGTCGCCGACGGTTTCGCTGACTACATCAATCTGGTGAATGAGCGCGACGGCGGCGTCAATGGCGTCAAGCTGCGCGTTGAGGAATGCGAAACCCAGTACAACACCGAGCGCGGCGTGGAATGCTACGCCCGCCTCAAGGCGCTGGGCGGCACCATCTTCAGCCCGTATTCCACCGGCATCACCTATGCGCTGATCGACCGCGCCGCGGCCGACAAGTCGGTGATCTTCTCGATGGGCTATGGCCGCGCCTCGGCGACGGTCGGCAACATCTTCCCCTGGGTCTTCACCGCGCCCGCCACCTACTGGGGCGGCGCTTCCGCCGGCATCCAGTACATCACCAAGGAACTGGGCGGCAAGGAGAAGCTCAAGGGCAAGAAGATTGCCTATGTCTATATCGACATCGCCTACGGCAAGGAGCCGATTCCGGTCTTCCAGAACTACGCGCAGGAACTCGGCTTCAAGCTTGAACTGGTGCCGGTGCCGGCGCCGGGCCTCGAGCAGAAGTCGATCTGGCTGCAGATCCGCCAGATGCGGCCCGACTATGTCTACCTGCAGGGCTGGGGCGCGATGAACGCCGTGTCCCTGAAGGAAGCGGCCGCCGTCGGCTATTCGCGCGACAAGATGCTGGGCATCTGGTGGTCGAGCCAGGACAGCGACGTGCAGGCCGCCGGCCCTGCCGCCAAGGGCTACAAGGGCCTGACCTTCCACGGCGCCTCCAAGGACCTCCAGGTGCTGAAAGACCTGAAGCAGTATCTGGTCAGCAAGGGCAAGGCTTCCGAGGACGGCAAGCATTTCGGCGAAATCGGCTATCTGCGCGGCGTCATGAACGCCATGCTGACGGTCGAGGCGCTGCGTGCCGCGCAGGAGATCCATGGCAAAGGCAAGGTGATGAACGGCGAGCAGTCGCGTGACGGCTTCGAAGCCATCAACCTGACCGATGCCGGCATCGCCAAGCTCGGTCTGAAGGGCTTCGTGCAGCCGCTGAAGCTCGCCTGCGACAACCATCTGGGCGACGGCAAGATCCTCGTCGTGCAGTGGCAGGGCGACCAGTGGAAGCCGGTCAGCGACTGGATCCTGCCGGAGAACCAGAAGCTGTGGCCGCTGTATCTGAAAGATGCCGAGGCCTATGCCCGCGAGAAGAACGTCGCTTCGCGGGTCTGTGCCAAGTCGTAAACCGCATGGCCACCCCGCCGGCTGCCAGCCGGCGGGGACAGGCCCGGCTCGAACCGTCTTCATCTCGCAGGCATTTGCTTCATGACCGCCACGCCCGCCCCGGCCGCGCAGCCGCTGCTGTCCGTCAGTAACATCGAAGTGATCTACAATCACGTCATCCTGGTGCTGAAGGGCGTGTCGCTGCAGGTGCCCGAGGGCGGCATCGTGGCTTTGCTGGGCGCCAACGGCGCCGGCAAGACCACCACGCTGAAGGCGGTTTCCAACCTGCTGCGTGCCGAACGCGGCGACATCACCAAGGGCCATATCGATTACCGCGGCGAGCGGATCGATCAGCTGAATCCCTCCGCCCTGGTGAAGAAGGGCCTGATCCAGGTGATGGAGGGCCGCCATTGCTTCGCCCATCTCACGGTCGAGGAAAACCTGCTGACCGGCGCCTATACCCGCAGCGACGGCGGCAAGGCGATCGATCAGCATCTCGAGATGGTCTACGCCTATTTCCCCCGCCTCAAGGTGCGGCGCAAATCGATCGCCGGCTATACCTCGGGCGGCGAGCAGCAGATGACGGCGATCGGCCGCGCGCTGATGAGCAAGCCCGACATGATCCTGCTCGACGAACCCTCGATGGGCTTGGCGCCGCAGCTGGTCGAGGAGATTTTCGAGATCGTGCACAAGCTGAACAAGGAAGCCAAAGTCA
>CAYSCA010000293.1:0-3445 GCA_964429465.1 uncultured Rhodospirillaceae bacterium
CGATCACCCCGTCATATTCGATGGTGAGATAGGAGATGCAGCGCCGCGCATCGAGCTGGTAGGGCGCCGGAAAGGCGCGGGTCGGACAAATATCGAGGCAGGCCTGGCAGGAGCCGCAATGATCGGTCTCGGCATCGTCGGGCGGCAGCTCGAGCGTGGTGAGGATCACGCCGAGGAACAGCCAGGAGCCGAATTCGCGCGACACCAGATTGGTATGCTTGCCCTGCCAGCCGATTCCGGCCGCGGCCGAGAGCGGCTTTTCCATCAGCGGCGCGGTATCGACGAAGACCTTCACGTCGTCGCCCCATTCGCGATGCATCCAGCCGGCGAGGCTTTTCAGCTTCTTCTTCACCACCAGATGATAGTCGCGGCCCTGGGCATAGACCGAGATCGCGGCGCGGTCGCGCTGCTCAAGCACCTCGAGCGGGTTTTTCTCCGGGCCGTAATTCATGCCCAGCGCGATGATGCTCTTCGCCTCGGGCCAGAGCGCGTTGGGATGGCGGCGGCGCTCGGCCTTCTCTTCCAGCCAGCGCATCTCGCCATGGCGGCCCAGCGCCATGAATTCGTCGAGCCGCGCCGCCAGCTCCGGGCCGATACGGTCAGCGCGCGTGATGCCGACCGTATCGAAGCCTTCCGCCGCCGCGCGGGCCTTGATGCGCGCGGCTGCCGGCTCGTCAGTCCGCCTGATCTCAGTCGGGGAGCGCGGCAATGCAGGCGATCTCCACTTTATACTCGGGCGCGGCGAGCTTCGCCTCGGTGGTGGCGCGCGCCGGCGTGTTGCCCTTCGCCACCCAGGCATCCCAGGCCTTGTTCATCTCGGCGAAGGTCTTGATGTCGGCGAGCCAGACATTGGCCGACAGAATCCGCGTCTTGTCGGTGCCGGCCTGGGCGAGCAGCCTGTCGATCTGGGCGAGGATCTGCTCGGTCTGGCCGGTGACGTCGGCCGAGGGATCGGCGGCGACCTGGCCGGCGAGATAGACGCTCTTGCCGTGGACTACGGCCTGGCTCATGCGGGGGCCGACATCGATGCGGCGGATGGACATGGCTGCGTTTCCTTTCGTTGGTGTTTTTTCGTCATCCCCGCGAAAGCGGGGATCCCATTTTTGCTTCAATGGGACCCCGGCTCGCGCTGCGCCTGGCCGGGGTGACGGCCAGGGTTGAACTCAGAAATCCAGGTCGGCGTAATGCTTCGGCGGCGGCAGGCCGGGGATGTGGTCGGCGAGCAGCGGCCGGAAGCTCGGCCGCGACTTGACCCGCGCATACCAGTCCTTGGCGCCGGGATGGTCGTCCCAGGGAATGTCGCCGAGATAGTCGATGCAGCTCAGATGCGCCGCGGCGGCGATATCGGCCAGCCCGAAATCGTCGCCGGCGAGCCATTTGCGCCGCTCCGCCAGCCAGGCGATATAGTCGAGATGGATCTTCATATTGGCATGGGCGATGCGGATCACGGCCGATTCCGGATGCCCCATCGCCAGGAAGCGCTTCATCACCTTCTCGAAGACTAAAGGCTCGCTCACCTCGCGGCTGAACTTGGTGTCCCACCAGGCGACCAGGCGGCGGGTCTCGGCGCGGCTGGGCGGATCGAAGCCGAGCAGCAGCTTGTTGGGATAGACCTCGTCGAGGTATTCGCAGATCGCCTGGCTCTCGGCCAGCACGCGGCCGTCATGCTCGATCAGCACCGGGCCCTCGCCGCTCGGGTCCATGGCGAGGAATTCCGGCCGCCGCTCCCAGACCTTCTCGACCTCGAGGTCGAAATCCAGCCCCTTCTCCTTCAGCAGGACGCGGACCTTGCGGGAGAAGGGCGAGAGCCAGAGATGGTACAACTTGCGCATGGCGGCGGAGTCTAGTCGTATTCGCGGACGCGAAAAAGAATCAGCCGCCGGGAAGGGTGTCCGATGCTGAAAATCTGGGGCCGCGCCTCCTCGGTCAATGTGCAGAAGGTGCTGTGGGCGGCCGACGAGCTGGGCCTGGCCTGGGAGCGGATCGACCTGGGCGGCAAATTCGGCGGCAACGACGACCCGGCCTACCGGGCGAAGAACCCCAACGGCCTGGTGCCCACCATCGAGGACGAGACGCCGGCGGGGATCGTCACCGTCTGGGAAAGCAACGCGATCGTGCGCTACCTGGCGGCGCGCTATTCCCATGACAAGGGGGGCAGCGGATCGCTCTGGCCCGAGGACCCGGCGCAGCGCTCGGAAGCCGACCGCTGGATGGACTGGGCGCTGACCGTGATCGGCGCCGACATGCGCACCCTGTTCTGGGGCTTCGTGCGCGACCCGGTGAACGCCAAGGTGGGCGAGATGCTGAAGGCGGCTGACAACGCGGCGGCCTTCTGGGCCCGGCTGGACAGCCACCTGGCGGACCGGCCCTTCGTGGCCGGCGGGCAGCTCACCATGGGCGACATCCCGGTGGGCGCCTATGTGCAGCGGTATTTCAGCTTTCCCGTCGAGCGCCCCGCCCTGCCGCATCTCGCCGCCTGGCATGAACGGCTGACCCAGCGGCCGGGCTATCGCCAGCACGTCATGGTGACGATGGAATAGCCCTTGAACCCCTCGCCATGCCCGGCGGCTTTGCCGCCAGATATATTGCTGTCGCGCGAAGCGCGACGGGGAGCGGGAGAGGCCCGGCTGAAAGCCGGGAAAATGAGGGCCTTTCGCCCGTTTTTCCGGCTAACCCACTGATTTCCTTCGACCAGCCCGGTCCCGTCCGGTGCCAGTTGAGTCCTGTTGGAGCCAGTTCAGGCCAATTCGGGCCAGTTCGGGCCAATTGAAGCCAATTGAGGCCTGTTCAGGCCAGTTGAATCCCGTTGACTCCCCCCTGGCGCGCCACCGATTGCATACATTCGTATGCAGCCTTCGACGCACCCGCCCGGTGCCTCCATCCCGATCTTCACGATTTCCAACAGCAGGGGTCTTGCGCGGGGCCTTGCCCCTAAGGAACAAAGATAGTACATATGGCCGGAGAGGTCAAGTTCAGTCCTGAGTTCCGGCCGCCATGCCCGACCGCCCGCGCAAAGAGAAGATCCGCCCCTCCTACGGCTTTCCCCATGGCACCTTCGGCCACCTGCTGGTGCAGCGCTATCGCCTCACCATCACCTGCGAGGATTGCCGCGCCTCGGCCGATTCCGGCAGCAGCGATATCGAGGGCCAGCGCCTGCGCGGTCTGATGGTGCAGCGGGCGGGCGAACGCTGGAAGCGCCGCTTCCGCTGCCCCTGGTGCAGCGGCATCATGCGACCGTATGCAGCGCATGAGGATAGCTGGAAGGACGGGTGGCGGAGGTAGGTGCATAAAGAGGTATTCCGAAAGACTGAGAAGAAACTTCAAGTTGCAGAAGGACGTTTCCCTCCGTTAGGACTTACTGGGGTTCTAAGGCAGTGGGGACGGTATGCACATTAAAGGGGCGCATCCTGGCGCGACTTGGAAAAAGTGTGACTTCCAAATTCAC
>CAYSCA010000294.1:0-3436 GCA_964429465.1 uncultured Rhodospirillaceae bacterium
CCGGGAAGATCGCGCCGGCGGCAGCGGCGCGCAAGCTGCTCGGGATGCTGGGACGCTAGGCGAATACATCGGTATTCGGCGGAAATGCAGTTTCAGTTGTCCGCGTTCGTATAGGTTTTTGGACGGCTAATCATTGCTGCATGGAAGATCAGCATTGCTGGAGGCGCTCCGTTTCCAGAGGCTCCGTTTCCAGAGATGGTGGTCGCTGACCCAGACGACGGGCCAAGATCTGCTTGTGTCGGACGGCTCAAGCGATTGGGCGCCCCGGTGCGAGAAATTCCGAACCCTCACGCTCTTTGGTCTGCCCCGCCATTCGGGCAGGGCTCAAGATCGCGTTGACGTCATCGGGATGTTGTTCTATATATGTTCTGAAGTCAAGTTTATCCGTTCTTGGACATCGTGGATCAGGGATTGAAGGGGCCGGAAACGGCCGCTGGGAAAAGATTTTCCCGGAATACCAGCGAAATTGTCTAAAGACAGCTGGTCCTGACTGGCTGCAACTGGCTCCAATTGGCCTCTACTGGCCCGAACTGGCTTCAATTGGCCGTAACTGGCTCGAACTGGCCCGAACTGGCCGGAATTGGCCCATGCGCTGGACCGGCCGGCGCCGTCTCAGCGCCGCGTCAGGGCGAATTCCACGCTCGCCCTGGTGCCGCCATCGGTGCTTTCCGTCAGCACGCCGTTCAGCTGATCCACCAGGGTCAGGATCATCCGGCTGCCGAAGCCCGCTTCGCGTCCGATCGGCTTGCCCCGCCCGTTATCGGAGACGGTGAGCCGGCAGGTTTTGCCTTCGCATTTGAATTCCACGACGATGTTGCCGGGCGTTCCGTCCGGGAAGGCATGCTTCACCGCGTTGGTGACGAGCTCGTTCACCAGCAGGCCGATCGTGGTGGCCTGGCTCATGGTGATGCGCTCGGAGGCGACATCCACCTTGAGGGTGACCGGCCCGCGCCGCAGGAAGGTCGTGTGCAGCGCGTTGCACAGGTCGCGCAGGAAGACGTCGCTGTAGACGGCGGAGCTGGTTTCGTCGCGGAACAGCATGTCATGCACCTTGCCGACGATGCTCAGGCGCCGCGCCGCGGCATCCAGCACGTTGACGTAGTTCTCGTCGGGGCCGATCTCGCGGGCCTCGGAGCGCAGCAGGGCGGCGATGATCTGCAGGTTGTTCTTGGTGCGGTGGTTGATCTCGTCGGCGATATGCCGCCGCTCCTCGCTCAGCCGCCGCGCCTCCGCCAGCGTCTCGTGCAGCAGGTCGGTCATTGCGGTGACGATGAAGCCGCAGACCAGGAAGGCGACGAAGCCGACGGTGCTGCTGGGGTCCTTGCCGGCCAGACTCCAGGCCGGATCGGCGAGCACCAGATACGTGACGCTGGCCGTCAGGATGGTGGCGAAACTGCCGGTATGCAGGAAGACGGCGCAGATCGCGGCGATTGGCGCAACGAAGATGTAATTGCCGCCGATCAGCACATCGGACAGCGTGTATTTGGCGGCGATGATGCTGAAGGCGAGCCCCGCCGTGATGGCGTAGCGCGCCGCTGCGGGCAGGCGCAGCAGGCAGGACGAGACATGAAGCAGGGTGTGACGCATGGCAGCTCGGTGGGACGCCGTGGATGCAACCGACAAGGCAATTGGCGTGCGCCATAAACACGCGGGCCAGGGAAACGGGCACCGCCTTCAGGTGTGGATTCGCGATATGTCCGCCAATATCGCTGCCGGCTGCCGCGATCCTGCGCGGAAGCATGCCGGTTTTCCGCAGGGCTGCGGGGTGGAAAGGCGGAAATCCGCCGTTTCCGCCGGAATGCCGGCGCGGGCGGGTTCGGCTGCCTTCAGGCCCCGGCCAGCCAGCGCTTGGCCAGCTGATGCGCCAGGGCCAGCGGCGGCGACAGGCGCGGCGCGGCTTCCATGTCGGTGGATTTCTGGCGCATCTGTTCAACCTCGTCGCGGCTGAACCAGCGCGCCTCTTCCAGTTCGTCCTGGTCGACCGTGATGGCCGCATCGGTCGCCTCGGCGATGCAGCCGATCATCAGCGAGGAGGGGAAGGGCCAGGGCTGCGAGGCGACATAGCGCACCGCGCCGGTCTTCACGCCGGCCTCCTCCCAGATTTCGCGGCGCACCGCCTCCTCGATGGTCTCGCCCGGCTCCATGAAGCCGGCCAGGGCCGAATACATGCCGGGCGGGAAGCGCGACTGGCGGCCGAGCAGCACCATGTCCTGTCCGCTCGCCGCGTCGCGGCGCACCGCCAGCATGATCACCACCGGATCGGTGCGCGGGAAATGCTGCGCCTTGCAGGATTCGCTGGTGCAGTGGCGGCTGTAGCCGCCCTCCGCCGCCCGGGTCGGATGGCCGCATTGGGCGCAGAAACGATGGCGCTGATGCCAGTCGATCAGGCTGCGCGCCTGCGCCAGGATCGCAGCCTCGGCCGGCGCGAGCTGCGGCGCGATCGAGCGCACATCGATGAACTTGATGCTGTCGCCATGCAGGGCCGCGGTGCCGTCATCGCCGTCGCAGTCGGTGGCGAAATGGGGAATGCCGGCCTCGTCCAGGCCGAGAAAGATGCAGGGCAGCGCGGCATGGGCGCGGTCCCAGGCGCCATCCTGCCAGGCGATGCGGGCCGGCTGGCCGCCCGCGCCCAGTTCGATCAGCGCCTTGAGCTCGCGGATCGGCAGGAAACGGGCCGCCGCCTTGGCCCGCTGCTCGGCCAGCCAGGCCGGATGGCGGCGCGGATTGCCGGCGCGGTCGAGATTGGAGCCGGAAAACCCGATCGGCTTCGCCGGGCGCTGCGGGCGGGCGGGGTCTGGGTTAAGCATAGGCGAAAGCTGGCATATCGGCGGCGCGGCGTCCATCGCCGCCGGTGCAATAATGGGGATTCCTACCCATTGAACTGCCGGGCCCGATGGCTGATATAAGGCGCGGGAGGTTGGTGGCGGACGGGCGCCTCGCCAACCCGGTCAGGTCCGGAAGGAAGCAGCCGTAACGAGTTTCCGCTCGGGTCGTTGTCCAGCCTCCCACCTTGATTCCCCCGGCATTCCAGGCGGTCGCGAATGAGGCATCAGTCGGTATGAGTGAGACGACGCCCTATCGCGTCCTTGCGCGCAAATACCGCCCCAGCAACTTCGCCGAGATGATCGGCCAGGATGCGCTGGTCCGCACCCTCACCAATGCCTTCGCCACCGGCCGCATCGCGCAGGCCTTCATCCTCACCGGCGTCCGCGGCGTCGGCAAGACCACCACGGCCCGCATCATCGCGCGCGCGCTGAACTGCACCGGCCCCGACGGGCAGGGCGGCCCGACGATCTCGCCCTGCGGCGTGTGCGACAATTGCAAGGCGATCTCGGAAGACCGCCATCCCGATGTCTTCGAGATGGATGCCGCCTCGCGCACCGGCATCGGCGATATCCGCGAGATCATCGAGGCGGTGCGCTACGCGCCCTCGATG
>CAYSCA010000295.1:0-3421 GCA_964429465.1 uncultured Rhodospirillaceae bacterium
GCGGGCTTCCCCGCCGGCACGGTCTCCGGTGCGCCGAAGGTGCGCGCCATGGAGATCATCGACGAGCTCGAGCCGGTGCGGCGCAGCTTCTATGCCGGCGGCGTCGGCTATTTCTCTGCCAACGGCTCGATGGATACCTGCATCACGCTGCGCACCGCGGTGGTGAAGGACGGCACGATGTATGTACAGGCGGGCGCCGGCATCGTCGCCGACAGCGATCCGGAATCCGAACACATCGAATGCGTCAACAAGGCCAAGGCGCTGATCCGCGCCGCCGAGGAGGCCGAGCGCTTCGCGTCGCGCGCCGGCCGGGGGCAGTGATGCCGACCGCCTTCAAGACGATCTATGCCCGGGCCGCCAGGCGCAAAGGCGGCGAAGCGGCGCTGAAGAAGCTGCTGCCGCCCAAGCCCGATCACAAAATGCTTGCGAAACTCACTGACGACCGCGCGCTGTCGGAGATGGCCAAGCGCGTCTTCTCTGCTGGTTTCGTGTGGAGCGTGATCGAGAATAAATGGGACGGCTTCGAAGCTGCCTTCCTGAAATTCGAGCCGCGCAAACTGCTGCACAAGCCGGACGAATTCTGGGAGAAGCTGGTCGCCGACAAGCGCATCGTCCGCAACCCGCAGAAGATCCGCAGCGTGCGCGAGAATGCCCAGTTCGTCATGGACATCGCTGCCGAATACGGCAGCTTCGGCAGGCTGCTGGCGACCTGGCCGGTGGAAGATCAGGTCGGCCTGCTCGACCTGCTGGCCAAGCGCGGCTGCCGGCTTGGCGGCAATACCGGTCAGTATCTGATCCGCTTCCTCGGTCGCGACAGCTGGATCGCCTCGCGCGATGTGATCCTCTGCCTGCGCGACGCCGGTGTGGAGATCGCCGAGAACCCGACGTCAAAGCGCGACCGCGAGAAAATCCAGGCGCAGTTCAATGCCTGGGCGAGGGAAAGCGGCCTGCCCTTCACCCATATCTCGCGCATCTGCGCCATGTCGATTGGCGAGAATTACGACGCCGAGACGCTGAAGCGGGCGATGGGCAATCCGGAATAGCCGGCCTGAAGGTTAGCGAGCCGTAAACGCCCGCAAAAATAAATTCCTCGTCAATGCTCCGTACACCGCTCTACCATAGGCGGCATGCAACATGACATTGCCCTCAATGCTGTCGGCTGGCAGCAGCGCGGCGTCCAGGCCCGGGATGCCGGCCGCCACGCCGAGGCGATTTCCTGCTTCGAGCGGGCGCTGGCGCTTTCCGACGGCGCCCTGTCCTGGCTTGGCATGGCGCTCAGCCAGATCGACCTGAAGCAGACCGAGGCAGCCCTTCGCAGCCTGCGCCGGGCCCTGGGCCTCGCACCGCAATCAGGCGTCGTCCGCCATCTGCTGGCGGCCCTGAGCGGGGAAAACACGGCACGTGCGCCGAATGGCTATGTCGCCTGGCTGTTCAACGGATATGCCAGCGATTTCGACAACCATCTCGCCAGGCTGGGCTATCGCGGCCCCGAGATGCTGCACGATCTGGCGTCACGTGCCTGGCAGCCGGCGGCGCAGTTCAAAATTCTCGACCTCGGCTGCGGCACCGGATTGAGCGGGGTGCCTTTCCGCAGTTATGCGGAACAGCTCGACGGCATCGACCTGGCTGCCGGAATGATCGCGCAGGCCGAGCGCCGCGGCATCTATGACAGCCTCACGCTGGGCGAAATCCATGTCGCCCTCGATGCCCTGCCCGCTGGCCGCTACGACATCCTGCTGGCCGCCGACACGCTGATCTATATCGGCGACGTGGCGGAGCTCTTCCGCAAGGCCGCCCGTGTGCTGGGTCCCGGCGGTTCCTTCCTGTTCACCGTCGAAACCGGCAAAGCCGGCAGCGCCTTCACGCTGACCCGCACCGGCCGCTACAGCCACGCTGAGGATTACCTGCGGGATTGCAGCAAAGGCCTGTTCGGCATGGCGAATACCCGCGACGGCATGATCCGCGTCGAGGATGGCCGCTTCATCGAAGGCCGCGCCTATCGTCTGGTAAAAACCTGCTAGCGCCATACTTCCCTGCTAGTCTCGGGCGACTGACAGGGAGGATGATCGCATGGGCGCAAGACGGGCCACCGCGGCCATTATCGGCGCAGGAGATTACATCGGCGCTGCCATCGCCAGGCGCTTCGCTGCCGAAGATTATGTCGTCGTCGCCGGGCGGCGCAGCGGCGACAAGCTGGAATCCCTGAAGGCCGAGATCGCATCCGCCGGCGGGCGCTGCATCGGCCGCACCCTCGATGCGCGCAAGGAAGACGATATCGCCGCTTTCCTGGCCGAGGCTAACGCGGAAGCGCCGCTCGAGGTCTGCATCTTCAACGCCGGCGCCAACGTCAATTTTCCGATCCTCGATACTACCGAACGGGTCTTCCGCAAGGTCTGGGAAATGGCCTGCTATGCCGGTTTCCTCACCGGCCGCGAAGCCGCGCGCCATATGCTGACGCATGGCAAGGGTTCGATCTTTTTCACCGGCGCCACCGCGTCCATGCGGGGCGGCAACGGTTACGCGGCCTTTGCCAGCGCCAAGGCCGGTCTGCGCGCCGTCGCGCAGTCGATGGCGCGCGAGCTGGGGCCGAAGAATATCCATGTAGCGCATCTGGTGATCGACGCGGGCGTGGATACCGCCTTCGTGCGCGAGCGGATCAGGGCGCGCGGCGGCGATGCCGCGCTCGACAATCTGCAACCCGATGTGCTGATGAACCCGAGCTCGATCGCGCAGGCTTACTGGACCCTGCATCAGCAGAGCCGCGACGGCTGGACCTTCGAGCTCGACCTGCGGCCCTACGGCGAAAAATGGTGATGCCCATGCTGGTGGAATTCCATTTCGACTTCGGCAGCCCCAATGCCTATCTCAGCCATGTCGTGATCCCGCAGATCGAGCAGCGTACCGGCGCGCGGTTCGAATATGTTCCGGTGCTGCTGGGCGGCATCTTCAAGCTGACCAACAACCAGGCGCCCATGGTCGCCTTCGCCAATATCCGTAACAAGCTGGATTACGAGCGCCGCGAGATGCACCGCTTCATCGCGCGGCACGGGATCACCCGGTTCCGCTTCAACCCGCATTTCCCGGTCAATACCTTGCTGCTGATGCGCGCGGCCGTGGCGGCGAAACGGAGCGGCACCCTGCCCGCCTATGCCGATGCGATGTTCCGCGCCATGTGGGAGGACGGCAGGAAGATGGACGACCCGGAGGTCATGCGGGAAACGCTCCGCGCGGCCGGGCTGGACACCACCTTGGTCGAGCAGGCGCAGGAACAATCGGTCAAGGACGAACTGGCGCGGAATACCCAGGGCTCGGTCGACCGCGGCAGCTTCGGCGCGCCGACCTTCTTCGTCGGCGACGAGGTCTATTTCGGCAAGAACAGTCTCGGCGAAATCGAAGAGCAGATCGGGCGGGGGCAGGCCTG
>CAYSCA010000296.1:0-3389 GCA_964429465.1 uncultured Rhodospirillaceae bacterium
CAATCGTCCCAATGTTGCAATGCGGCTTGTTACGCTCAAATTTTGCCTTGGCCATTGTCTCTGTCCTGTTATCCGACCTGTTGCGTCGTCGACCTTTCGGGTCATCGTTGGTTAAAGGCTCCGACACCCGGCGCCGCGGCGCTGCTCAGCGCCACCCTGCGTCGCCGCATGTCGTCGGCGGTTTCGCTCTCTCCTGCCTGCCCCGCCCGGCAAGCTGGAGCGGGTGAAGGGAATCGAACCCTCGCAACCAGCTTGGAAGGCTGGGGCTCTACCACTGAGCTACACCCGCCGCTTTACGTTCCTTCCGAAGACGTCTCGCTAACCTTAGGGTGCCAAAGCACTTTTCAGGTCCGCTTCGATGGTGGAGGGGGCTGGATTCGAACCAGCGTAGGCGTACGCCAACGGATTTACAGTCCGTCCCCTTTAGCCACTCGGGCACCCCTCCAAACCGGGCCCCCCGATTACCGAAGGGATATCCGACAGTCAATGGATAAAACGCGACAAAAGCACCATCATCGCTTCCCTTCCCTCAAGACAAAGAGGTCGGGCGGCAATGTTGTTGCTTCTACCGGCGCGCATTATAAGGACCGCCATGCGCCCACGCAAGCCAGACGGCCGTAAACCCCGCTCCCCCTCCCCGAATCGCCCCGGACGCCCTGCCAGGCATCCCGACGCGCGGGCCGAGGGTCGCCAGCGATTCCAGGATGACCGGCCCGACCGCTCCGGCCGCCCCGAGAAGCGAGGCCCCAAGCGCCCCGAGCAGCATGCCGGCAAGCACCCGGCCCGGCCGGGCCGGGACGAGAGCCGCCGGGATACCCGCCCGCCCCGTCCGGACCGGCGCGAAGACCGCCAGCGTGACGAGCGCGGCCCCCGGTCCTATCCGGCCTCCGCCAGACGCGGCCCGCAGGATCATGGCCGCGGCCCCGACCGGCAGCCGCCGGATCATCCGCCCAGGGAACAGCGCTTCCGGGATCGCGGCGGCAACCGCCCCGATCTGCCGGTCTGGCTCTATGGCAGCCATGCCTGCCTCGCCGCCCTGGGCAATCCCGACCGCTCCTTCCGCCGCCTGCTGCTGACCCGCGAGGCGCGCGACGCCCTCCAGGGGGACCTGCCGCCCGATCCGCAGCCGGAAATCGTCGACCGCCAGCGCCTGGAAAGCCTGCTGCCGCCCGGCGCCGTCCATCAGGGGATCGCGCTGCTGGTCGATCCGTTGGACGACGGGGGTATCGAAGGCCTGAAGGATGAACTGCCGGACGGCCGTGACATCGTGCTGCTGCTGGATCATGTGACCGACCCGCGCAATATCGGGGCGATCCTGCGCTCGGCGGCCGCTTTCGGCGCACGGGCCGTAGTGGTGACCGATCGCCATGCGCCGGAGGCGACGGGGGCGTTGGCCAAGGCCGCCTCGGGCGCGCTGGAGATCGTGCCGCTGATCCGCGTCACCAACCTGGCGCGCGCGCTCGACCAGCTGGCCGAATATGGCTATTGGCGGGTCGGCCTGGAGATGGAAACCGACAAGACGCTGGCCGAGGCCGTGCGCGACATCCGCCGCACCGCGCTGGTGCTGGGCGCCGAGGATGAAGGCCTGCGCCGGCTGACGCGCGAGAAATGTGATTTCCTGGCCAGGCTGCCGATGACCGGGGCCATCGAAAGCCTCAACGTCTCGGCGGCGGCGGCCGTCGCGCTGTATGAGTGCGTGCGCGGCTGAACCGAGCCGCCGCGATTACGACGGCGAGCCCTCGCCCATCTGCGACTGCAGGTAATTCTGCAGGCCGACCTTCTGGATCAGGTCGAGCTGCGTCTCGAGGTGATCGATGTGCTCTTCCGTATCCTCGAGAATCTCGGTCAGCAGATCGCGGCTGACATAATCCTGCGAGGTTTCGCACAAGGCGATCGCGGCAACCAGATCGGTGCGTCCCTTGCGCTCCAGCTCGAGATTGGCGCTGAGGCCTTCCGGCACGGTCTCGCCGATCTTCAGCTTGCCGAGATCCTGCAGGTTGGGCACGCCTTCGAGCAGCAGGATGCGCTCGATCAGCTTGTCGGCGTGCTTCATTTCATCGATCGACTCTTTGTACTCGTGCTGGCCGAGCCGCTCGAAGCCCCAGCTCTTCCACATGCGTGCGTGCAGGAAATACTGGTTGATGGCAGTGAGTTCGTTCTTCAGCACGCCGTTGAGCTGCTGGATGACTTTCCGGTCGCCCTTCATGCCAATTTCCTCCTCTGCCAGCGCGCGACGCCGACATGACGCCGCTGTCCGGAGGCATACGCCGCGATCAGCACAGGCTCAAGGAAAATGGGTGAAACTAGGAATTACTCGCAGAGAAAGTTCGTTCCGAACATTCCAGGCTGGTCAGCCGGCGCATCATGCGGAGCTTGAGCAGCAGCAGCACGCCGTTGCCGAGACAGGCCGCCGCGATCAGCGCCGTGCCGATCATGCCTGGCTCTCGGCCTGCGCCACCGATGCACATGGCGCGCACGAACTGCCGCCCAGATTGCCGCCGGCGCGATGCTCGCTGAGCATGCCGCGCACTTCCGGCACGCATTTGCCGCATTGCGGCCGGTCGGCGAGATGGCGGTAGACCGCAGCCACCGAGCGGCAGCCGCCGGAAATTGCGCCGCGCACATCGCCATCGGTGAAACCATGACAGAGGCAGATATACATGCCGGCCGCCTCAGTGAACCAGCGATGCCGCGAACGGCATCGCATGTGGACGGGACGATCCGGTCCGCCGCGCCGTCCGGTAGGGCAGATCATGGCCGCTGTCGGCGAGGCATTCGGCGAAGTCGTCAAGCGACTGGATGAACGATGCAACCCCGTCATCGCGCACCAGCCAGTTCGCCATGGCGCGCGCCGCGTTGGCCGCCCCCGCCTGCGCAGCAGCCACGATGGACAGGAAGCAGACTTCATCGGCGCCGAGGCAGGCGCAGCAGGGCTGATGATAGGTGATCGTGCGCCGCGCCCGGCGGCTGAGCACCGTCAGCGCGGCATCGAGGGCGATCAGGGCAGGCCGGGCATCGTCGCGGCGGAACTGGCGATCGAACTCGCGCGCCAGCATCGGCAGATGCTCGGGCCCTCCCACCCAGCGGCGAAACGCCCAGAGCACCAGCCGCTCGGCCTCGGTCAACTCCTGCACGCTGGTCGGCCGGGCCGCGCCCGTCTCCAGATGGGAAATCTCCGCCTCAACGCAATCCGACATCGACTGTCCTGCAAATCATTCGCAGGAACAGATGTAGCTTAGTTGCGAGTGATTATCAAGGGCATCCCGGACGCCATCTTGGATTGGGCTTGCCCACCCTCAACTGGTCACGTAAACAGGCCACCGCGCCGGATTAGCTCAGCGGTAGAGCAGCGGTTTTGTAAACCGAAGGTCGGGGGTTCAATCCCCTCA
>CAYSCA010000297.1:0-3385 GCA_964429465.1 uncultured Rhodospirillaceae bacterium
CTGCAAGCGGTTCCAGCGCCGCGTCCAGGAGGACGATGCGCGCGAGATTACGCTGTTCGAAGCTCGCCAGCGGATCCGGGCATTGATTGAGGAGGATATGCGGCTGGGGTCGCGCAAGTCGCGCAAGACCCAGCAGCGATTCATGGGCGAAGGGGCATCGGCCGCGGACACTGCGGTTTCCGGGGCTGCCGGCCAGGCGCCTGCAGAAACTGCGACCCCCGCCGTTGCCGCACCCGTACCCATCGCCGCGGTGCTGCCCGCGCCGGTCGCGAAGCCCAAGAAGGCGGTGGCCAACCCGTCGCCGCGGCCGAAGTCGACCCCCGATGCACCTCGCGCGGAGGACGAGGACGACGACAGCGTTCCGACCTTTACCAGCCGCAAGATCAGGCAGGGGGTGGCTGCATGAGCCGCAAGAAGGAACTGACCCAGTACCGCGACATCGTGTCCCGCATCCGGATTGACCACAATGCCTATGCGGACATCCTCGATGAGCTGACCGAAGCGTATGACGCGGTGGGCACGACGGCGACGCCGGTGTGCTTGCTGATCACCGGTGAAAGTCGCACCGGCAAGTCCAGCGTAGTCCGGGATCTCCTGGAAACCTACCTGCCCAACCAAGTCGACGACCGCACGATCCGAACTGTCGTCTACGCCGTGGCGCCGGCGAAAGCCACGGTGAAGTCCTTGCTCGAGTCCTTGCTCCATGGGTTGGGCGATCCGTACTGGAGCCGGGGCTCCCTGGGCAACATGACCCAGCGCTTGTACACCCTGCTCGACGCGGTGCAGTGCAAGATGATCATCCTCGATGAGTTCCAGCACCTGTGCGACAAGGGGCAGAAGCAGCTGCTGCACATGCTCGCGGACTGGCTGAAGGTACTGCTGGAAAGCCGCAAGTACGGCTTGGTGGCCGTGGGGTTGCCGACGGCGGCCTCGGTTGTCCATGGTCATCCCCAACTGGCCGGCCGCTTTGACGACGAGCTCAAGATGCCGCTCTTCGACTGGCGGAACAAAGGCTCGTCCGCCCAGTTCCGGGCGATCTTGCGCCAGTTCCAGAAGGAGCTTCACCCCTTCGAGCTCCCGGCGCTCGACAGTCGGGAAATGGCGCTCCGGGTCTTTCTGGCGAGCGCGGGCCGCATTGGCCTGGTGGCCAAGCTACTGGACCGCGCGGTGCGCAATGCCGTGCGCGCAGAAACCGTGAGCATCGGCTTGGACGACCTGAAGAAGGCGTATACCCGCGCCATCTGGTCTGCCCGTCTCTTCCCGGTGCCCGGGGGACCGTTTGGAGCGGACACGTCAGCGCTGTTGGCCAAGGGCGTGCAGGAGACGGTCTTCGCCAATGCGGCTCGGGAGGAAGTGGCGGACGAGAGCGCCGCCGTCTCGGTTTACGGCAAGAACAAGCCGATGCCGGTCCCGGCCGCCGCCGATTACGACGACGACGGAGAGGAGCACCGGGAGCTGCCCGCGGCCCCACGACGTGCCAAGCAGGCGTCGCTCAAGGTGAAGAAGGCGAAAGGCCGCCCGCCAATGCGTCGGCGGCCCAACTCAAAGAAAGAGCTGAGGAAAGCCCTATGAGGCTGGTCGTCAGGGCGCGGCCGGCACCGACTGAGTCGCTGATGGGCTTTGTTCTGCGGCTAACCGAACTCAATGGCTATCCGAGCACCTCCTATGTGCTCGCCGCCATGGGCAAGGAGTGGTACCTGCCAAACGTGGGTCGGCTCGATGCCGCCAGACTGGCCACCCTCGCGGGACTGGGCCAGGTCGACATCGAGCGACTGACGCATAGGCCTGCGGAGCGGCCGCGTGCCTATGTCCGGGTCTACGGGTCGGACCTGCCGAGCTACGAGGTCAACCTCAGGCATCCCAAGGTCTGCCCCGTCTGCCTGGCGGAGGGCCGGCCTTGCGAAGCGTTTTGGGACCTCGCTCAGGCGGACGTCTGTCCGGTGCACCAGGTTCACCTGGTATCCGAGTGCCCGGGATGCAGCAAGCGCTTGCTGTGGGCGCGTTCCAAGGTGCGGCAATGCAAATGTGGCTTCAATCTGGCAACGGCCCCGGTCGCGCCGGCGACGCTGGCGCTTGCGGAACTCATGTGCGTGCTTAGGAGTCGGGTATACCAGGATCAAGCCCTGGCGCCGCTGCCCCTGACAATGAGCCATCTGGCGCACCTCGATCTCCGCCGTCTCTGCAAGCTCATCTGGGTCATGAGCGGCGTGGTGCACCAGACCCGGGGCGGCCGGCGGGCGCCGAAGGCGCGCTGCCACTACCGGGGCCAACTCGATGCCGTGGCGGCAGCCCTGACGAACTGGCCTGCCGGCTTCCGCGACTTTCTCTCTGCCACCTACGAGGATGTTCTCCAGAACGCCGAAGAACTGCCTCGATTCCCCACCGTGTTTAGCTGGTTGGTGGTGCGGCTGATCAAGAACGACGAAGGGGAGCGTTCCTGTTTCGAGTTCCTCGAGCGGGAGGTCTATCGGTTCGGCGCGCAGTACTGGACACGGAGATCGATGGCCCGGGATGAGGACTCTCAGCGTCTTGTTCCAGAGAGGGTTCGGTGGGGAACTATGGGCGAAGCGTGCGAAGCGACAGGACTCCACCAGCTCACGCTCAAGAAGCGAATCGACAGCGGCGAGATTAAGTCTCGGCGCATCAAGAAGAACTCCACACGCGCCATCGTCGTCGACCTAGACTCGATTCGATCGCTGCAGCTGACGCAATACCCCGCGGTGTCGATTCGCGATGCAGCACCTCGGATTGGCGTATCTATTGAGACGCTCAAGGCGCTGCGGGCCAGCGGTGTGATCGCGGAAAACTACCGGCCGGCATTCCCTGGCAGCTTCACCCACGAGGATGTGGAAGCGTTTGCCGAAAGGGTCCGTAATCTCGGCAGCAGTATGCGTGCCAACAACGGGCCGGGAGTAACCACGCTTGATGCCGCATTCTCGATTTGGGCCGCCTCGCCGCAAGAAAAGGCAATGCTGCTCGCACGACTCCTTGCTGATCCAACGCTGGTTGTTGGTAAGGAGAGGGGTGCTGGCGTTGGCTCTCTTCAAGCCTGTGGAAAGAAGGTGTCGGCCTACTTTCAGGACGTGCGTGGAGACGCCGCGCTCTGTCTTCCCGTAGTGAAGACTGCAGAGAGACTAGGCTGCGCGGCGGCGGTGGTGACGGGACTGAAGCGAAGCGGGTATTTGGCGTTGCGAATGCATCATGGTCGGCAAACTCCCTGCCTTTCATCGGTCCTTGAGTTCGATGCAAAGTATGAAGCTCTGGCGAGAATTTCTGCGCGCCTAGGAGTTGCAGCGAGGTGGGCTTGGGCGCGATTGGAGTCGGAACGGATTGATCACCTAATCGTGGAAACAACCCAGCATTCCACTGTGTTTATAAGCCGCAA
>CAYSCA010000298.1:0-3377 GCA_964429465.1 uncultured Rhodospirillaceae bacterium
CGCGGATCTTCTCGATCGCTTCCTCGCGATAGGCCTTCACGGTCCATTCGCCGGTGCAGCCCGCCACCTTGCGCACGAAGTTGCGCAACAGCTTCGCGCCATCGGGCGTATGCATGACTTCCGGATGGAACTGCACGCCGTAGATGCGGCGCTTGTCGTCGGCGATGGCGGCAAAGGGCGCGCCGTCGCTGACCGCCACGACGCGGAAGCCGTCGGGCAGTTTCGTCACGCGGTCGCCGTGGCTCATCCAGACCTGGTGCTTCTCGCCCCGGGCCCAGACCCCGTCGAACAACTCGCATTTGTCCCTGATCTCGAGGAAGGAGCGGCCGAATTCGCGGTGATGGCCGCCCTCCACCTGGCCGCCGAGCTGGGCGCAGATGGTCTGCTCGCCGTAGCAGATGCCGAAGACCGGCAGGCCGAGATCGAACACCTCCTGCGGCGCGCGGGGCGAATATTCCTCGGTGGTCGAGGCCGGGCCGCCCGAAAGGATCACGCCTTTCAGCTTGCCGTGCGGACTGTCGGCCTTCAGCACCTCGCCCGCCTTCTGGAAGGGCACGATCTCGCAATAGACGCCGGCCTCGCGCACGCGGCGGGCGATCAGCTGGGTAACCTGCGAACCGAAATCGATAATAAGGATGCGCTCCGCCATCGGCGTTCTTTCAACTCCTCGTCTGATGGGAGGCGGAGCAAAGGGCCGCTTTGCGCGGCGGCCCGTCAGCTCGCCTTGCCGGCCTTATGGGCGGCGATCTTGTTCTTCAGCTCCGTATACTCCGCGCAGCCGAAGGTGCAAAGGCTGTCGAGCCGTTTCAGGAACTCTTCCGCCTTGGCCAGATTGCCGGTCTTCAGATAGGCCTCGCCGATATACTCATGCGCCCCGCGGTGCTTCGGGTCGATCAGCAAGGCCTTGTTGTAATTCGCAAACGCTTCTTCGTAATTGCCCTGGTTGCGCCAGGCATAGCCGAGCCAGTTATAGGCATCGGCATTCTGGCTGTCCTTGGCCACCACCTGCTGGAACAGCGGGATCGCCGCCGCCCAGTCCTTGCGGTCGATGGCCTTCTTGCCCTCGGTGAAATTCGGATCGGCCGGCCGGGCCGAGAGATCGGTGGAACCGCCGCCGCCGGCGGCCAGAACGGGCGGGGCCGCGACGGCAAGCAGGGCGGCGGAGATGATGGCGGCGAAGGTCAGGATGGGATGACGGGCTGGCATCGGAATGCTCCTCGAAGCGTTTGCCAATATGCGGACCCGGGCCATCGGTGGACTATCCCTGCGGCTGGCGCCGGAAGGCGGCGGCGAAGAAGCCGTCGGTACCGTGCCGGTAAGGCGTCAGGGCCAGTGCGGTGCCGGACCGTATACGTTGTTCGGTTATACTCTCCCCCCAGGCCTCCGTCAGCGGCAGCGGCGTAAACTCGCCGTGATAGCTGGCGGCGAACCACGCCGCCTGATCGTGATTTTCCGCCGGCAGGATCGAACAGGTGGCATAGACCAGCCGGCCGCCCGGCCGCACCAGCCTGGCGCCGTCGGCCAGCAGGCCGCGCTGGCGTCGCAGCACCTCCTCCAGGCTGGCCGGGTCGTAGCGCCAGCGCGCTTCCGGATTGCGCCGCCAGGTGCCGCTGCCCGAACAGGGCACGTCGAGCAGCACGCGGTCGGCCTTGCCTTCCAGGTCGCGCAGCAGGCCGGGCATTGCGTCGGCCGCATGGACCGTCACGTTGCGCACGCCGGCGCGCTGCAGCCGCGGCGCAAGCCGCGCCAGACGCCGCGGATCGTTGTCGGCGGCATGCAATTCGCCCTGGTTGCGCATCGAGGCTGCCAGCAGCAGCG
The DNA here is from genome assembly GCA_964429465.1 of uncultured Rhodospirillaceae bacterium. Taxonomy (GTDB): domain Bacteria; phylum Pseudomonadota; class Alphaproteobacteria; order Ferrovibrionales; family Ferrovibrionaceae; genus Ferrovibrio. Next base: position 1,819 of record CAYSCA010000298.1, read on the forward strand.
TCTTGCCGCCGGCGCCGGCGCAGAGATCGACCACGATTTCGCCCGGCTTCGCGTCGACCAGCAGGCCCGCGAGTTGCGCGGCCTCGTCCTGCGGCTCGAACAGGCCGTCGATATAGAGCGGGTGCGTATCGAGCCGCACACGGTCGGGGATACGGATGCCGAGCGGCGAGAACGGCGTCGGCGCCGCGGTGATGCCGTCGCCGCGCAGTTGTGCGATCACCTCCTCGCGGGTTGCCTTCAGCATGTTGACGCGCAGGTCGAGCGGCGCGCGGCCATTCAGCGCCGCCAGTTCCATCTCGGTCTCTGCCCCGAAGGCGGCCTGCACCATGCCGGCGATTTCCGGCGGCAGGTTGACACGGGCCCAGAGCGGCGCGTCCTCGTCGGACGGCAGGCGCGACAGGATAGCGGCCTCCTCGGGGCTCGGCGGCGCCGGCGCGTATTTGGCACCGTCGCAGAGCTTCTGCCATTCCTGCCAGGGCGTTTCGGCATCGGCGAACATCAGCAGCCGCGGCGTGATCGCGGCGCCCGCCTGCTCCAGCCGCCAGCGCCGCATGCCCTGATCGCGCAGAGCGGCATAGACGGCCTCGGCAATCGCGCGCCGGTCCTTGGCGCCGGCATAGCGGTTATGGCGCTGCCAGGCGGCAAGCACGCGGTCGGCAGCCGCAGAGCGTTCGAAGATTTCGCTCAGGATGTCGATGCTCGCGGCCAGCCGCGCGGCAGGCGTCACTGCGCTTAATTCTCCTGCCGGTAATTCGGCGCCTCGCGGGTGATCGCCACGTCATGCACATGGCTTTCGCGCAGGCCGGCCGAGGTGATGCGGATGAAACGGCAGTTCTTGCGCATGTCATCCAGCGTCGCGTTGCCGGTATAGCCCATCGCGGCGCGCAGGCCGCCGACCAGCTGATGCAGGATGGCGCCGGCCGCGCCCTTGTAGGCGACGCGGCCCTCGATGCCTTCCGGCACCAGCTTGAGCTTGTCGTTCACTTCCTGCTGGAAGTAGCGGTCGGCCGAGCCGCGCCCCATCGCGCCAAGCGAGCCCATGCCGCGATAGGATTTGTAGGAACGACCCTGGTAAAGGAACACCTCGCCCGGCGCCTCGTCGGTGCCGGCCAGCAGCGAGCCGACCATGCAGGCATTGGCGCCGGCGGCAATCGCCTTGGCCACGTCGCCGGAATATTTGATGCCGCCATCGGCGATCACCGGCACGCCGGCCTTGTCGGCCACCGACACCGCATCGGAAACGGCGGTGAGCTGCGGCACGCCGACGCCGGCGACGATGCGCGTGGTGCAGATCGAGCCCGGGCCGATGCCGACCTTGACGGCGTCGACGCCGGCATCGATCAGCGCCCTGGTGCCGTCGACGGTCGCGACATTGCCGCCGATCACCTGGGTGCGGTTCGACACCTTCTTGATCGCACGGATGGTCTCCAGCACCCGGCTGGAATGGCCATGCGCGGTATCGACGATCAGCACGTCGACGCCGGCATTCATCAGCTCCTGCGCGCGCTCCCTGCCGTCGGCACCGGTAGAGACGGCGGCGGCGACGCGCAGGCGGCCCT
>CAYSCA010000299.1:0-3360 GCA_964429465.1 uncultured Rhodospirillaceae bacterium
CGCGGTCGAGCCGCAGCTTGACGGAATCGAAGCTGAGCATGCGGTTGACCGAGAAGTGGCGGCCGTAATCGCGCAGGAAGTCGATATACTGCAGCCTGTCGAGCCAGTCGGCATTGTTGGCCATGATCGCATCCGACGGCCCGTCGCCGAAGCGCACGAAGCGGGCAAACGCCGTCTTGATGCTCGCCATGTTGGCGGCGATGTCCTCGTTGGTCAGCAGCTTGCGCGCCTCGTCCTTGCCCGAGGGATCGCCCACCTTGGTCGTCCCGCCGCCCATCAGCACGATCGGCTTGTGGCCGGCCTGCTGCAGCCGCCGCAGCATCATGATGGACAGCAGATGCCCGACATGCAGGCTCGGGCCGGTGCAATCGTAGCCGACATAGCAGGTGATGCCGCCCGGCTGCTGCGCCAGCGCATCCAGCGCCTCGCCGTCGGTGCATTGATGCAGGTAGCCGCGCTGGCTCATCGTCTGCAGGAAGTCGGAACGGAACTCGGTCATGGCCATCTGTCGGATTTGTCGGGCAATGCCGGCCGATGTATCATACAGGCCCCGACACGCCTAGCTTTTGACCCGTTTTGGCCGGACACCCCTGGATTATCGGACTGATGAGCGGCACCTCGATGGACGGCATCGATGCCGCCCTGCTGCGCACGGATGGCGAGGCGGTGGCGGAATTCGGCCCCGCCATCACGCTGTCCTATGATCCGGCGCTGAAACAGCGCATCCGGGGCGTTCTCGGCGGCAAAGGTCCGGTGATGGCGGTGTCGCAGGCGGTCACCGAGGCCCATGCGCAGGCCGTCGCCGCCCTGCTGGCCAAGGCCGGGCTGCCGCCGGCCGAGATCGCCTGGCTCGGCTTCCACGGCCATACCATCCTGCACCGGCCCGACCAGCGCCGCACCTGGCAGATCGGCGACGGCGTCCTGCTGGCCAAGCTGACCGGCATCGCCACGGTGAGCGATTTCCGCAGCCAGGATGTCGCGGCCGGCGGCCAGGGCGCGCCGCTGGTGCCGCTCTATCATGCCGCGCTCAGCCGCAAGGCGGGGCTCGCGCCGCCCTTGCTGGTGCTCAATCTCGGCGGCGTCGGCAATGTCACCTATATCGGCGGGTCGGACGCCGACCTGATCGCCTTCGATACCGGGCCGGGCAATGCGCTGCTCGACGACTGGATGCTGCGGCATGTGCAGCACGCGCAGGACGAAGGCGGCGCGACGGCCGCAAAGGGCAGGGTGGATGAAGAGCGCCTGGCCCGGCTGCTGGCGCATCCTTACTTCGCCGCGCGCCCGCCGAAATCGCTCGACCGCGACGATTTCACCGCCGATGCGGTGAACGGCCTGTCGCTGGAAGACGGCGCCGCGACGCTGACCGCCTTCACCGCGGCGGCCGTCGCGCGCGGGCTCGCGCATCTGCCGCAGCGGCCGCTGCGCTGCCTGGTCACCGGCGGCGGCCGGCATAACGCCACGATGATGCGGCTGCTGACGCAGTATCTCAACCTGCCGGTGGAAGCCGTCGAAGCCGTCGGCTGGCGCGGCGACAGCCTGGAGGCCGAGGCCTTCGCCTTCCTCGCCATGCGCGCGGTGCGCGGCCTCAGCTTGAGCCTGCCGGGCACGACGGGTGTGCGAAGCGCGATCAGCGGCGGGCGTTTGTATCGGCCGTAAAGACCCTCACCCTCCCGCTTCGCGGGGCCCTCCCTCTCCCGTGAGCACGGGAGAGGGCATTTTTCCCTCGCCCGCGTCAGTGGGAGAGGGAGGGGCCCATTGCGCAGCAATGGGAGGGTGAGGGGCTGTAACATTCCGCGCTCGCCCGGCTCACATCACCCGTCATGCTTGGGGTGCAGCGCCGCGCATCCGTCCCAGCATCCGAGTGACCGGACCGTCGGCTGGACCCTCAGGCAAGCCCGAGGGTGACACTCCATGCAGCGCTCAGCGCCGCTTCGGCGCGATGGCGTCGCCGATGAAGGCGACGGCCTGCGCGGCGAAGGCTTCCAGCGTGGCGCGCTTCTCGCCGGCGCGGGCCCGCATCGCCAGCAGATACATGACGCCCGAGGCCATGCGCGCCAGGAAGGCGGGATCGGAGCCGGCGGCGATCTCGCCGCTCTGCCTGGCCTGGCGGAAGCGCTTGCGGAAGGCCTCGTCGATCTCGCTCAGGCCGGCATGCAGGGAGTCGCGGATGCCGGCATCATGCACGGCCTCCACGGCCGCCGTGCCGAGCATCATGCAGCCGCGCGCGCCGTCCTCGCCCGAGAAATAGATGTCGAGCGCGCGGCCATAGACATCTTGCAGCCCGTCGCGCAGCGGGCGTCCGGGCGCCAGCGCCTCGGCCATGCCCTGCCGCGCTTGCGCGCGATACTCGGCCAAAGCCTGCAGATACAGCGCATGCTTGTCGCCGAAAGCGTTGTAGAGGCTCGGCCGGTTCATGCCGGTGGCGGCGCTCAGCGCGTCCAGCGAGGTGGCGGAGAAGCCGGCGGTCCAGAACTGCGCCGCCGCATTGGCCAGCGCGGCGGCGGGATCATAGGCGCGGGGGCGGCCGCGTGGGCGCTTCGAATTATTTTGTACCATATCGCATAATAACCCTTGCAGCGGGAATTTCTTACGATATAGTACAAAAACCGTCTGATGACGGCAAGACCAGCCAGGGAGACCCGCATGGACCTGTATTTCGCCCCGCTTGCCTGCTCGCTCGCATCCCGCATCACCGCCTATGAGGCCGATCTGCCGCTGCGCTTCGTGCAGGTCGACACCGAGCGCAAGCGGACCGCCGAGGGCGCCGATTTCTTCGCGCTCAACCCGATGGGCCAGGTGCCGCTGCTGCGCGCCGATGACGGCACGCTGATCGCCGAGAATCCGGTGGTGCTGCAATTCCTCGCCGACCGCAAACCGGACTCCGGCCTCGCGCCCGCCGCCGGCATGGCGCGCTACCGGCTGCAGCAATGGCTGAATTTCATCGCCACCGAGCTGCACAAGGCGGTGTTCATCCCGCTGCTCGACCCGAAGGCCGGCGAGGACGCCAAGGCCTATGCGCTGGCCAAGGCCAGACGTCCGCTCGACCGCCTGCAGGCGCATCTCGACGGGCGGGATTTCCTGCTCGACACTTTCACCATCGCCGACGCCTATCTGCTCGTGGTGCTGAACTGGACGCGCGCGACGCCGATCGAGCTGGGCGCCTGGCCGGCCGTCGCGGCCTATTACCAGGCGCTGCTGCAGCGTCCCGCCGTCGCCCGGGCGGTGGCCGAGGAATTCGCGCTCTACAAGGAAGAGCAGGCGCGCAAGGCGGCGTGACACCCTCACCCCTCCCTCTCCCGCAAGCGGGAGAGGGAGGGGCCCGTTGCGCAGCAATGGGAGGGTGAGGGCAGCTAGCCTGCC
>CAYSCA010000300.1:0-3358 GCA_964429465.1 uncultured Rhodospirillaceae bacterium
GGCATCCCACACCCACCAGGTGCCCCACATCGGCTTGCCCCAGAGCGAACCGGTGACCAGGCAGATCAGGGTGAAGGCGGCGCCGATCGGCGCCGAGGCCTTGGCGGCCAGTTCGGCCACCGGATGACGCCAGATCAGGGCGACGGCCGAGGCCACCGCCATCGCCGCATAGATGAACATCGCCATCCAGGCCGCGGGCACATGGATATACATGATGCGCACCGTCTCGCCCTGCTGGTAATCCGGCGGCGAGAACAGCAGCCCCCAGCCCAGGCCGGCCACAAGGCCGAGCATGGCCAGCACCGCCGCATAGGGGCGGATGGCGGCCGCGAGGCGCAGAAACCGGGCAGGATTGGCGAGGGCGTGCAGCATCGGCGTGTTATAGGCCGGCGCCTATTCCAAGGCCAGCTTGATGGCGCCGGCCAGCGCAAAGGGGCTGAGCGCGAGAGCACCGGCCAGGAAGGCGCCCAGCAGCAGCAGATGCGGCTGCGGCGAAAGGCCATAGGCGGCGGCATCCACCGCGCCGACGCCGAAGATCAGCACCGGTATCACCAGCGGCAATGTGATCAGCGGCACGAGGACCGCGCCGCGGCGCGCGCCCAGGGTGAGCGCCGCGCCGATCGCCCCGATCAGGCTCAAGCTGGGCGTGCCGAGCAGCAGGGCGAGCAGCAGGACCGGAATCGCCTCGCCCTCCATCTGCATCAGCACGGCCAGCAGCGGCGCCATCAGCGCCAGCGGCAGGCCGGTCGCCAGCCAGTGCGCCAGCGTCTTGGCCAGTGCCATCAGGCCAAGCGGCAGGGGCGCCTGCGCCAGCAGATCTAGCGTGCCGTCCTCCTGATCGGCCTGGAACAGGCGATCGAGCGACAGCATCGCCGCCAGCAAAGCCGCGACCCAGATCACCCCGGAGGCGATGCGCGCGAGGATCTGGGGCTCCGGCCCGACGCCGAGCGGGAACAGGCTGACCGCCAGCACGAAAAACAGCAGCGTCGTCATGAGCGCGCCCTGGGCGCCGATGCCCAGCCGCAGATCGCGCCCGACGATCGCCAGGAAGGCCTTCATGCCAGCAATCCGTCGGGCAGTTGCAGCCGCTTCGCGTCGGGCAGCGGCACCGGCACATGGCTTGCCATGACGATTACACCGCCCCCGGCGCGGTGGCGCGCCGCGATCTCGCCCAGCCAGGCGACAGCGGCGCCGTCGAGCGCGTTGCTGGGCTCATCCAGCAGCCAGACCGGCGCGGCGGTCAGCATCAGGCGGGCCAGCGCCACGCGCCGCTTCTGGCCGGCCGAGAGAAAGCGGCTGGGCAGCCGCTTCTGCCGCTGCAGCCCGGCGGCATCCAGCGCCGCATCGGCGGCCGCTGCCGCGGCGGCGGCACCGGCGCCCGTCAGCCGCGCCCAGAAGATCAGGTTGTCGCGCGCCGAGAGCTGCGGCTTCACGGCATCCTGATGGCCGAGATAGCAGAGCCCCATGCCGTGGTCGTCACCGCCGAGGTCGGTGCCGTTCCAGGAGATCCGTCCCGCGGCTGGCGCCAGGAACCCGGCGAGCATGCGCAGCAGGCTGGATTTGCCGCTGCCATTCGGACCATGCAGCAGCAGCGCCTCGCCGGGAGCGAGCCGGAAACTGACATCGTGAAAAAGCTGCCGCTCGCCGCGGATGCAGGCGAGATTGTCCACCGCCAAGGCCATAGCGGGGCGGAGTGTAGCGGCGCCGGGCCGTTCCCGATAGGGCGGGCTACTTGTAAGTCCGCAGGTCGGCGATGACCTTGCCGTCGTTCGGCAGGCTGCCGGGCTCGACCATTGCCACCTCGCCGCGCAGCTTGCAGACCGACTGGAAGGTCTCGGCCACGGCTTTGGCGAGCTGCGGCTGGCTGCCGCCGCGCGGCTCGATCTTCAGCACCATCGCATCGAGGTTGTTTTCCGAACTGACTTCCAGCCGGGCCCGGGCGATTTCGGGATGCCGCCTGACCACTTCGGCGACCTGTCCCGGCGTGATGAACATGCCCTTCACCTTGGTGGTCTGGTCGGCGCGGCCCATCCAGCCCCTGATCCGGGTATTGGTCCGGCCGCACGGACTGGTGCCGGGCAGAATCGCGGAGAGATCGCCGGTCGCGAAACGGATCATCGGGTAGACCGGGTTGGCGAGAACGGTGACCACCACCTCGCCCACTTCGCCCATCGCCACCGGGTCGCCGGTGCCGGGCCGGACGATCTCGACGATCACGTCCTCGTCCAGGATCATGCCTTCCATGGCGGAGGATTCATACGCGATCAGGCCGAGCTCGGCGGTACCGTAGGATTGCACCGCGTCGACGCCGAGCGCCTTCAGCTCGGCGCGCAGGCTGGGCGGCAGGGCTTCGCCGCCGACCAGCGCCTTCTTCAGCGACGAGGCGGTCTTGTTGGCCTCCCTGCCCTTTTCCAGCAGGATTTTGAGGAAGGAGGGCGTGCCGCAATAGAATTTCGGCCGCAGCTGCGCGATCGCCTCGAGCTGCAATTCGGTGTTGCCCACCCCGGCGGGAAAGACCGGGCAGCCAAGCGCCTGCGCCGAGCCTTCCGTCAGCCGGCCGGCCGGCGTGAGATGGTAGGAAAAGGTGTTGTGCACCAGATCGCCGGGGCGGAAGCCGGCGGCCCACATGGCGCGGGCAAAGCGCCAGGGGTCCTTCACCTTCGCATCGGGCCGCGCATAGGCCTCGTAAAGCGGCCCGGGCGACTGGAAATAATTGGCGATCTGGGACGGCCTGGCAGCTTCGAGGCCGCCCAGCGGCGGCCTGGCCCGCTGGCGTGCACCGAGATCGGACTTGCGGGTGACCGGCAGCCTGGCGAGCGCCTCCAGCGTGGTGATCGAGGCCGGCCGCACCGATTTCAGGATCTCCCGGTAATAGGGGCTCGCCTTTTTCGCATGGGCGATCAGTGCCTGCAGCGCGGCGACCTGTGCCTTCCGGCGCGCGGCCGGCGACCGGGTCTCGCGCTTGTCGAAATATTCGTCTGCCCTCACCTTGGGACGTTTGGACTTGGCCGCAGGTGCCACGGCAATCTCCTGTATCAGGCGTGTGGGATCAGGCCAGCCAGCGCTTGCGGCGGCGATAATGCTTGGTATCGCGGAAGCTCATGCGCCCGCCGGCGCCAAGGCCGAGATAGAATTCCTTGACGTCGGAATTCTCGCGCAGCTTGGCGGCCTCGCCATCCATCACGATGCGGCCATTCTCGAGAATGTAGCCGTAATCGGCGTAGCGCAAGGCCATGTTGGTATTCTGCTCGGCGACCAGGAAGCTGACTTTGGCTTCCTTGTTCAGCTTGTGCACGATCTCGAAAATCTCCTCGACCAACTGCGGCGCGAGGCCCATCGAGGGTTCGTCGAGCAGGAT
>CAYSCA010000301.1:0-3291 GCA_964429465.1 uncultured Rhodospirillaceae bacterium
ACGGCGACGGCAAGGAGCTGACCGGGGCGGCAGAGGGCAATCTCTGCATGGCCGACAGCTGGCCGGGCCAGATGCGCACGGTCTATGGCGACCATCAGCGCTTCATCGATACCTATTTCAGCACCTTCCCCGGCAAGTATTTCACCGGCGATGGCTGCCGCCGCGATGCCGACGGTTATTACTGGATCACCGGCCGCGTCGACGACGTGATCAACGTGTCCGGCCACCGCATGGGCACCGCGGAAGTCGAAAGCGCGCTGGTCGCCCATTCCAAGGTGGCCGAGGCCGCCGTGGTCGGCTACCCGCACAACATCAAGGGGCAGGGCATCTATGCCTATGTGACGCTCAAGGCCGGGGTGACCGCGACCGAGGAGCTGCGCAAGGAACTGGTCGCGCATGTGCGCCAGCAGATCGGCCCGATCGCCTCGCCCGACCTGATCCAGTGGGCGCCGGGCCTGCCGAAGACCCGTTCGGGCAAGATCATGCGGCGCATCCTGCGCAAGATCGCCGAGAACGAATATTCCAGCCTCGGCGATACCAGCACGCTGGCCGATCCCAGCGTGGTGGACGATCTGGTCAACAACCGGATGAATCGCGGATAAAGCGGATTTCCGGGCAGAACCGCCCGGAACCTTCTTGGGGCGGCGCCGTTTCATGATCATGGCGTCGCAGCAAGATCCGAATATCACGAACCCGAAGGACTGGGACACGAAGGAGCGCGTCGTCGGCACGACCGCGGCGCGCGGCAGCGTGAAGACCGGCCATATGCGCTATGTGCTCGGCATCGGCATCGCCGGCATCGTCATCGCCTTCCTTCTGGTCTGGTATTTCCTCATCCGCGTCTGAACCGCCGGCTCTCCGATGATGGCTTCAGATCCAGCCGCCATCGACGATGAAGGCCTGTCCCGTGCATAGCCGGCTGTCATCGGCCGCCAGCCACAGCACCATGCGCGACACGTCGGGCGGATAAAGCTTCTCCTTGAGCGCCTGATTGCGCATCAGTTCCTGCTCTCCCGCCGGCGTGAGCCACAGCGTCTCCTGCCGTTCCGTCATGATCCAGCCCGGCATCACGCAGTTGACGCGGATGCGGTGCGGTCCGAGCTTGCGCGCCAGGCTGCGGGTCAGGCCGTTCACGCCGGCCTTGGCGGCGGTGTAGAGCGGCAGGTCGGGCTCGCCCACCACCCAGCTGATCGAGCCCATATTGATGATCGAGCCGCCGCCGGCCTGCTTCATGTCGGGCAGCACGGCCTGGATGGCGTAGACCTGGTGTTTCAGGTTCACCGCCATGCGTTGGTCGAAATAGTCGGGCGCGATCTCCTCGATATCGTGGCGGTCGTCATTGGCGGCATTGTTGACCAGCACCTCGATCTGGCCGAGGCGCTCGCTGATTCCGGCGATCGCGTCCTGCAGCGCCTCGGTATCGGTCAGGTCGCAGGGCAGGAACAGCGGCCGGTGATGGCCGGCCGCGGCGACGCGCTCGACCAGCGCCTCCGAGGGCTCCCGGGCGATATCGAGGAACGCGACCAGCGCGCCCTGCGCGGCGAAATGCTCGACAATCGATGCGCCGATGCCGCTGCCGCCCCCGGTGACGAGTACGACCTGGTCGCGCAGGCTGGGATATATCGCGAAGTTGCCGGCCATTCGTCCTCCGTCTCGATTGCATCGCCGTACAGGAACACTGCAACTGATAAATTGTGGCGCGCGGCGCGATCGGCCAGCCGGTTTCCTGCGGAAGAGGCGCGAATTCGAGGCCGCCATGCCCGTTGCCTTGGCGGGGAGGGGACCCATTTGGTAGGCGGGAGCAGATGGAGGGAGCCATGCGCCTGTATCTGATGGCCGCCGTGATGATGCTGGCCGCGGTCACCGGCGCCGGGGCGCAGACCGAGACGCGCCGCAGCGAGGCCGGCATGCTGCGCGTCGTCACCGTGGCGAAAGGCCTGGAGAATCCCTGGGCGCTGCAATTCCTGCCCGATGGCCGCATGCTGGTCACCGAGCGGCCCGGCCGCATCCGCGTGGTCGCGAAGGACGGCCGGCTGTCGGCCCCGCTGGCCAATGTGCCCGAGGTTTTCGCCTCCGGCCAGGGCGGGCTGCTCGATCTGCGGCTCGACCCCGATTTCACCGCCAACCGCATCCTGTATTTCAGCTTTGCCGAGCCGGGCGAGGGCGGCGCGGGCACGGCTCTGGCCGCGGCGCGCTTCGCCGAAACCCGGCTGGAGGATGTCAAGGTGCTGTTCCGCCAGCAGCCGAAGCTGTCCGGCGGCAATCATTTCGGCAGCCGCATCGTCGTCGGCTCCGACGGCAAGCTGTGGCTCGGCATGGGCGAGCGCTTCCGCTTCGACCCGGCGCAGGATCTGAGCAACCATCTCGGCAAGGTGGTGCGGATCGAGAAGGACGGCAGCGTGCCGCGCGACAATCCCTTCGTCGGCCGCAGCGATGCCCGGCCGGAGATCTGGTCCTATGGCCACCGCAACATCCAGGGCATGACCCTGCATCCCGCCACCGGCGTGGTCTGGCTGCACGAGCATGGCGCCAGGGGCGGCGACGAGGTGAACATCCCCGAACGCGGGAAAAACTATGGCTGGCCGGTCATTGCCTATGGCGTGCATTACTCCGGCCAGAAGATCGGCATCGGCACCGAGGCGCCGGGGATGGAGCAGCCCCTGCTGCACTGGACGCCGTCGATCGCCCCGGCCGGCATGGCCTTCTATACCGGCGACAAGATCCCGGCCTGGAAGGGCAACCTGTTCGCCGGCTCGCTGGTCTTCCGCAGCATCCAGCGGGTGGTGCTGGACGGCACCAGGGTGGTGGGGCAGGAGCGGATCGAGCTGGGCAGCAATATCCGCGACGTGCGCGACGGGCCGGACGGCTATCTCTATCTGCTGACCGACAGCGCCGAGGGCCGCATCCTGCGGCTGGAGCCGGGCGGCTAGGCCTCAGCCCAGCTCGCCGGTGGCGGCGTTGTAGTTGTTGATGATCTTGTGCAGCACGTCGAGCATGTTGCGCTGGATCGGATCCTGGCCGTTGAGGATCAGCGTCAGTGCCACGCGGGTGATGCCGAGCTTCGAGGCGACATTGTCCAGCGAGATGCCGCGCGCCCGGCAGGCGGAATTCACATTGTCGAATGAACCCTTGTCGAGGAAGACGCGGCCCCATTCGTCGCGGCCGGTCAGCCGGATCGGCTTGATCTCGGCAGTGGTGCTGGCCGGCGTCTTGCGCTTCGGCGCCGCGGCGGCGGCGACCGGACGGGAAACCGCCTCGCCGCTGCGCGGCGGCGGGCGCCAGTCGGGATCG
>CAYSCA010000302.1:0-3288 GCA_964429465.1 uncultured Rhodospirillaceae bacterium
TGCCGAGCAGGCCGCCCTTCTTGTTGATGTCGTCCACCATCATCAGGACTGTGTCCTTCAGCGTGGTCTCCGAGATCGCCATCGTGCCCGACAGCGAATGCAGCACGCCGACCTTGATCGTCTCCTGGGCCAGAACATCGCCTGGCACGGCGGCGCCGCCGGCGAGTGCGCCCAGCATGGCGCCTGCCGCGGCCAGTCTCCGCATGAACTTGCTCATTATCCCTCTCCTGCGCTTGCGGCGGCCCCCCGATGGGCTCGTCCGGTCAGTAGGAGAAGGGCAAGGAATGTGCCACTCGGCCCGAAACCCGCGCGACCGCTCTCGCAGCCGCCCTAATTGCCTGATTCGATGCGCTATTCATCCATGAGGTGGATTGCAGGCATCGCAGGCCGGCATGCTGTGCCACGAAAGCGCGCTACGGCGTCTCACAAGGCGGAAAGCCCAAAAAATCGTCACAGGCTAAAATATAGGCAATCAGAATTGCCAATGACGCGGCATATGGGACGGCCGCTCCAGGCCGGATCGCAGCAGCGACCAGAGCACTGCGAAATGCCGCCTCAGCCGGGCGGCATCCCGGTCGAGCAGGCGGATCAGCAGCAGGCCTTCCAGGATCGTGGCGCCGGCCTGCATGGCGGCCGCCTGCGCGGCCGCGCGCACCGCATCCCGGCGCTCCTCCGCCTGCGGACCCTGACACAGGATCAGCGCCTGCGCGGCTGCGCCATCGAAACCCGCGGGATCGTCGATGGCGGTCAGCGGATCGTCGTCCAGCCGCGTCGCATCGGCCCAGATCAGCCGCCCGTCCCGCCTGACCTGCCAGCGGTCGAGCAGGAAGCCGCGGCTGAACCGCTCGCCGCGCGCGCCGCGACCGAAGACCGTGATATCCCCCGCGAGCAATGTCGCGTCCGCCGCCAGGTCGATCCGGACCTGTCGCTTCAGCCGGGCACCATCGAACAGGATCATCTCCTGCGGCAGCCATTCCAGTCGCGCCCCCGCCTCCACGCGGAGCCCGAGGTCGATATCTGCTGCCGCCTCGCCAGCGGAGCGATAGATCTTTTCCGCCGCCTGCGGCGTGCAGAGGGCATCCGCGCCAGCCTGCACCGCGACCGCGACGCGCAGGCTGTCGCCGCCCGTCAGGCCGCCGGCGGTGGTGATCAGCATGGCCGTCTGCGGCTCGCCGGGATCGGGCGCCGGGGTCAGGACCCGGCAGGGATCGGTCTGATAGAGCTCTGCGACCTGCGTGCCGCCTGCGGCGACGGCAAAGGACAGCGCCAGTTCGCCCCGGGCGCGCTGCAGGGCGGGCTGCATGTCAGTCGAACAGGTCGGGCTGCTCGGCCAGCATCGGCTGATCGACGTCGCCGGGGGCGAAGTTCAGTTCGGCCGCCGGATAGGGCCAGGCAATCTTCAGCGCCGGATCGCGGGCATTGATGCCGCGCCGCAGATCGGGATTGTCCGGCGCGCTTGCCTTGACCAGCAATTCGGTCGCCGCCGCGCCGCTGCACCAGCCCCAGGCAAAGCCCGGCATGATGTAGAGCTGCTCGCCGCTCATATAGGACAGGTTCGCCGTGACCGCGCGGCCGAAGCTGGCTGAGGACCGGCGCAGATCGACCGCCGCCACGGTCGCCCTTCCCCGCAGGACCCGCAGCAGAACGGCCTGCGCTGCCGGCGCCAGCTGATAATGCAGGCCGCGCAGGCTTGCCGCCTTGTCCATATAGACGATGCTGTCCTGCACGAAGCGGTCATGAATACCGGCCGCCCCCATGACGCTCTCGCGGTAGATGACGCTCTGCCAGCCCAGCCCGTCCATGACGGCATCGGGCCTCAGTATCAGAACACCGGGAATGGCGAGCGGCGCGGAGCGGAGCATGGCGGACCGGGCGGTTGGACAGGGCCCGCATCATCGGGAAGCCGGCCGCCGAAAGCAAGGCGCAGACCCTGAACCCGGCCTTCGCCGGCTACACTACGCTGGCATGCCGCTCGATGCAGGTGCGGAGAACTTCGTCGGCATCGCGCCGCCACCAGTTGCCGGCGGACATGATCTCGACCTCGCAGAAGCCGGTATAGCCGACCGCCTCCACCATGGCGCGGATCGCCGGAATGTCGATCACGCCATCCCCCATCATGCCGCGATCGAGAAGCAGATCGGTGGTCGGCACCAGCCAGTCGCAGATATGGAAGGCCAGCACGCGCTTTGCCGCCCGGTCGATCTGCTGTTTCAGCTGCGGGTCCCACCAGACGTGATAGACATCCACCGCGACGCCGAGATGCGTGTCATCCGGCCCCGAACCCAGCGCATCGCAGAGATCGAGCGCCTGTCCCAGCGTGTTCACGCAGGCCCGGTCGGCCGCATACATCGGATGCAGCGGCTCGATGGCCAGCGGCACCTTGGCGGCCCGGGCATGTTCCAGCAGAGCGGCAATGCCGTCCTGCACCTGCTGCCGCGCGCCGGTCAGATCCTTCGATCCCTGCGGCATGCCGCCGACGACCAGCACAAGGCATTGCGCGCCGAGCGCCGCAGCATCGTCGATGGCGCGCTTGTTGTCCTCGATCGCCGCCTGGCGCCCCGCGGCATCCCTGGCCGGAAACATGCCGCCGCGGCACAGCCCCGTGACCGTCAGGCCGACATCGCGGATATGCTTTGCCGCCTTCGCCGTCGTGTACTCGGCCAGCTTGTCGCGCCAGGGGGAGATTCCGGTGATGCCATGGCGCGCACAGCCCTCGATGCATTGCTGCAGCGACCATTGCTCCTTCACCGTTGCGGTATTCAGCGACAGCGGTCCGGGTCTGCTCATGCATCGACTCCATGCACGGCCATCACGGCCTTCATGCGCGCAGCCGCACGGTCCGCATCGCTGAGCAGGCCGGCGGCATCGGCCAGCCGGAACAGCTCCGCCAGATGCAGCACCGAGCGCGTGCTCTGCTGGCCGCCGACCATGACGAAGTGGTCCTGATGGCCGTTGAGATAAGCCATGAAGACGACGCCGGTCTTGTAGAAGCGGGTCGGCGCCCTGAAGATATGCCGCGACAGCGGAACGGTCGGGCCGAGGATGTCGTGGAACCGCTTTTCGTCGCCGGCCGTCAATGCGCCGAGCGCTGCCGAAGCGGCCGGCGCGATGGCATCGAAGATGCCCAGCAGCGCATCGGAATGTCCCTGCGCGTCGCCGGCGATCAGTTCGGCATAGTTGAAATCGTCGCCGGTATACATGCGCACGCCTTCAGGCAGGCGCCGCCGCATCGAAATCTCCTTTTCCTTGGAGAGCAGCGATACCTTGACGCCGTCGACCTTGCCGGCA
>CAYSCA010000303.1:0-3273 GCA_964429465.1 uncultured Rhodospirillaceae bacterium
ACGCTGGAGGAAGTCGGCCAGCAATTCTCGGTCACCCGCGAGCGTATCCGCCAGATCGAGGCCAAGGCGCTGCGGAAGTTGAAGCATCCGAGCCGGTCGCGTAAATTGCGCTCGTTCCTGGACACGTAAGACAACGCCCCGGAATTCCGGGGCGTTTCTTTAAGTGCACGGGCCTGTAGCTCAACTGGTTAGAGCCGGCCGCTCATAACGGTCTGGTTGCAGGTTCAAGTCCTGCCGGGCCCACCATTTCCTCACCCGCCACCGCACCTGTTCCTTCGGGCAGCCGTCACATTCAGGCCCGAAACCCCGCGCATCTTGGCATGATTGGGTATAAGCTGCGACGCCTTCCGTCACGGACCGAACCGCCATGGCCGACCCTACCATCCGCGTCCCCCGCAAACTGACGACGATCTTCTGCGCCGACGTGCAGGGATACAGCAGCCTGGTGGAGCAGGACGAGGTTGGCACGGTGCTGCGGCTGAAGTCGCGCCGCGAAGCGATGATTGCCCAGATCGACCGCAATCATGGCCGGGTGATCAATACCTGGGGCGACGGGCTGCTGGCGGAATTCTCATCGCCGGTCGAGGCCGTGTTCTGTGCCGTCGATGTCCAGCGCCATATGCAGGCCCGCAACGCGGAAGAGCGCGGAAAGGTGCCCATGCAGTTCCGCATCGGCATCAATCTCGGCGATGTGATGGTGGACGGCAACGACATCTACGGCGAAGGCGTGAATGTCGCCGCCAGGCTGGAATCCATAGCCGAGCCCGGCGGCATCTGCATTTCAGGCACGGTTTTCGAGCAGGTGCGAAAGAAGCTCGATCTCGGCTTCGACTTCATCGGCACGCCGGAGATCAAGAATATTTCCGATCCTGTGCCGGCCTATCGCGTGCTGATCGACAGGTCCGCCGCAAGCCAGGGCCCCGCTGCAGAGCCCGCGCTGCCGAACTCGCAGGAGCCGGACCTTCAGGCCTACCAGGCAGCTCTCGCCAGTTGGCACCGCCGCGCCTGGCGTCTGGGCGCCGTTCTGGTTTTCCTGATCGTGATCAATCTCCTGACCAGCCCCGGTACCCTGTGGTTCGTCTGGCCGATGCTCGGAATCGGCCTGGCCCTCGCCCTGAGCTTTCCGTTCGAACATCGCGCCCGGCTGTTCGGGATGACGGACTTCTTCAGCCCTTCAGGGTACCGAGCCAGAAAAGCAGAGCGCAGATCCAGAAGCCGAAGGCAATAAGCGTTCCGTACAGGGCGCTGCGCAGATAGACATCGCGGAGCGTCGTCGTGATGACGCGCTGGGCGATTTCCGGCCGCAATTCGATCCGCCGGTTGAGCAGCAGCCAGACCTCGGTTTGTTTGTAGGACCGGCGCACGACATGGCCTGCCTTTAGCAGCAGGACGCAGACCACCAGCATGGTCAGCACCGCGCCGGACTTGATCGCCTGCAGGGGCTCACTGATCAGTCCGATCATCACACACCAGATCCCCAGGGCGGCGAAGAAGCAGCCCCGGCCGACCGAGTGAACCGCCAATGCCCTCACCCGCTCTTCCACCGGTTGGGCCACGGCAACGCTCCGATCAGATGAGACCGGGCAACGTGAGCAGGGCGGCACTCCCCAGCCACACCAGCATCGAGGCATGGTCGGTTTCCTGACGGGCCGTCATGCGCTCGAACACTGCAGCAGGAACCCCGGACAGCATCAGCGTGGAAACCGAAACGATCAGAGAAGTTCCGTAGAGAATGGCGATCGGCGTCTGGGGCGCGAATTCCGGCATCCAGACCGGCGCCATCAGGAAGACCAGCGGCACCGCCGGCGACACGAAGCCGTTCAGCAGCGTCACGCCCAGCACGGCGACGAACAGAGCGCGCGGCGTCATGACGAAGCCGCCAGGCTGGGCGCCAGGCCGTAAGCCGCGAAGATGAAATGGGCCACGTAACGCAGCGCGAAGGCCCAGAACGCCGTCGCCAGCGGCATGAGGCGCGGGTGCACGAAACGTGGCGTAATGAAATCGGTCAGCCATACCGCCCAATTGGTCATCAGCCTGAACCAGCGGAAGATGTAGTTCGGAGAATCGGGCGGCAAGAAGGCGGTCATGAGAAAACGACCGATGCTGCTCCAGCCGACGAGGGCAAGGCCGTAGGCCACCACCCAGTACGGCAGGTAGCTCCAGAAGAAATCGGTAAAGATCATGCAGGGATCCGAAAAGAGGACCGGTCAAAGAAAGACGGCGGAGATCAGTATACGATCCCCGCCGCCACCGACAAGAAGCGGTGTCTTAGTGCACTACGGCATCTTCAGCCCGGGCGAGCTTCACCTCGCCGCGGGGAATGCGGATGCTGTCGATGAAGTTCTGCATCTCCATCGACGGAGCCGCCGTCATCTTGCTGACTACATAGGTCACGATGAAGGCGACCGGCATGCCGAACAGCCCGCAGGAGATGTTCTTGATGCCGAACCAGAGCGGCGCTCCGTAGAACTGGGTGGTGATCAGGTAGTACAGGCACACGCCGTAACCGGCGATCATGCCTGCAACCGCGCCAGTATTCGTGGTGCGCTTCCACCAGATCCCCAGCACCAGCGCCGGGAACAGGCCCGAGGCGGCGATCGAGAAGGCCCAGGCCACCATCGCAAGGATGGTCGAGGGCTTGGTCGAGGCCACCCATGCCGCGAGGATCGCCACCAGGATCAGCAGCACGCGGCTGATGATCAGGCGCTTCTTGGTCTCGGCATGCGGGTTGATCATCCGGTAATAGATGTCATGGCTGAGCGCATTGGCGATCGCGAGCAGCAGGCCGTCGGCCGTGCTGAGCGCCGCCGCCAGACCGCCGGCCGCAACCAGACCCGCAACGACATACGGCAGACCGGCGATTTCCGGCGTCGCCAGCACGATGGCGTCTGACGCGATCCGGAACTCGTTCAGCTGCAGGATGCCGTCGCCATTGCCGGTCACGCCCTTGCACATGGCAAAGCGCGTGGCGGCATCGGCAGCGTCGCAGGTGCCGACCAGGCCGATTTGACCCCATGACTGCACCCATTGCGGGAGCTGGGCGACGTTGAGGCCGATGACGTTCTGATACACCTCCAGCTTTCCGAACGCGGCATAGGCCGGTGCGGTGAAGTAGAGCAGGAAGATGAAGAACAGGCTCCAGGCCACCGACTGGCGCGCCTCACGCACGCTCGGCGTGGTGAAGTAGCGCATCAGGATGTGCGGCAGCGACGCCGTGCCGAACATCATGCAGAACACGATGCCGAGGAAGTTGAGCCGCGCGGTGTCGCGCGC
>CAYSCA010000304.1:0-3167 GCA_964429465.1 uncultured Rhodospirillaceae bacterium
ACCATGAAGTCCGGCAGCTCGGCATTGCCGTAAACGCCGCGATCGCCGATCTGCCGCATCAGGTACATGCCCATCGCGTAGCCGCCCAGCGCGAAGAAGGCGCCATGGCCGAGGCTCAGGATGCCGGCATAGCCCCAGACCAGATCGAGGCTCAGGGCCAGGATCGCGTAGCAGGCATATTTGCCGAGCAGCGGCACGAGGTAATCGGGCAGATGCGCGGCCGAACCGCTGCCCGGCAGCAGATTGAGCAGCGGCACCAGCACGATCAGCACGAAGCCGAGCGCCAGGAAGGCGGCCCAGCCGCGGCGCGACAGGAGCGGCGCCGGCCTCGCCAGCGCATTCAGGTCCTCACGCATCGGCCGCCCTCCCCTTGGCCGCGAAGAGTCCGCGCGGGCGCTTCTGGATGAACAGGATGATGCAGACCAGCACCACCACCTTGCCCAGCACCGCGCCGGCAACCGGCTCGAGGAACTTGTTGACGATGCCAAGCGTCAACGCGCCGACCAGCGTGCCCATCAGGTTGCCGACGCCGCCGAACACGACGACCAGAAAACTGTCGACGATGTAAATCTGGCCGAGATTGGGCGAGACATTGCCGATCTGGCTGAGCGCGACGCCGGCCATGCCGGCGATCCCCGAGCCCAGACCGAAGGTGAGCGCATCGATGCGGGCGGTCGGAATGCCCATGGTATCGGCCATGGCGCGGTTCTGCGTCACAGCCCGCATATGCAGGCCGAAACTGGTCCGCCGCAGGATCACGGCGATCAGGCCCAGCACCGCGAAGCAGAAGATGATGATGTAGACGCGGTTCCAGGTGACGCTCAGGCCGCCGGCGATCTCGATGGCGCCGGTCATCCAGTCCGGATTGGCCACCTCCTTGTTGGGCGCGCCGAAAATCATGCGCACTGCCTGCTGCAGCGCGAGGCTGACACCCCAGGTGGCCAGCATCGTCTCCAGCGGCCGGCCATAGAGAAAGCGGATCACGCCGCGCTCGATGGCAATGCCGATGGCAGCCGCGACCAGGAAGGCGACCGGCAGGGCGGCGATCAGGTAGGCGCCGATCCAGGATGGCGGCAGCAGGGCGCGGAAGACCTCCTGGGTCACATAGGCCGAGTAGGCGCCCAGCATGATCATTTCGCCATGCGCCATGTTGATCACGCCCATCACGCCGAAGGTAATGGCGAGACCCACCGCGGCGAGCAGCAGGACCGAACCCAGGCTGATGCCCTGCACCAGGTTCTCGACATAGCCGTACAACGTGACCTTGGTCTGGATGCGATCGAAAGCCGCGCGGATCGCGGCCTTCACGTCCGGATCGGCCTCCTGGCCGAGCCGGCCCTGCAATACGGAGCGCACCCGCAGATCCGACGAGCCGGCCAGCACGCTCACGGCGGCAACGCGGCGAGCCTTGTCAGGATCGGCGATCTCGGCCGCGGCGATGCTGAGCGCCATTGCCTCCTTCACGCCGGGAACCGTCTCTTTCGCATAGGCATCCCGCAGCAGGGCGGCAGCCTCCGGCGTGATGCCGTCGAGCAGCGCGGTGGCGGCGCTACGGCGGGTCGCGGCATCGGCGCTCAGCAGGCCGAGGCGAGCCACCGATTCCCGCAGCACATTGCGCAGGTTGTTATTGACGAAAATCGCATCCAGCGTCGAGGGCTCGGCGATACCGGCAGGCGCCAGGGTCTCGGCCATGGTCAGCCGCAGGTCGTTGCCGCTTCGATCCCCGATCACCACGACGCCATCGCTCTTGCGGCTGAACAGGCGGCCATCGGCCAGCGCCTGGAAGACGGCGATGGCGCGGGCATCGCCCAGATCGGTCAGCCGTTCGATCGCCCGGCCTTTCTCGGCGAAGCTGGCGGCCTTCAACGCCCGCACGCCGGCGGCGAAGTCGAATGGTCCTGCCTCTGCCGGCGCTGCGCCTCCTCCCAGCAAGGCACGGGTTTCCTCGTCGACCGCGATGGCGCGCAGTTCCTCGGCGGCAGCCATCGCCTCGATTTCGCCGGTCAGGGCATTGGTGATCACATATTGCTCGCCATCCTTCTCGGCGATCACCACGGCATTGTCGTCGATGCGGACGAACAGCGCGCCCTTGGCCAGTGCCGCGGCGGTGGTTTTGGCCTTCTCATCGCTGGCGGCGGCCAGCGCCTGGATCGCCGCTTTCGGATCATCGTAAGTGAGGCCGATGAGCAGATCTTCCAGGCTCTGGGCATGCGCCGGACGTACCAGCAGCAGCGCAAGCAGCAATATGGGCAGCAGACGTATCATGATCTCGTGACGGCGAAAGGAACGGACGGGAATTTTTTTGGGTCATCCATGCCCCTCCCCGCGGGAATGCGAAGGGAGGGGCCGGACGCCATGGTTTACGCTGTTCAGATCAGTTGGCGAGCGCCGTGTATTTCGGCTTCTCGCAATTGCCGCAGACCCAGGGGAAGGTCCAGTCCGCGGTCAGCTTGGCGCTTTCCGGGATGTATTTCGACCAGGCATCGGCCTTCACCGGGCCCTTGGTCTGCCAGACGATGTTAAACTGGCCATCGGGGCGGATTTCGCCGATCAGCACCGGCTTGCTGAGGTGATGGTTGGTATTCATCACCGCGGTGAAGCCCGAAGGCGCCTTCACCTTCTGGCCATACATCGCCTGGCGGACGGCATCGACCTGCGTGGTGCCGGCCTGGGCGACGGCCTGCGCCCACATCTTGAAGCCGATATAGGTGGCTTCCATCGGATCGTTGGTGACGCGCTTCGGATCCTTGATGTAGGTCTTCCACTGCTTGATGAAGGCCTCGTTGACCGGGCCCTTCACCGACTGGAAGTAATTCCAGGCGGCGAGATGGCCGACCAGGTTCTTGGTGTCGATGCCGGCCAGCTCTTCCTCGCCGACCGAGAAGGCGACCACCGGAATGTCGGAGGCCTTGATGCCGGCATTGGCCAGTTCCTTGTAGAAGGGCACGTTCGCGTCGCCGTTGATGGTCGAGACCACGGCCGTCTTCTTGCCCGCCGTGCCAAACTTCTTGATGTCGGCCACGATGGTCTGCCAGTCGGAATGACCGAACGGCGTGTAGTTGATCATGATGTCTTCCTGGGCCACGCCCTTGGACTTCAGGAAGGCTTCCAGGATCTTGTTCGTGGTGCGCGGATTGACGTAGTCGGTGCCGGCCAGAACACAGCGG
>CAYSCA010000305.1:0-3163 GCA_964429465.1 uncultured Rhodospirillaceae bacterium
GCATGGACGAGATGACCCAGCGCAACGGCGCGCTGGTCGAGGAGACCTCGGCCTCCGCGCAGGCCCTGTCGAACCAGGCCGCGGAACTGGCCGAGCTGGTCAGCTTTTTCAAGACCGGCGCGATGGCCGCTGCGGCGCCCGTCCGCCCGGTTCCTCCGGCAGCCGCGCCGGCTGCGAAGGCGGCAGCGAAGCCGGCGTCTGCAAAGGCGCCGCAGGTCGCGCCGCCGCCGGCACCCAAGGCTGCCGCGCCGGCGAAAGCGCCTGTCATGGCGGATGACGACGACTGGCAGGAATTCTGACGCCGGAATTCTGGTGCCGGGATTCTGACACTGGCGATATCGCCCGGCCAACGGGTTGCTGATGCCTGTGCCGATCTGGTTTGATCGGCGCAGAACCAGCAAGAGGAAACATCGCCGATGAACGGGGCCGAAAGCCTGGTCCGCACGCTGCTCGCGTCGGACGTCGATACCTGCTTTGCCAATCCCGGCACCTCGGAGATGCATTTCGTCGCGGCGCTCGACCGCGTGCCCGGCGTGCGTTGCGTGCTCGGCCTGTTCGAAGGCGTGGTGACCGGCGCCGCCGACGGCTACTGGCGCATGGCCGACCGTCCGGCGGCCACCCTGCTGCATCTCGGGCCCGGCCTCGCCAATGGCGTCGCCAATCTGCACAATGCCCGCAAGGCGAATTCCGGCATCGTCAACGTGATCGGCGAGCACGCCACCCATCACCTGCAATATGACGCGCCGCTGACCGCCGATATCGAAGGCATCGCGCGGCCGGTATCGCACTGGATCGGCCGCGCCGGCACGGCGGCGGAAACCGCGACGCTGGGTGCCCAGGCGGTCGCCGCCGCGCGCACCGGCGCCGGCCAGATCGCCAGCCTGATCCTGCCGGCCGACACCGCCTGGAACGACGCGGCGGGACCCGCTGCCGCGATCGCGCCACCGGCGCGGAAAAAGGCCGACGATGCCGCGCTGGAGGCCGCCGCGAAGGCGCTGAAATCCGCCGGGGGCAACGGCATGCTGATGCTGGGCGGCATCGCGCTGCGCCGGCGCGGGCTGGAGCTTGCGGCCCGGATCGCCGCGGCGACCGGCTGCAAATTGTCCAATTCCGGCTACAGCGCGCGCATGGAGCGCGGCGGCGGATTGCCCGGCGTCGGCCGCATTCCCTTCGTGGTGGATCAGGCGCTCGCCTATCTGAAGGACGTGCGCGAACTGGTGCTGGTCGGCGGCCGCACGC
Source organism: uncultured Rhodospirillaceae bacterium (assembly GCA_964429465.1). GTDB lineage: Bacteria > Pseudomonadota > Alphaproteobacteria > Ferrovibrionales > Ferrovibrionaceae > Ferrovibrio. The sequence continues at coordinate 1,240 of CAYSCA010000305.1, forward strand.
CGGTTGCCTTCTTCGCCTATCCCGGCAAGCCCAGCCTGCTGCTGCCCGCGGGCTGCAACACCATGCCGGTCGCCGCCGTCGATGACGACCTGATCGACGCGCTGGAGCGGCTGGCCGATGCGGTCGGGGCGCCGAAGGCGGTACCGGCCCAGCCGTCGCTGCCGCGGCCCGGCCTGCCCGACGGCGCGCCGAATCCCGACAAGGTCGCGGCGGCGATCGCCGCCCTGCTGCCCGACCACGCCATCGTGGTCGATGAATCGGTCACCTCGGGCCGCGGCATCTTCGCCGCCGCCACGGCATCCGGGCCGCATGACTGGCTGAACAACATGGGCGGCTCGATCGGCTACAGCCTGCCGGTGGCGGTGGGCTGCGCGCTCGCCTGCCCGGACCGCAAGGTGGTGGCGCTCACCGGCGACGGCAGCGCCTTCTATACCCTGCAGGCGCTGTGGACGATGGCGCGCGAGAAGCTCGACGTCACCATGGTGGTGTTCGCCAACCGCTCCTACGCCATCCTGCGCAACGAGCTGGCCAATGTCGGCGCCGCCAATCCAGGGCCGCGGGCGATCGACATGCTGACCCTCGACCGGCCCGACCCCGACTGGGTCGCCCTGGCGAACGGCCATGGCGTGGCGGCGGTGCGGGCCGACGACATGGGCGATTTCGCGACGGCCTTCCGCAATGCATTGTCCGAACGCGGACCACAACTGATTGAGCTTCGTCTGTAAGACTCACGCAAGCACTGGTGTATGCGGCTCGGAACGCGCTGCTTAAATTTTGATAACGCGCGGCAGCGGCGCCGATTCCGTTTGCAGGGGAGCGGGAAGTTTGCCACTAAATAATGGCGGTTTCTGAAGCAGTCGCGGCATGTCACGCCGGATGCCGGCAACGAAGAGGCCGCATCATTATCCCGTCCCACCGGGCTTGCGCCGTCCACCGTCACCAGGGACGGCGCAACGGGCCGGACAGAAAACCGGTTCGTCGATCGCAACAGAAAGTGTGAGCGCCATGTCCATTCCCGCCACTACCAATGCCAGCGCCGGCATGCCCGCCGTGGCCGCGGCCCTGAATGCCAGCCAGGAAGTGCTGACCTTCACCATCGGCGACCAGTATTACGGGCTCGACCTGCTGAGCGTGCGCGAGATCCGCGCCTGGACCGACGTCACCCCGCTGCCCAACACGCCGCCTTTCGTGCGCGGCGTGATCAACCTGCGCGGCGCCGTGGTGCCGATCTTCGACCTGCGCGTCCGGCTGGGCGGCGAGGTCACCCAGGCGACCAGTGCCAATGTCGTCATCGTCGTCGAGATCGGCGCCGAATCGGTCGGCCTGCTGGTCGATACCGTCTCCGACATCCTGGCGCTCGGCGCCGACTCGCTGCAGCCGGTGCCGGCCACCGCGACCGATACCGAGCACAGCTTCCTGAGCGCGCTCGCCACCCATGAGGACCGCATGGTGGCGCTGATCGACGTCAACCGCCTGTTCAGCCGCGGCGTGCACGCGGTGGGCGAAGCCGAGGCGGCGTAACCCTTTCCGGACGGCGGCTTTCCGGTTGACAGGCCGGAACCCCGCCGGTATGGTCCGGCCCGATTTTCCGGCCGGGCGGCACCGAACGACGCGCGCCCGGTTTTTTGTTACCGCCGCCGGGCTCCGGCCCGCGGCTTTGCAGAGGTCAGGTATCATGAAGGTCGTCAACTCGCTGAAATCGGCCAAGACCCGTCACCGGGATTGCCGCGTCATCCGCCGCAAGGGCCGGGTCTATGTGATCAACAAGACCAACCCCCGGTTCAAGGCGCGCCAGGGCTAAGACCCGGCCTTTCGGCCTCCCGGGAAACCGCGCCGTTTGGCGCGGTTTTTGATTTTCGGCGCATCCCGGCGGGCGGTATCCTCGCCCCATGCTGATGCCAAAGCCGGATCCGGACGCCCTGGC
>CAYSCA010000306.1:0-3153 GCA_964429465.1 uncultured Rhodospirillaceae bacterium
GGCAAGCCGCTCAAAGCCGGATCGACCAGCAGCGCGATGCGGCGTTCCGACAGATTGCCGATCTCGGCCAGGGCCAGGGCGATGATATCGGCGGCGAAAGCGACCGGCTCGGCATGGAAGTTGCCGCCCGACAGAATCTCGCCGCTCTCGGCGAAGACCAGCGGATTGTCGGTGACGCCGTTGGCCTCGGCAACCAGCGTCGCGGCCGCCTGCCGCAGCAGATCGAGCGCCGCACCCATCACCTGCGGCTGGCACCGGAGTGAGTAAGGGTCCTGCACCCGCGGATCGTTGCTGCGATGCGAGGCGCGGATGCCCGAACCGGCCAGCAGGTCGCGCAGGATTTCCGCCACTGCGATCTGCCCCGGCTGGCGCCGCGCCGCATGGATGCGCGGATCGAACGGCGTGTCGCTGCCGGCGGCGGCATCGACGCTCAGCGCACCGGTGATCAGGGCGGCGCCGAAGACATCCTCGGCGGCGAACAGGCCGGCCAGCGCCAGCGCGGTCGAAACCTGCGTGCCATTCAGCAACGCAAGGCCTTCCTTCGGCCCGAGCGTCAGCGGCGCGAGCCCGGCTTTGGCCAGTCCCGCGGCTGCCGGCTGCTCGGTGCCGTCGATCCGCACCCGGCCTTCGCCCAGCAGCGGCAGCGCCAGATGCGCCAGCGGCGCGAGATCGCCGGATGCGCCAACCGATCCCTGCGCCGGAATGCAGGGCAGCACATCGGCATCGAGCAGGGCGGCCAGCGCCGCGATGGTTTCCCAGCGCAGGCCGGACAGGCCCTGGGCCAGGCTGTTGATCTTCAGCAGCAGGATCAGGCGCACGACGGCATCGGGCAGGAGCGGCCCGGTGCCGACGGCATGGCTGAGCACCAGCCGGCGCTGCAATTCCTCCACCTGCGCGGCCGGGATGCGTTCCCGCGCCAGCTTGCCGAAGCCGGTATTGACGCCATAGACCGCTTCGGGGCGGGCGGCGGCCCGGCTTATCGCTGCGGCGGATCGCTCGACCACGGAGCGCGCCGTGCCGTCGATCGCGATGGCCATCGGGCCGCCGCGATACAGTCCTGCCAGATCGGCAAGGCTCAGGTGACCGGGTACCAGGCGGTAGGCCATGCGGCCCTCCTTTTCGGTTCGGCTGATCCTACGCTAGGCCACCGGAGCAGAACTTGTCTATACATGATTATTTGACTTGCCGGCCGGAAGCCCGAAGCCTTAAATGGGCGCCATGGAGCCCTGCCCATCGCGGGCCGGGCCGTTGCCACTCGGGGGAGTTGGACATGACCATTCGCTGGATGATGGGCGCCGCGGGCGCCCTGGCGCTGCTGGCCGGCGGCCCGGCCGCTGCGCAGGACAAGATCGTGCTGGGCATGAGCGGCTGGACCGGCTTTGCGCCGCTCTCGCTGGCCGCCGAGGCCGGGCTGTTCAAGAAACATGGCGTGGATGTCGAGATCAAGTTCATCCCGCAGAAGGAGCGTCACCTCACGGTGGCCGCCGGCGCGACCCAGGCGGTCGCCACCACGGTCGATACCTTCGTGGCCTGGACTTCGGCCGGCATCCCGCTCACCCAGGTGCTGCTGCTCGACAAGTCGAAGGGCGGCGACGGCCTCGCGGTGCGCAGCAACTTCAACAAGATCACCGAGCTGAAGGGCAAGACCATCGCCGTCGACGGTGCCGGCACCACGCCGCATTTCACCCTGATGGTGTTCATGAAGCGCAACGGCATGGGCGTGAAGGACGTGAAGTATGCCACGCTCGGGCCGGGCCCGGCGGCGCAGGCCTTCGTGGCCGGCCAGTATGATGCTGCGCTGACCTACGAGCCGTATCTGTCGCAGGTCCGCAACGCGCCGAATGCGGGCAAGATCCTGCTCACCACGCTGGATTATCCCTGCGTGGTCGACATGGTCGCGTTCCAGCCCGACTTCATCAAGAAGAACCCGAAGGTCGTGCAGGGCGTGGTGAACGGCTTCTTCGACGCGCTGGAAATGATCAAGAAGGAACCCGACAAGTCCTACGAGATCATGGGCAGCAAGGTGAAGCAGAGCGGCCCGGATTTCGCCAAGTCGGCCTCCTACATCGCCTGGCAGGACAAGGCGGCGAACCAGGCCTATTTCAAGGGCGAGCTGCAGGCCTTCATGAAGGAAGCCGCCGATATCCAGCTCGAGGCCGGGGTGATCAAGAAGATCCCCGATCTCAAGCCGATGGTCGACGACCGCTTCATCAAGTAACCGCCGGTGTTCGAGCCACTTCGTCCGGTTTCCCCGGGGCGGCGCACCGCCCTGGGGATTCTGTTTTTCGTGCTGTTCCTTGGCGGCTGGGGGATCGTCACCCTGGGCGGCATCGTGCCGCCGCTGTTCCTGGCCGATCCGCTCAAGGCGCTGCGCGCCGGCATCACATTGTTTGCCGAACATGGCTTCATCGGCGATGTCGGGCTGACCATCTGGCGTGTGGTCGGCGGCTTCGTGATCGCCGCGGTGATCGCCGTGCCGCTCGGCATCCTGATGGGCGCCTTCAAGGGCGTCGAGGCCTTCTTCGAGCCTTTCGTCTCCTTCGCGCGCTACCTGCCCGCTTCCGCCTTCATTCCCCTGCTGATCCTCTGGGCCGGCATCGGCGAGACGCAGAAGCTGGCGGTCATCGTCATCGGCTCGATCTTCCAGATCCAGCTGATGGTCGCCGTCATCGTCGGCAGCAGCCGGCTCGATCTGGTGGAAGCCTCCAAGACGCTCGGCGCCCGCAGCGCCGGCATCGTGCTGCGCGTGCTGCTGCCCGGCGCGGCGCCGCAGATCGCCGAGACGCTCCGCCTCGTGCTCGGCTGGGCGTGGACCTATGTGATCGTCGCCGAACTGATCGGCGCGCAGAGCGGCATCGGCCATATGATCATGGACAGCCAGCGCCTGCTGGATACCGGGCAGATGATCTTCGGCATCTTCATCATCGGACTGATCGGCCTGATCTCGGACTTCCTGTTCAAGAAGGCCAACGAACGCCTCTTTCCCTGGTATTTCATCAAGTGACCAAGCTTCGGATCGAGAATGTCAGCCGGGTCTTTCCCGGCATGCGCGGATCGGAGCCGACCCGCGCGCTGGAGCCGGTATCGCTGTCGGGTGCTGACAACGACTTCATCACCATCCTCGGGCCGTCGGGCTGCGGCAAATCCACCCTG
>CAYSCA010000307.1:0-3117 GCA_964429465.1 uncultured Rhodospirillaceae bacterium
CTGCAGCCTCTGCTGGTGCGCCGGGCGGGCGACGGGCAGGGTTTCGAGATCATCGCCGGCGAGCGGCGCTGGCGCGCGGCGCAGATCGCCAAGCTGCATGCGCTGCCGGTGGTGGTGAAGGAGATCACCGACCGCGACGCCGTCGAGATCGGCCTGATCGAGAATGTGCAGCGCGAAGACCTCAATCCGATGGAGGAGGCCGGCGCCTTCCTGCAGCTTTCCGAGCAGTTCGGCTACAGCCAGGACCAGATTGCCCAGGTGATCGGCAAGAGCCGCAGCCATGTCGCCAATATCCTGCGTCTGCTGCAGCTGCCGAAATCGGTGGTGACGATGATCGTCGAGGGCAAACTGACGGCGGGCCAGGCCCGGCCGCTGATCGGCCACCCCCTGGCCGAAACTTTGGCGCAGCGCATCGTCGAGGGCGCGCTGAATGTGCGCCAGGTCGAGAAACTGGTGGCGGTCGGCCGCGTCGTCGGCGGCGAGGGCGGCGCGGCGCGCCGGCCCGGCGGCCGCGCGCCGGCGGCATCGTCGTCTTCGGCGGCGCCGGCCCGCAAGGACGCCGACACGCTGGCGTTTGAGCGCGGCCTGACGGCCGCGCTCGGGCTGAAGGCCGTGATCGAGCAGGAACCGGGCAAGCCGGAATCCGGCCGCCTGGTGCTGCATTTCCAGACCCTCGAACAGCTCGACGACCTGGCGAAGAAGCTGAGCCGGTAAGATGGTTCAGCGGGGATGAAGCCGGCCCGCGCAGATATCGTGCTCGGCTTTGTCCGGCGCCTGTTCGGCGGCGGCGACGCGCTGGCCAGCCATCGCGAGCAGATCCTTTATCGCATCGCCGTCGTCGGCGCGGTGCTGCTTACGCCTTTTGCGATCAACAATTTCATCCAGGGCCGTTACCCGTTGGGTATCGCGCTGGTCGTCACCGTGCTGGTGCTCGTGCTCGACGCCGCGGCGATCTGGCGCAAGCGCAAGGCGCCGGTGCCGTTTGCACTGCTGCTGGTGCCGGGGGCCGCGGCGATGGCGCTGTCGCTGGTGACCCAGGGCATCTACGGCGCACTGTGGTCCTACCCGGTGGTGCTGTTCTGCTATTTCGCACTGACGCGGCGCATGGCGGTCGCCGTCAGCCTCGCCATGCTGGCCGGCACGACCCTGCTGGTGCAGCTTTATATCGATTTCGAGATGGCGGTGCGCGTTTTCGTCTCGCTGCTGCTGACCATCGTCATCGTCAACATCATCATCGGCGTGGTCAGCGACCTGCATGGCAAGCTGCTGGCGCAGACCATCACCGATCCGCTGACCGGCGCCTTCAACCGCCGTCACATGGAGACCTGCCTCGACGAGGCGATCGAGCGGCAGCGCCGCAACGGCACGCCTGCGGCATTGCTGCTGATCGACATCGATCACTTCAAGGGCGTCAACGACCATTTCGGCCATGCCGCCGGCGACAGCGTGCTGCGCACCGTCGTGGCGCTGATCGCCGACCGGGTGCGGCGGCTCGACCGGCTGTTCCGCATCGGCGGCGAGGAATTCCTGCTGCTGCTGCCCGATACCGATGCCGCGGCGGCGCTGTCGGTTGCCGAGGAACTGCGCGGCCTGATCGCGGCGGCCTCGATGCCCGGTGCGCCGCGGGTTACGGTGAGCATCGGGGTTGCCGCACTGGATGCCGGCCAGTCCATGGACGGCTGGATGCAGGAGGCCGATACGGCGCTCTATCAGGCCAAGCAGCAGGGCCGCGACCGCGTCGTACCGGCGGGCGAACAGGAAGCTGCTGCGGAGGCTTGAGCTTCCCATGCGGGAAGGCTGTATCCAAGGCGCCGCGCAAACCGGAGCAACGATCATGCACAGACGCCGCTTCCTTGTTCTTACCTCGGCCGTCGCCGTCCTGGCGGCCAGCCGGGCCGAAGCCGCCGCCCAGCATGTGCAGGTCTTCAAGACCTCCGGCTGCGGCTGCTGCATCGGCTGGATGAAGCATCTCGGGCAGAACGGCTTTCATGTGGTCTCGCAGGACCTGCCGCATGGCGCGCTGATGCAGAAGAAGCTGAAGGCCGGACTGAAGCCCGAGCACAGCTCCTGCCACACCGCCGAGACCGGCGGCTATGTCATCGAAGGCCATGTGCCGGCGCGCGAGGTGCAGCGGCTGCTGGCCGAACGGCCCGACGCCATTGGCCTCAGCGTGCCCGACATGCCGCTCGGCGCCCCTGGCATGGAAGAGGGCGACATCACAGAGCCCTACGACGTGCTGCTGATCCGCCGCGACGGCCGGGCGGAGGTGTTCGCCAGCTACCGCTGAATCGGCGCGGAACACACGGGGCTTTCAGCCATTGCGTAGGCAATGGCAGCCTCCCAGCGCGACCACAGCCTCACCTATGTCCAGCTCGGCCTCGGCATGGCGGTGTTCGGATCGGCCACGCCGGTTTCCAAGATCGTCACACAGGCGATGCCGGTCTTCATCGGCTCGGGCCTGCGCGTCGCCCTGGGCGCCATTGTGCTCGCGCCGTTCGCGGCGAGACATTTCCATCAGCTGCGCGACCTCTCCCGGCGCGACTGGCTGATCGTCTCGCTGATCGCGCTGTTCGGCATGTTCGGTTTCTCGGCCCTCATGCTCTACGGCATGAAGCTGGTCTCCGGCGTGACCGGCGCGGTGGTGATGAGCACGACACCCGCGGTGACTGCGACGGGTTCCATGTTGTTCCTGAAGGACCGCCCGACCTGGCGCAAGCTGGCCGCGGTCGCGCTGGCGGTGACGGGCGTGCTGCTGTTGCAGCTCGGCCAAGGTGGCGGACAGCAGGGTGGCGGCAGTCCGTGGCTCGGCGCAGTACTGGTCTTCGGCGCGGTCTGCTGTGAGGCGGCTTATACCTTGCTGGGCAAGCGGGCCTCGGAACGCATCGATCCGATCCTCGTCGCCTTTCTGGCGGCAGCTTTGGCCGTGCCGCTCTTCATTCCCTTCGCGCTGTGGCAATGGCCGGATTTCGAAATCGCCGCTGTCGAGTCACGGGCCTGGATTGCAGTGGCTTGGTACGGCGCCGGCACTTTGGCCCTGGGAAGCTGGCTCTGGTATTCCGGCGTGGCGAAAGCGGAAGGCGCGGTGGCGGCCGGCTTTATGGGCGTGATGCCGGCCTC
>CAYSCA010000308.1:0-3079 GCA_964429465.1 uncultured Rhodospirillaceae bacterium
ATCGCGGAAGCCGCCGGCGGAATACTTGATCACTTCCGACTGCGTCACGGTTTCCAGATCGTCCGCCGTGCCGACGATATTATAGGCGATCAGGTGCGGCACATGGCTGGTGATCGCCAGCACCAGATCGTGGTGGCGCGGCTCCATCACTTCCACCCGGCTGCCGATGGCATCCCAGAAGGCCTTCACCTTCTCGATCGCCGCCGGATCGGTGCCTTCCTCGGGCGTCAGGATGCACCAGCGGTTCTGGAACAGCGCGGCAAAGCCCGCCTTCGGACCGGAATGCTCGGTACCGGCCACCGGATGGCCGGGCACCAGATGCACGCCCCCGGGCAGATGCGGCGCCACGTCGCGGATCACCGCCTGCTTGCACGAGCCGACATCGGAGACGATGGCGCCGGCCTGCAGATGCGGCCCGATATGGGCGGCAACGGCCGCATTGGCGCCGAGCGGCACGCAGAGCATCACCAGGTCGGCCCCGCGCGCCGCTTCGGCCGCATCGGCATGGATGCTGTCGCCCAGCTTGAGCCCGGCGGCCTCGGCGCGATGCGCCTCGGACGCATCGGCCACCGCGATATGGCGCGCCAGCCCGTGTTCGCGCACCGCGCGCGCCACCGACGAGCCGATCAGGCCGATGCCGATGATGGCGAGGCGGTCGAACATGGCGGATTACTTCTTCCCGGCCATGAAATCGCCGAGCGCGGCGATGACGAGGTCGTTCTCTTCCACGGTGCCGATGGTCAGGCGCAGGGATTCCGGCAGTCCGTAGCCGCCCATGGCGCGCAGGATCAGGCCGCGGCCGCGCAGATATTCGTCGGCCGCCTTCGCCTGCTCTGCCCCCTGCGGGAAACGGATCAGCACGAAATTGCCGACGCTGGGCAGCACCTGCAGGCCGTGCCGGGCCAGCGCCGCGCTCACCCGCGGCAACTCGGTGTCGTTATGCGTGCGCGCCTTGTCGAGCCAGGCGACATCCTCCAGCGCGGCCACGCCGGCCGCCTGGGCGGCAGCGTTGACGTTGAACGGACCGCGCACCCGGTTCAGCACGTCGACCACATCCGCCGGCGCATAGGTCCAGCCCAGACGCAGGGCCGCAAGGCCGTATATCTTGGAGAAGGTGCGCATCATCACGGTGTCATCGCGCGATGCCACCAGTTCGGCGCCGTTGGAATAGTCGTTGCGGCTGACATATTCGGCATAGGCCGCATCCACCACCAGCAGCACGCCTTTGGGCAGGCCCTCGCGCAGGCGGCGCAGTTCGGAGGCCGGGATATAGCTGCCGGTCGGGTTGTTCGGATTGGCGAGGAAGACGATCTTCGTCTTCGGCGTCACCGCCTTGAGCAGCGCATCGACATCGGCGGTGAAATCCGTCTCCGGCGCCATCACGGGCGTGGCGCCGCGCGCCTTGGCGGCGATGGCATACATCAGAAAACCATGCCGTGAATACAGGACCTCGTCGCCCGGCCCGCAATAGGCGGCGCAGATCAGCGAGATCATCTCGTCGGAGCCGTTCGAGCAGACGATATTCTCCGCCGGCAGGCCATGATGTTTCGCCAGCGCCTGGCGCAGGGCATCGGCGCCGCCATCGGGATAGCGGTGCAGTTCGCCGGCCATCTTCTGGTAGACGGAAACGGCACGCGGGCTGGGGCCGATCGGCGTCTCGTTGGAGGAGAGCTTGTGCACCTTCGTGACGCCCGGCACGCTGCCCTCGCCGCCCTTGTAGGGTGCGATATCGAGAATTCCGGGTTGCGGCTTCGGCGCGGTCACGTCAGTTACTCCTGTTCTGCAATCTTATCCTGCGGCCATCCTACTATCCGGCGACCGGCACCGGATAGGCGCCGATGACGACGGCATCGGCAATCAGGGCGGGATCGGCGGCCGTGAAGGCGCCGAGCCGCGCATCGCCTTCGGCGACGAAGCCGGCGACTTCCACCAGCATGCGGGCCACCCCGCTGGTGCCCCGGTGCTGGGCCAGCACGCGGCCCTCGAAGCCGGCCTGGGCGAGCAGGCCGCTCAGCCGGGCCAGGCTGGGCGCCTCCTCGTTCATGTAGACGACGATCAGCGTGCAATCCTCGCCCGATTCCTCGGCCGGCGTGCGGGCGATGACATAGGCGCCCAGCTCGGCGAAGCGGCCGCGCGGATTGGGCACGAAAGGCAGGCAGGCGACGATGCGGGGCGTATCTTCGGCGCGGCTGGCGAGCAGCGGCCACCAGACCTCCTTTTCGCCATCCTCCGGCATCGCCATGACGCCGAGCGTGGCCGGCTGCGACGAGACCGCGCGCATCACCGCCGTGGCGGTGGTGCAGAGCTGCATCGGCGTGGTGGAGCCGTAGAAATCGCGGGCGAGATCCCAGCGCGCGGCCGACTTGTTCGGCGCATGCACCGCGACGCGCATCGGCGCCTGCAGCTCGTAGAGCGATGAGATCATCTCGCGCCAGATCCGCACCACGGCCGGGGCCGGCAGGCCGTTGCGATGGCGTTCCAGCAGCCGGCGCAGGATCTGCGCCTCGCGGCCCGGCCGCAGGAACACGCCGTCATCGCCGCCCTGGCTGCGCTTGGTCACGGCGACGCGCTGCACCGCCTCGGCGCGGCGGCGCAGCAGGTCCTGGATCTGATCGTCCAGCACGTCGATTTCACGGCGCAGGTCGGCCAGGCTCGGAATGTGATCGCTCATCGGAACGGCTATGGGGTGGATGGGGACAGGGCTGCTAGGGCAGAAAAGCCGCATAGTCTTAGGGCCTTCACCGGCCGATTGCAAAGGCCGAAAGGGCGCCGAAGACATTGACTCCAGGGGCGTTGCTCCGTAAGCACAGGGTCCCGCCGCCGGACAGGGTCCCGGCCCGGGTTCCGGCCAGTGAAGCCCTCGCGGCCGGAAATCCCGCTCCAAGCCCTGTAGGATTTACCGGCTGCCTGCCATGAGTGCCGTTCGCCCCTCCCTGCACAATCTCGATCCCATCGGCCCCGGCCATCGCGTCACCCTGGGCGAAGCCCTGCCGCTGAAGCTGGATTGCGGCCTCGATCTCGGCCCGTTCCAGATCGCCTACTGCACCTACGGGACCCTGAATGCCGACCGGTCGAATGC
>CAYSCA010000309.1:0-3022 GCA_964429465.1 uncultured Rhodospirillaceae bacterium
GGCTTCACCGATACCGAATTGCAGCAGCTCGACAAATGGGTGCGCAACCATACGGTGGAGCGCTTCGGCCCGGTGCGGCGGGTCGAGCCGGCTTTGGTGCTGGAGATCGCCTATGAAGGCATCCGCCGCTCGGCGCGGCACAAATCCGGCGTCGCCATGCGGTTTCCGCGGATCGCCCGCATCCGCTGGGACAAGCCGGCGGCCGAGGCCGACCGGCTGGAAACGCTGGCGTCGCGCATCCGGGATTAGGCCGCGGGTTGCCATTCCGGCGCCGGCGCCGTATATCGCCGACCGAAATCGGGAGTTTCCATGGACCGGGTGCGTTTCGAGGGATTTGCCTTTCTGGCGGCATTCATCGCCTGCGTGCCGGCCGCCAACTGGCTGATCGGCAACCTGGGCACTGTCTGCGTGCCGCAGGGGCCCTGCCTGATTCCCGTCGCGCCCAGCTTCAGCGGAAGCGGGAGCCTGACGGCGCCGAGCGGCGTGCTGGTGATCGGGCTGGCGCTGGTGCTGCGCGACCTGGTGCAGCGCCGGCTCGGCAAGCGCTGGGTCCTTGGCGCCATCCTCGCGGGCACCGCCCTGTCGGGTCTGGTTGCGCCGCCTGCGCTGGTGGGCGCGTCGGTGGCCGCCTTCCTGCTGTCGGAACTGGCCGATTTCGCGGTCTACACGCCGCTGCAGCGCCGCGGCCTGATCCGCGCGGTGATCGTCTCGAGCCTTGTCGGCCTGGCGGTGGACTCGGTCGTCTTCCTGTATCTCGCCTTCGGCAGCCTCGATTTTCTGCTGGGCCAGATCGTCGGCAAGGGCTGGATGGTGCTGCTCAGCATTCCGGTCATCCGCCTGCTGCGCGACCGCGACGAGCGGCTGGGGATTGAAGCTGCCTGATCAGATCTTCGCGGCGCGCATCTTCGCCACCGCGTCTTTCCAGTAATCCGCATCCTCGTAGTCGGTCGGGTCGGGAATGCCGGCGAGATGGAAGGCCTCGGCGCGTTCCACGCAGGTGCCGCAGCGGCCGCAATGTCTCCTGCCGCCTTTGTAGCAGCTCCAGGTCAGCTCGTAAGGCACGCCCAGTGCGGCGCCCTCGCGCAGGATGCCGGCCTTGTCGGTGCCGACGAAGGGCGCATAGAGCGCGACTTCACCCATCCCTTCCAGGGCGCAATCCTGCATGGCGCGGAAGGCGTCCACGAAGCCCGGCCGGCAATCGGGATAGATGAAGTGATCGCCGCCATGCACCGCGATGCCGACTGCATCGGCCTTGGCGCCGCTGGCGATGCCGAAGGCAATGCTCAGCATGATGGCATTGCGATTGGGCACCACGGTCGACTTCATGTTGCTTTCGGCGTAATGGCCGTCCGGCACGGCATCGCCGCCGCTGATCAGCGACGACGCGGTGAGAAAGCGGCCCAGGCCGGAGATGTCGACCACGTCATGCCGTGCGCCGAGCTTTGCCGCGATGGCGGCCGCATGCTCCAGTTCGCGGCGATGCCGCTGGCCGTAATCGAACGAAACCAGCCGCTCCAGCGTTCCGGCGGCGGCGACCTTCCAGGCCAGGGTGGCCGAGTCGATGCCGCCGGAGCAGAGGACGACGGTTGCGGTCATGCCGTGGCGGGCATCAGGGCCGCCTTGCGCCGCCGCTGGATCAGCGTGATCAGGCCAAGCAGCAGCAGCGCCGGAATGTAGATCCAGTGCTTGTCCGGCCGGTCGGCGGGCAGCAGGATATGGTCGACGGTAAAGCCGCCTTCCAGACCGACGCGCTTGGCCGCGGAGCCGAACTTGATCGCACCGACCTGCACGCGATCACCCAGCGCGGTCAGGGTCAGGCCGGCATCGCTGAGCCGCTTGCGTCCCTCGCCGGCCTTGCCGACCGGCAGGCTGACCGTCTTGGTGACGTCCTCGCCTTCGAGATTGGTGCCCGAGACGACCAGCAGCAGGCGGCCATTGGCGGGCAGGCGACTGGCGATGTCGAAGACCTGGCTGGCCGGCGCCTGCTCATAGGGTTCGTAGAGATAGTCCATGAAGAAGCCCGGCCGGAACATCGCAAAGCAGACCAGCAGCAGGACCGCCGATTCCCACAATTTGCTCTTGGTCAGGTACCAGCCCATCGTCGCCGCGGCGAAGACCAGGATCGCAACCGTCGACATCAGTACGACCACGATGCCTTCGAAGGTGCTGTCGATGTCGATCAGCAGCAGCTGCGGATTGAAGATGAAGACAAAGGGCAGCACGGCGGTGCGCATCGAATAGATCGTGCCCTGCAGGCCGGTCTTGATCGGATCCTCGCCGGAGATCGCGGCCGCAGCAAACGAGGCCAGGCCGACCGGCGGGGTCACGTCCGCCATGATGCCGAAATAGAACACGAAGAGATGGACGGCGATCAGCGGGATGGCGAGGCCGGCCTGCGCGCCGAGCTCGACGATCACCGGCGCCATCAGGGTGGCGACCAGGATGTAGTTCGCCGTGGTAGGAATGCCCATGCCGAGGATCAGGCAGATGAAGGCGGTCAGCAGCAGCATCAGGATGACATTGCCGCCGGAGATGAACTCGACGAAGTCGGTCATCATCAGGCCCATGCCGGTCAGCGTCACCGTGCCGACGATGATGCCGGCGGTGGCGGTGGCGATGCCGATGCCGATCATGTTGCGGGCGCCGAGATTGAAGCCGTCGACCAGATCGGCGACGCCCTGCCGGAGTGCGCCGGCGAGATCGCGGCCGCCGCGGAAGGCGGCGATGATCGGCCGCTGGGTCACCACAATGGCCATGATGGCGGCGACCGCCCAGAAGGCGGACAGGCCGGGCGAGAGCTCTTCCACCATCAGACACCAGAGCAGCACGTAGATCGGCAGGATGAACTGCAGCCCGGTGCGCGCCACGGCCCAGGCTTCCGGCACCTTGATGTCGGGGTTGCTGGCGTCGTCGAGCTCGAGATCGGGGAATTTCGCCGCATACCAGAGCGTCAGCAGATATACGGCCGTGCCGCCGATGCCGACCAGCCAGGGCGCGGCCGCGCCGAAGGCGGCCTGGATGC
>CAYSCA010000310.1:0-3015 GCA_964429465.1 uncultured Rhodospirillaceae bacterium
TGCGTTCTTGTCGTTGTGCCAGCGCCACACGGTCATGGCCAGCGGATGGGTATGCATCGCCAGCGCCAGCGCGGTGCCGCCGCAATGGCGCGCCAGCAGGCGCAGCATCTCGGCCAGATCGCCATAGGATGCGCCGCCGCCGCCCAGTTCGGCCGGCACGCCGGCGGAGAGCAGGCCGGCGGTCCTGATCTCGGCGAAATTCTCGGCGGCGAAGGCGTCCCCGGCATCCAGCGCCGCGGCGCGGTCGCTGAAATTGCGGCCGAGCGTGCGGGCCAGTTCGGCCAGGCCATGCCGCGCGGCGATGGTTCTGTGGTCTTCGTTGAAGAGTGCATTCATGACGGCTGCTCCTGCAGTGGATCGAAAAGAGGCGGTGGTTCGGAAAGGGCCGGCACCATAGGCGCGGGCGGGAAGGGCCAGAAGTTCCAAATCGGAACCGCGCCTAGCTGGCGCACAGCAGCCCGGCCAGCGCCTCTGCATGGGTCAGCGGCAGCATATGCGCGGCATCCGGGATGCAGATCATGCGCGCGGCCGGCATGACATCGGCGAGGCGCCCGACGATATGGCGCACCGGCCCGGGCGAGCGGCCGCCGGCGATCAGCAGGCTGGGCATTGCGATGGCGCGGCAATCCGCCAGGCGCATGGCATCGGCGAAGACGGCGGAAATGTCCTGGGCCACCACGTCGGCCAGGGCGGCCATGGCCTGCTGTGCGCGCGGCGGCAGGGCATCCCAGCAGCCGGCGCCGTTCCAGTAATCCATGAAAAAGGCCATGGTTTTCCGCCGATCCTCGGCCGGAGCGGTGGCGCCGCGACGGACGATATGGGCGAGCCGTTCGGCCTCGGCGAGCAGCAGGCCGGCCTGCGGCCCGTCGTCGCGCAGCAGGCAAAATGCCGATGGCTCGACCAGCGTGAGCGAGCGCAGCCGGCCGGGCATGGCGCGCGCGACCGCCAGCGCCACGGCGCCGCCGAAGGAATGGCCGACCAGGTCGACCGGTTCCGCGACACCGGCCAGAACCTGCGACACCAGCCGGACATAATCATGCAGCGAGACCGGGCGCTCGCCCGGCCAGCGCGCCGTGCCGCCGCAGCCGAAGAATTCCGGCCGCAGGAACCGGCGCGGCACGCTGTCCCGCGCCGCCCAGGCCGCGATCACCCGGTCCCAGTGGCGGCGGTCGGCCCCCGAGCAATGGAGCAGCACCGTCGGCCGGCCGGTTCCGTCATCGCCGCAGCCGGCCGTAAATAGAACTCCATCCGGATCGGCTGCGGGCCTGCGATCCTCCAGGATTTGCTCCGCACCCGGTGCAACCATTCTCGCGCTCCTTCCAAAGGGGCGCGCACCATGGCGGGGCTGCCGCCGCGGCTTAAGTTCAAAAATAGAACTATGGCCACACTGGCATTCGCGGTACTCATGGCAGCATGGCCATGCGATACGGTTCCTTCTGCCCCATCGCCAAGGCGGCAGAAGCGATTACGGGGCGATGGACTCCGCTCATCCTCTACGAGCTGATGCGGGGCAGCGAGCGATTCAGCGAAATCCAGCACGGCGTGCCGTTGATGCCGCGCAGCCTGCTGGCCCGGCGCCTGCGCGAGATGGAGCTCGACGGCCTGCTCATCCGCATCCGCCGCCAGGGGCGACCTGGCCATCTCTACCGCCTCACGCCGGCCGGCGATGCGCTGCGGCCGCTGATCGACCAGCTCGGCCAGTGGGGCACGCATTGGCGCGTTCCGCATATCGATGCCGAGGACCGCAATGTCAGCCATCTGATGTGGTCGATGCGCGCGCTGTTCGGCGGCCCCACGCCGGACGGCCGCCGCCTCGTCGTGCATTTCGAGTTTCGCAACCTGCCGCGGCGCGATCACAAGCTGCGGCAATGGTGGATGATCCTGCGCGACGGCGCCATCGAACTCTGCATCACCGATATGGGCTTCGATGCCGATGTGGAGGTGAAGGCGGACCTGGTAGCGTTCTTCCGCGTGCTGCATGGCCATGCCAGCCTGCAGCAGGCGCAGCGCAGCGGCGACCTGGAATTCGCCGGTGAGCGGGCGGCGCTGGCCTATTTCATGGAGCGGCTGAACCTGAGCGACCCGCCGGTGCCGCGCTTCATCCCGGTCTCCGCGCCGCTGGCCGTCGCGCCGGTCAGAACGACGATCCGGGCTGCTTGAGGAATTCGACTTCCGCCGGCGTGCTCTCGCGGCCGAGCGCGGCGTTGCGATGGGGGAAGCGGTCGAACTGCGTGATGATGGCGCGGTGCCGCTCGGCATAATCCAGCAGGTCGTTGCCCGGCAGCTCCTTTTCCAGCGCGGTGAACAGCAGCACGCTCAGGTCCTGCTCCTCGATCGCCTCGCTGTGCTGCAGCGGCATGTAGAAGAACTGCCGCATCACCGGCGGCACCGCGATGTCGAAGCCGCGGCCGATCGCGGCATGGGTGATGCTGCGGGCGCGCGCATCGCCGGCAAACGCCTTCGGCTGCCCGCGGAACAGGTTGCGCGGGAACTGGTCGAGCAGAATGACCAGCGCCAATGCGCTCTCCGCATGCGCGATCCAGTCCCCGAAGCCGCCGGCCAGCGCGTCTTCCACCGCGGCGCCGAACCGGCGGCGGATCTCCTCGTCGAAGGCCGGGTCCTTCTCCCACCAGGCCTGGCGCGGCTGCAGCGTCCGGCCGGGGGCGCGCTCGAACCAGAAATCCAGAATCGAATCGGGCGTAACGGTCTCAGGCTTCACGGATCGATGGTCTCCCAGTACCAGCAGCCGATGACATGGCGCGGCTGGCCCGCCGCATCAAGCAGTGGCGCCAGAATCCGCTGGAACTGGATGAACTCGCGGTTCAGCTTCAGCGACGAGCGCCGGGCATAGGCGGGCCTGCCGCTGGCCAGGATGGCGCCGTATTCCCGCTCGAAGGCCGAAACCTGCTCCGGGGTATAAAGTTCATCGAAGGCCCGGCCGCTGTAGTCGCGTCCGGTCGCCCGGCGATGGCCGGTGCCGAGCAGCCGGAACCGCAGATTGAGCCGGTCGCCGGA
>CAYSCA010000311.1:0-1250 GCA_964429465.1 uncultured Rhodospirillaceae bacterium
TATGGATCATGTTGCAGCAGAGGATCGCGTCGGCTTTGTCCACCGGCCATTCCGGCGCCTGCACGTCGAGCTGGATCGCCGGGCGGATGCTGGCGCCGCCGCCCGGGTTGCTGCTTTGCCGCGCATGGCCGTCGATATCGGCGAGCGCATCCGCGTCATAATCGCTCGGCTGCCAGGTCCAGCCGGGTAATTGCTGCGCCATGTAGGCCGCATGCTCGCCGGTGCCGCTGGCGATCTCGAGCAGCAGGCGCGGCGCCGCATCCGGCGCCGGCGGCAGGATGCGTTGCAGCACCGCGAGGATCGCGTCGCGGTTGCGCAGGGTGGCGGGGGCGTGTCTGAGCTCTGTCATGCCCGGCAGGCTAGCATGATGCCGCCCCGCCGTCGCTTACCGGAAAATTACGCGGCAAGAATCTTCCGTGTCGCGTCAGACCTGATAGAGAGGAGTCATGACAAAGAGAAGTCCGGGCGCGCCGGCAAAGCCGCGCCGGAAAACCGCTTCGGGGGAGTCCATGTCGTCGCGCCATTTCGAGCTGGAAGTCTGGGGCACCGCCATGCAGCTGTTCACGCAGTTCGGCGTGAAAGCCGAGGCCGAGATCCTCGACCAGCGCGAGCAGGCGCAGAGCGAGGGCGACCACGAGGCCGTCACCATCTGGGACAGCGTGCTGCGCGCGCTGGCGAGCCTCCGGGAAGCCGAACGGCTTCCCATCCATTAAGCCGGGAAGCCGAACGGCTTCCCATCCACTAAGCCGGGACGCCGAACAGCTTCCCGTCCACTGAACCGGCGTCACCCGCCCGGTACACCCCGGCCCCGCATCACTCCGTCATCGTGATCCGCACCTCGCTCTGCAGCGTCCGGTGCACCGGGCATTTGTCGGCGATCTCCAGGATGCGGGCGCGCTGCTCGTCCGACAGCTCGCCCTCCAGCGCGATCGCCACGCGGAATTCGTCGACATGGCCGTCCTTCGTCTCGCATTCGGCGCAATCCTTCGCATGGATGCGGCCATGCGCGACATGCACCTCGGTCTTCGCCAGCGGCCAGTTCTTGCGGTTGGCATAGAGCCGCATGGTCATCGCCTTGCAGGCGCCCAGCGCCGCCGCCAGCAGGTCATAGGGCCCCGGCCCTGAATCGCCGCCGCCCATCGCCTGCGGCTCGTCGGCGATCAGCACATGCCGGCCGATGCGGATGCGCTGCTGGAACAGGCCCTGGCCGGTCTCGGTCACGGTGACGCCGCCATGCTCCTCCGCCGCGG
>CAYSCA010000311.1:1350-2989 GCA_964429465.1 uncultured Rhodospirillaceae bacterium
CCGCCCCGGCATCGGCCGCAGCGGGCACCGCCAGGTAGCGCGAGGCCCAGGCGGCGATCACCTCGGCGGCATAATCGGCATCCGCCGCCTTGCTGAGGAAATGGTCCGCATCGTCCAGCGAGATGAAGCTTTTCGGATGCTTCGCCATGCGGTAGATGCGCGCCGCATTGTCGATGCCCACCACCTTGTCGCCCGGCGCATGCAGCACCAGCAAAGCCCGCCGCAGCCGCGCGATATGCTGGTCCTGGTGCTGGCTGCGTAGATCGTCCAGCAGCTGGCGCCGGATGGTGAACTTGCGGCCGCCCAGCGTCGCCTCGGCCTCGCCGGCCGCCTCGATCTCGGGCACATGGCCCATGAAGTTATGCTCGACATGATCGGCATCGAAGGGCGCGCCGATGGTGACGACGCCGACGCTCTCCGCGATCTGCGAAGCCGCCGCCAGCACGGCCGCGCCGCCCAGGGAATGCCCGATCAGCAAAGCGGGCGCCCGGTGCTCGGCGCGCAGCCAGGCCGCCGCGCGCACCAGGTCGGCCACGTTGGACGAGAAGTTGGTCGAGGCGAAATCGCCGCCGCTGCCGCCCAGTCCGGTGAAGTCGAAGCGCAGGGTGGCGATGCCGCGGGCCGCCAGCGCGCGGCTGATCTTCACCGCCGCCGGCGTGTCCTTGCTGCAGGTGAAGCAATGGGCGAACAGCGCGAAGGCGCGCGGCGCCAAGCTGCCCTCGGGCAGTTCCAGCCGCGCGCTGAGCTTCGCCCCCAGCGCCCCGTCGAACTCGATCCTGCGACTCTCCATGCGGCCCTCCTGACTCTGCTGCCGACACTGCTGCTGCCTCCGCGGCGGCTTGACTTTAGCGCATTTTTGTGTACTCTATATGTTCTCGATCCGCCGGCGCATACGGGCGTATGCGGCGGGTTTCGCTGTCGGAAATCGTGCATCTGCCCTCACCTCCCGCCGCGTCCGCGACGGGTCCCTCCCTCTCCCCTGGGGAGAGGGCCGGGGTGAGGGGAAAACCACCGGGACTCGACCGGACTCGACTGGCTCCCAATCGGACTCACTTGGCATCCCATGGGCGTCCAATTGGCATCCAATCGGCCTGCAATGGGCCGCCAATCGGCATCCAATGGGCTGCAATTGGCTCGCAGCTGGCCTGAATCAGGCCGACAAAGCGCCGGATTTCAGCAGAATTTCTGCCGCGCCAAAGCCGCGCCCTGGCCCAGAGCGTTCAGTTTCGCCTCGGCGACCCGGCGGTCCAGCGGCGCCAGGCCGCAATTGCTGCAGGGGATGATCTTGTCCTTGGGCACGAATTTCATCGCGGTGGCGATGGTCTCGGCGATCTCCTCCGGCGTCTCGATCGCGTCGGTGGCGACGTCGATCACGCCGACCATCACCTCCTTGCCCTCCAGCAGCTTCATCAGGTCGGGCGGCACGCGGGAATTCTTGCATTCCAGCGAGACCTGGTCGATCCGGCTCTTGGCCAGGGCGGGGAAGAAATCCTCATACTGGCGCCATTCGCCGCCCAGCATCTTCTTCCATTCGATATTGGCGGTGATGCCGTAGCCGTAGCAGATATGCACCGCCGTCTTGGCCTTCAGCCCGTCGATCGCGCGGTGCAGGGCCTCGATGCCCCAGCCGGCGGCCGCC
>CAYSCA010000312.1:0-2936 GCA_964429465.1 uncultured Rhodospirillaceae bacterium
TGCCTTCATTTCCTTCTCGGGATAGAGGCGGGCGGTCGGGAACAGAGGCTCGCCGCCTTCCGTGCGAAACCGGATCGCGACCGGATCGCGCATCCAGACGACGGGGATGTTCCGCAGCCAATCCAGATACTCGTAGGGGCGGGACCTATCGAAAATGGGCCGGTGGATTTCGTAGTGCTGATCCACCCTTGGTGGTGCGCAAGCGTCCGGGCTGAACCCATACGGCGAGTTGTCTGGGCTACAAGAATATATTAGCCAGCCATCTTGATCGTAGGGTGCGAGCTTCTTTGTAGCGGGATGCGATCCAAGCACACATACTCCCACCAAGCGGTTCCTAACGATTGCCGGAGCGGCGATTTTTGCGCCCGCGTCGGCCGGCCTTTCAGTTACGTCAAGCATTGTCCCTCATTCCAGCCACGACCACGTGTGCCTGTTTATGATGTTGCTTACCGTGCCGGACGTGATCCGGTACCGTTCGGCAATCTGCTTGTGAGCAAGTTGGCCTGCGAGCGACCGTATCTCTTTGACTTGCTCTTCGGTGAGCTTCACCCTTGGATGCTTCTCGCCACGTTGAGCTGTCCCGTGCAGCAGCTTGTCTGCATGGTTTTCTCTTCGAGTTGCCCAGCGGATATGCCTTGGATTGCAGCAGGCTCTCACACCGCAATTGTGCGCGACTTCATATTCTGGCCCCGGCTTTGGGCCATGAACCAGCTCACAAACCAATACATGAGCGCTAGTTTGGCGCCCCCTTATTGTTAGTGGACCATATCCTCTTGATGACTTCGCGAACGGCCAAATAAAGCAATCGTCACCGACATAATGAGCAGCCGTCTCTTTGACGAATTGGAGCCGCTTGTTTTCTACGACGCGAACGACGTTTGCATCACCAGTGCGCCGCCACCTTGCGTAGTGGGTCGCGCACCATCCTTTCAATCTATGGGGTCTCTTGCATCCGGGAATGGAGCAGTGTTTCTGTGGCACTCTGCAAACTAGCGGATCGCCGTGTTTCTTGAGCCGCTGGTAGTGTTTATTGCAGAGTCCTCTAGCCCAGTTACGCTCTGCGCATCCAGGAATTGTACACCGGCCCGCCTCTTGGATCTTGACCGTGTGCGGGTCACCGTGGATATGGCAGCGCCTCCAATGTAGCGCGCAATATCCCTTGGCGTAATGAGGCTTGTCACAGCCATCGACTGAGCATATGCGTGGAGTAGCCATCTGAACCTCCTCGATAGGTTTGGCTGGTCAGAGCGCGTCGGGTGTTACAGCACTCGGCGCGTTCGCTTAATGTATTCCTTCTTGCTGCCGCTGGCATCAAATAGGCCGGTTTTCCACCGATATGGATCAGAGCCCCGGTGAGCCGGTATCGGTGACGACGGCGAAGAACACGGACCCGGACAGATCGCCGATGCCCGTGTCAACCTGAGAAAGTCCGCCAGTGACAACACCGCCGAACGTGCCCGCCGGCACCAGAGCGCCAGTGTTAACGTTCACGTAGGCAACGGGAGGCTCGCCAGCGCGAAGCTGCGCCTGCGGAATGAAGCCGGTATCCGAGCGGCCACGGAAGCTGAGCAGCTTGACGTTGCGCTCGGCGCCGACCTCTGAGGACTGCACGTCGGGAGGGTTCCTTTCTGAGATGGATGGAGACTCGATACTCAGCGTCAGTCGAGAGCGACGCGCTTGGTGATGTTGGCAGATGGAGCGGAGCCGATGCGCGACGTTGTGAATAGCGATGGCTTTTGATCCAAGCCGGGAATCAAAGGCGATGCGGAGAACCATGAGAGCCCCCACGCGCCGCCCCACGCGCCGCCCCAGGTATCATTGGAGAACACGGGCGGGATATCCGACGTGGCATCCCGCGTCAGAACTCTCTTTGCACCCAGCGAAGCAATGGCCCCGCTGATGCGCTTGGTGATCGTGGTCATTCTGCTGCCGGACGCCAGGTATCGCCCAAGCCGGTGTCGCCCGTGCCCGCCACAGTAACGTTAGCCACCTTGCGGATATCCGCCAGGACCTCGCCGCCCGTGTCGAAGGTGAGCTTGTCGGTCTGAGCCTTGATCGCGGTGATGTTGGCGCTTGGGACCGCAGCCGTGATGTGCGAGCGGAGACCAGTATCGGCCTCGGCTTGGATACGGGACAACCGATTATTGACACCAGTATCGGCAAAGCTGGTGACGTTCACGCCTGCCTTGAGTGTCGTCGTGTCGGCAATGATCTGAGCAAGATCTGCCGTTGGACCGGTGTCGCTATACACTGCTGCCTGTATAGCAGACCGGATGCCAGTGTCCGTCTCCGCCTGAATGCGGGCGAGGCGATTGTTGACACCCGTATCCGCGAAGCTCGACACGTTCACGCCAGCCCGGAGCGCCGTGAGATCGGCTGTCGGGCCTGTGTCGACGTAGGCCGCACCGGCAATGGCACCCCGCAGTCCCGTATCAGCCTCGGCCACCCGCGCGCTGATCCGCGCAAGTTCCTGATCGATACCAGTGTCGTGGTAATCCGTGAGCGTGCGGGCATCCTTACCCCAGACCGCATTCGCTATCGCGCCGGTATCGATCGACGCCGATGCAGACAGCTCGCCGCCAAGGTGCTCGCCGAAGGTTCCGGTGTCGATATGAGCTGACCGCTGCGCATTCCACACGGCGTCGGCAACAGCACCTGTGTCTGTTGCGGGGATAGCCGCGATAGCAGCCCGCAAGCCCGTGTCAGCATCACCGAGGATCTTGGCGAGCCGGTCGTTGACGCCCGTGTCACTGAACCGCGTGACGCTGACACCGGCCTGCAGTGAGGCAAGGCTTTGGTCAATGCCAGTGTCGTGGTAGTTGGTCAGTGTGCGCGCGCTGGCTGACCAGACCCCAGTGGTTATGACACCGGTATCGATGTCTGTCAGTGTCCTACTACCTGCACCCCATACACCGGAGACGATGGCCGGGATGTCG
>CAYSCA010000313.1:0-2927 GCA_964429465.1 uncultured Rhodospirillaceae bacterium
GGCGCTGGCTTCGGCCGAGCCGGCTAAAGTCACCGATCTGGGCTGAGCCAGGTTGATCCCCTTCCCTTTAGGAGACACCATGCTACGCAAAATTGTTGCTCTGCTGATGAGCCGTCGGCGCCGCAAACCAATCCTGCTGGACGGAAATCCCCTTGGCCGTCCGCGCCCCCGGCGCAGGCGTAAGGACAGCTTGCGCCTTGGCTGAACGACTCGACATGTCCGCAGGAGGTCATCTGCATGTCTGTCAGGCCCTTATTTCCCGATTCAAGATCGTAGCCTTCGACGAGTGGTCAGTCAGGTGAACTTGCAGGCAAAGTTTATTCAAGGCGAAAAAGGTAAACGTCCGTCCTGCACCGCCTGCCGAGCCAGTTGACATAGTTCAGTGTCGGGGACCGCAGCCGGACGTGCGGGTCAGAGGACTTGGTGGTTTCAGGGCGGGCGTTCGTCGGGTCTGCGGTTAAAGGCCTCGTGCCGGGCCCGACCATAATGGATCGTCCCGGCCAGCTTGGAACCGCCAGGGATGCGCGGCAGTTCAGCTTCCCGGAGCTGCCGCAGGCCGACGACGATCCAGGCCGAGCGCTCCCAGTGAACGCGCATGCGCTCGACCGCAGATGGCCCAGCAGCAGGCCAGCGTCATCGCGCCCTCACGTCAGTCAGGCGCGATCAGGTAGACGCCTTGGTCCAAATAAGCGCGAATCCCTGGTATTATGGCCACGGACACCAGGCGTGTTCCGTCGAGCCCGCATTCCGGCCTCTCCGCTTACGGACAGGCGGTAGCGTCAGTGAAGCCGATGCTGCCGCTGGCGGGTGCGCTGCTGCAAACGCCGCTGACATGCACGTTGCCCGTGGAGCCGGCGGTAATGGTCGCGGCGGCGTCGAAATTGACCATGCGATTGTTGGTGCCGCCGGAGACATCGAAGCTATTCCCGCCTACGGTCAAATTCGTCGTGCTGCTGGTGCCGAGGCCGGTCAGCGTTGCACCGGCAATGCCGCGCAGCGTGATGTTGTTGCCGGTGACCGAAACGCTGTTGTTATTGTCGAGATTGATGCCAACGAGACCGCCCGCGCCAGTCTGCGTCAGTGAAATCGTGTTGTTGCTGATGGTGACGTTGCCGGCGCCCGTGTTGACCAGCACACCCCGGACGATGTCGTCGCTGCCGACCAGCGTCAGCCCTGACACCGTGTTGTTGCCGGGTGCGAGGACCATGGCGTTGCTCGTCATGGCGCTGGTATCCGTGGTGGTGATCGTCGCCGGCGTGTTCAGGGTGGCCGTCCGGCCCGACGCGCTGCGCACCGTCATGCTGCCAGCCATCAGGCTCTTGTTGCCGGCAAGGTCGATCTCGTCCGTGGTGGTGAACGTGCCGGACAGGATGATGGTCGAGCCGTTGGCCGCCGCAGTGACGGCGCCGGGCAGGGCCGCGCCGCTGGTGGTTTCACTGTTGAACAGGGTGAAGGCGGTACCATCGGCCAGCTGTGTCGCCACCTCCGGCGCGCTGAACTGGCCCGCCTGGCTGACCACGTCGATGTCGCGCACGACAGGATCGGCCATGCGGCGTTCCATCGGCGTGAGCTGCGAGGCCGGCTTGCCATAGACCTGCAGCGGGATGCGCAAACGTGCGGTGAGGAAACTCTGGCTGCCGCGCGGGTCGTCCTTCTGCCACTCGGCGCCGATGCTGAAACGCGAACCCGCCCACAGCCCGGGCACGGAATCGAAGGTCAGCTCGGCGCGCAGACGCGGCCCGGTGATATCCTCCACGCCGCTCTCGCTGAAATGATAGGCGCCGCCGAAGAGGCGGAACTGCTTGTCGGCACCGGCATCGAACAGCGGCACGCGCCAGCCGAGCTCGGCATCGAAGCCGCCCATGCTGCGCTCCTCGCCGCCGCGGAAGATCACCGTGGTGCCGGAAACCTCGGCCGTGTTCAGCGCATCGACCAGATGCGTGCGCCGGCCGACCGGCGCGTAATAGTTGGCGCGCAGGTCCCAGTCCTGCGACAGCGCCTCGAGGCCGAGCGTGACCTGGTTGAAGTGATTGTCATACTCAGTGCGGCGGCGGTCGAAATAGCCGTAGGCACCGAGATTCCAGCCGCTGTCCAGCATATGCCGGACACCGAGGCCGTAATTGCCCTCGTTGCTGCTCTGGTCGTCCATGCGCAGCCGCAGATTGGCGAACAGCAGGCTATCGGCGGATTGCGCGACGGGAATGAACAGGTCGGCTTCGCCCAGGCTGCGGTCACTGCCCGGCTTGGCCTCGAGGTCGATATGCGGCGCCCATTTCGGCTCGGCCGACTGCCCCAGCGCCGGAGTCCCGCCGGCGAAAACCACCATCGCCGCGAGCAATGTCGCGGCCCGAACCCTGACGCCACCAACCATTGATACCCCCCCTTACCTGGATGGGTTACGAGGTCGGATTTGATCTGTCAACGGATTCTTGACGTCAGAACAATCTTTGAGCGGACCAGTCTGCTGAAAGGGGGCTGCCTCAGCCCAGCATCGCCGGCAGGGTGACGATGGCGACGCCGGCCTTCTCCAGGCCGGCGCGGACATGGCGCGCCATGGCCACGGCGCCGGGGCTGTCGCCATGGACGCAGATCGAATCGACGGCGCAGGGAATGCGCTTGCCGCTGACCGAGACGATGGCCTTCTCCTGCACCATGCGCAGCACGTTGCCCAGCGCCTCGTCATGGTCATGCACCATCGCATTGGGCTGGCCGCGCGGCACCAGATTGCCGCTGTCGTCGTAATTGCGGTCGGCGAAGACTTCCTGCGCCACCGGCAGGTTGGCCTGGCGGCCCGCCTCGATCATCGCCGAGCCGGCCGGCGCGAGGAAGATCAGGTCCTTCGACACGCCTTTGATGCCGCGCACGATGGCGGCGGCGAGATCGGCATCCACCGCGGCCTTGTTGTTGATCGCGCCATGCGGCTTCAC
>CAYSCA010000314.1:0-2924 GCA_964429465.1 uncultured Rhodospirillaceae bacterium
CGAGGATCTTCTGCTCGAATTCGATGTCGCGGAAGGCATGGGCGGTTTCGCTCCCCTTCGTCGGCAGGCCGTCGAGATAGCGCGCCGAGGCCAGCTTGGCGGTCTTCAGGTTCAGCTCGGCCGAGAGCCCGCCGATCACGATGGCGAGGTGATAGGGCGGGCAGGCCGCGGTGCCCAGCGTCTTGATCTGCGTGTCGAGAAACTTCAGCAGGTTCTCGCCGCGCAGCACCGCCGGCGTCTGCTGGTACAGGAAGGTCTTGTTGGCCGAGCCGCCGCCCTTGGCCATGAACAGGAATTTGTAGGCGTCGCCGTCGGTGGCATAGAGCTCGATCTGCGCCGGCAGGTTGGAGCCGGTATTCTTCTCCTCGAACATGGAAAGCGGCGCGAGCTGCGAATAGCGGAGGTTGGTTTCGGTATAGGTGCGGTAGACGCCCTGCGAGATCGCCTCCTCGTCCCTGCCCGAGGTCCAGACATACTGGCCCTTCTTCC
This sequence comes from uncultured Rhodospirillaceae bacterium, assembly GCA_964429465.1. Classification (GTDB taxonomy): domain Bacteria; phylum Pseudomonadota; class Alphaproteobacteria; order Ferrovibrionales; family Ferrovibrionaceae; genus Ferrovibrio. The sequence goes on from CAYSCA010000314.1 coordinate 490, forward strand.
CGATGACGATGGCGGTGCCGGTATCCTGGCAGGAGGGCAGCACCATGCCGGCCGAGATATTGGCGTTCTTCAGCAGCTCCAGCGCGACGAAATGGTCGTTCGGCGAGGCGTCCTTGTCGTCCAGGATGGCGCGCAGCTGGGCCAGGTGGCCGGGGCGGAAGAGATGCGCGATGTCGCGCATGGCGGCGAAGGTGAGGTCGCTCAGGGCCTGGTCGCTGACCTGCAGCACCTCGCGGCCGCCCGCCTTGATCACCTCCACCTCGCCCGGCAGCTTGCGGTAGCGCGTCGCATCGGCGGAAAGCGGAAACAGGTCCTCGTAGCGGAACTCGGGCATCGTCATCTCCAGGGCAATCGTACGAACGGCAAACGGGAATGGCGGCTCCGGGCCGGCCGGCCCCGCCGCATCAGCGCATGAAAGGTCAGGTCTTCTTCTTGCGGAAAGCGTCCAGCGCCACGACGTCGCCGGTCTTGCGCTCCGCCGGGTCGGCCTCCGGCACGCTGCCGGCATCGCCGGATTCCGCTTCGGCCAGCGGCGACAGCGCCCGGCCCTCGGTATTCGGCGTGACCCGGAACTGCAGGCCGAACTGCACGCTGGGATCGGCGAAGGCGGTCAGCGCCGCATAGGGGATCACCAGCTTCTCCGGCACCTTGTTGAAGCTGAGCGTGACCTGGAATTCATCCTCGCGGGCTTCCAGCCCCCAATACTGGTGCTGCAGCACGATGGTCATCTCTTCCGGATAGCGCTCGTGCAGGTAATCGGGGATATCGACCCCCGTCTGGTCGGTGCGGAAGGTGATGTAGAAATGGTGGTTGCCGGGCAGGCCGAATTCGGCGACCCGCTTCAGCGCATCGCGGACGGCGCCGCGCAGCGCCGTCTCCACCAGTTGATTGTAATCGAGCAGCTTGCCGGCCATTACTGATCTTCTCGGGGCGATAGGGCCGCAGTTTATCCCTCCGCTCCCGCTCGTTCAATTCGGGGCGGTTCGATTCCGGACCGTTATGCTGCGAAAACCGCTTTGCAGCGACAGTGGGGGGCTTCTGTTGCCCGGCGCCCCCCGGGCCGCGCTTACCTGTTAGGCAGCGAGTGCTACGGTATTATCGTTGGCACTTTTAGAGTGACCCGATAACGGCGGTATCATGCCGGGCGAAAACCGGGCCTTTATTGCGCACGTCGAGCCTGATTCGCCCCCATCATCAACCCAGCCCGATGGGCTGGCCGGGCCAGCCTGGCTCAGGTGCCGGCTGGGTTCATGGTGGAGGCGCCGGGTACTGCCCCCGGGTCCGTTACGCCTATTCCGCGCGGCGTTTATCGCCATAGTCGGTTGCCCGACAGGGCTAATGTATGCCTCAGGGCCGGTGTTTTAAAGCCCTCTTCCGGGGCGCCGCCCGGCCTTTTGAAGACGGGTCGGGCGGTTTATAAGGACCTGCCCCGCGCCCGAGCCGCGATTCGGGCCCAGTCGATCCTCCAGTCCGATTCCGGAGACGCCGAAATGACCGTGACGCCGGAGCAGCAAGCCGAAATCACGGCCCTGCGCAGCCAGAGCCAGCCGACCCGCCGCGCCACCGTGCCCGCGCTGGAGGAGATCCTCTATGCGCCGATGGAGGTGCTGGACCACGGCTTTGTCCGCGTCATCGACTATATGGGCGACGACAGCGCCGTGGTGCAGGCCGCCCGCGTCTCCTACGGCCGCGGCACCAAGAAGGTCAGCGAGGATCGCGGCCTGATCAACTACCTGATGCGGCACCGGCATACCACGCCGTTCGAGATGTGCGAGATCAAGTATCACGTGAAGCTGCCGATCTTCGTCGCCCGGCAGTGGATCCGCCACCGCACCGCCAATGTGAACGAGTATTCGGCGCGCTACTCGATCCTCGACAACGAATTCTACATCCCCGCCGCCGACCAGCTGGCGGCGCAGTCCAGCAGCAACCGCCAGGGCCGCGGCGACCTGCTGACCGGCGCCGAAGCGGCCCGCGTGCTGGAGCTGCTCAAGCGCGATGCGCTGCAATCCTATGCCTCCTACGAGGAGATGCTGAACGAGCGCCCGGACGGCTCGAAGCGCGACGAAGGCCGCGAGGGCCTGGCGCGCGAACTGGCGCGGATGAACCTGACGCTGAATTTCTATACCCAGTGGTACTGGAAGACCGACCTGCTGAACCTGCTGCATTTCCTCAGCCTGCGGGCCGACAGCCATGCGCAGTACGAAATCCGCGTCTATGCCGAGGCGATGCTGGAGACGGTGAAGCGCTGGGTGCCGTTCTGCTACGACGCCTTCATGGAATACCGCGTCGGCGGCGCCAGCCTGTCGGCGACGGCGATCAAGGTGGTTCGCCGCATGCTGGCCGGCGAGCAGGTCGAGCAGGCCGGTTCGGGCCTGAGCGCGCGCGAGTGGCGCGAACTGATGACGGTGCTGAAGCCCGAGGGCTGACGCTAG
>CAYSCA010000315.1:0-2865 GCA_964429465.1 uncultured Rhodospirillaceae bacterium
GCCGAGGCCGGCGCCGCCTGCCTGCGCATCAATCCGGGCAATATCGGCAATGCGAGCCGCGTGCGCGAGGTGGTGAAAGCCGCCAAGGACCATGGCTGCTCGATGCGCATCGGCGTCAATGCCGGCTCGCTGGAACGGCACCTGCTGGAGAAATACGGCGAGCCCTGCCCTGAAGCGATGGTGGAAAGCGCGCTGGATCATGCGCGCATCCTGGAAGATCACGATTTCCGGGAATTCAAGATCAGCGTGAAGGCCTCCGACGTCTTCCTCGCCGTCGCCGCCTATCAGGGTCTGGCGGAGGCCTGCGACTATCCGCTGCATATCGGCATCACCGAGGCCGGCGGCCAGCGCATCGGCACGGTGAAATCCTCCATCGGGCTCGGCATGCTGCTGTGGTCGGGCATCGGCGACACGATCCGGGTCTCGCTTTCGGCGCCGCCGGAGGAGGAGGTCCGCGTCGGCTTCGATATCCTGAAATCGCTCAACCTGCGCCATCGCGGCGTCAATGTGATCTCCTGTCCGTCCTGCGCGCGGCAGCAGTTCGACGTGATCAAGACGGTCGAGGTTCTGGAAAAGCGGCTCGCCCATATCACCACGCCGATGACGCTCAGCGTGATCGGCTGCGTGGTGAACGGACCCGGCGAGGCGCGCGAGACCGATATCGGCTTCACCGGCGGCGGCAACGGCACGCATCAGGTCTATCTCGCCGGCCAGCCGGCGCACCGGCTGCAGAACGAGGATGTCGTCGCCCATCTGGTCAAGCTGGTCGAAGAAAAGGCGCGGCAGATCGAGGCCGCCAAACTGTCCAACACCTCCGAAGCGGCCGACGCCGCTTCTTAGCTGACAATCTCAAACGGAGACTCGCCGTGGCCCAGTTGCAGCCCGTGCGCGGCACGCATGACATCCTGCCCGACGACTACGCCCGCTTCCGCCATGTGGTGGATACGGCGCGGCAGGCTGCCATGTTGTTCGGCTATCGCGAGATGGCGACGCCGATCTTCGAATTCACCGATGTCTTCGCCCGCTCGATGGGCGAAACCTCCGACGTCGTCTCGAAAGAGATGTATTCCTTCGCCGACAAGGGCGGCGAGGAAGTGACCCTGCGGCCGGAATATACCGCCGGCATCTGCCGCGCCTTCATCTCCAACGGCCTGCAACAGCATGTGCCGTTCAAGGCCTTTGCCTGGGGGCCGATGTTCCGCTACGAGCGGCCGCAGAAGGGGCGCCAGCGCCAGTTTCACCAGATCGACGTGGAACTGATCGGGTCGGCCGAACCGCAGGCCGATGTCGAGGTGATCGCGGTGGCGGCGGAGATCCTGCGCCGGCTCGGCATCCTCGACAAATGCGTGCTGGAGCTGAACACGCTGGGCGATCCGGAAAGCCGCATCGGCTATCGCAAGGCGCTGGTCGATTATTTCGGCGGCCATGTCGACAAGCTGTCGGAGGACAGTCGCCGGCGGCTGGAGAAGAATCCGCTGCGCATCCTCGATTCCAAGGATGAGGGCGACCGCCGGCTGGTAGCCAATGCGCCGCTGATCCAGGAATACCTGACGCCGGCGGCGCGGGATTTCTTCGCCGCCCTGCAGGACGGGCTTGGCGCGGCGGGCATCGCGTTCAATGTCAGCCCGCGGCTGGTGCGCGGGCTCGACTATTACACGCATACCGCCTTCGAGTTCACCACCGACATGCTGGGCGCGCAGGGCACGGTGATGGCCGGCGGCCGCTATGACGGCCTGATCGAGCAGCTCGGCGGCAAGCCCACGCCCGGCATCGGCTGGGCCGGTGGCATCGAACGGCTGGTGCTGCTGAGCAATCCGCAGCCGCCTTCGCCCCGCATGATCGCCATCGTCCCCATCGGAGCTGCGGCGGAAGCTGAAGTCGCAAAACTGGCATCCGAGTTGCGCCGCGCCGATATTGCCGTCGAGCTCGCCTATGGCGGCAATGCCGGCAAACGGTTCAAGCGCGCTGACAAACTCGGCTGTGCGGCGGCTGTCGTGATCGGCGACGACGAGCTGGCGCAGGGCGTCGTGAAGCTGAAGGACCTGAAGAGCGGCGAAGAGGCCGTCGTCGCGCGCAGCGAATTGCTTGCAAAGCTGAAAGCCTGAGTCATGGATGCGACCGGCCTGCCCGAGGCCAAGCTCGACAAGGTGATCGAGCGCTACGAGATTCTGCAGGCGCAGATGTCCGCCGGCGGGCAGGATGCCGGCACCTTTGTCAAACTGTCGAAGGAATATGCCGAGATCGAGCCGCTGGTGCGGGCGATCCAGGCCTGGCGCAAGCTGCGCGGCGATGTCGCCGATCTTCTTGTGATGCGCGACGATCCATCATCGGATGCCGAGATGCGCGCGCTGGCCGAGGCCGAGTGGAAGGAAGCGCAGGCGGCTCTGCCCGCGCTGGAGCACCAGGTGAAAATCCTGCTGCTGCCGAAGGATGCCGCCGACGAGAAGAATGCCATCCTCGAAGTGCGCGCCGGCACGGGCGGCGACGAGGCGGCTTTGTTCGCCCGCGACCTGTTCGAGATGTATCGCGGCTATGCCGGCATCCAGGGCTGGCGGTTCGAAGTCGAGAGCATCGCCGATACCGAACTGGGCGGCTTCCGCGAAGCGGTGGCGACGATCTCCGGCCGCGGCGTCTTCGCGCGCCTGAAATTCGAATCCGGCGTGCACCGGGTTCAGCGCGTGCCCGATACCGAGACGCAGGGGCGCATCCATACCTCGGCTGCGACCGTCGCCGTACTGCCGGAAGCGGAAGACGTCGATATCGAGATCAACGAGACCGACCTGCGCATAGATGTCTACCGTTCCTCGGGCGCCGGCGGGCAGCATGTGAACACCACCGATTCGGCGGTGCGCATCACCCATATCC
>CAYSCA010000316.1:0-2821 GCA_964429465.1 uncultured Rhodospirillaceae bacterium
TGCTGAAGAATCCGCCGATCCTGATCCTCGACGAGGCGACCTCGGCGCTGGACGCCGCCACCGAAAAGCGCATCCAGAAGGCGCTGGACGGGCTGATGCAGGGGCGCACCACCTTCATCATCGCGCATCGGCTGGCGACGGTGCGCCAGGCCGACCTGGTCCTGGTGCTGCAGAATGGCCGCATCATCGAGCGCGGCACCTTCGATGAGCTGGCAGGCCAGGGCGGCCTGTTTGCCGAACTGGTCCGCACCCAGTTCGCCGGTGCACATTGAAGACCGGGCGCATTAACGACCGGTGCATTGGGCGCCTTGCCGGTCCAGTTGCGGATCTCGTTGAATAAAATGAGAAAATACATTTTCGGCATGCACTTGATGATGTAATAAGTATGCTTACAATAAGCATGCTTATATTCATCGGATCCGGATTGCCCATGCCGCACGACCATCCCGCCCTGACCCTCGGCTTCCTGCTGCACGACGCAGCCCGGCTGCTGCGCAAGCGGTTCGAGCAGACCGCCCGCGCCCAGGGGCTGAGCCTGACGCGATCCCAGTGGTCGGTGCTGGCCCATCTCAACCGCCATGAAGGGGTAAACCAGAGCACCCTTGCCGATTTCATGGATGTGGAGCCGATCACGCTGGCCCGCCTGGTCGACAAGTTGGAGCAGCTCAATCTGATTGAACGCCGGGCAGATCCGCAGGACCGCCGTGCGCGGTTGCTGCATCTGCGGCCCGCGGCGCAGCCGTTGATCGCCGAAATGCGGGATCTCGGCGCCGCGACGCGCGAGGAAGCGATGAAGGGGTTGTCGCCTGAGCAGCGCGAGCAGCTCATGCAGATGCTGCTGGTCATCAAGGCCAACCTGACGGATCGCGCTGCTGCAGGCCCGATCTCAGGATCGGAGACCGGACGATGAGCGTCGCGAGCGGCAACAGCCAGAAAGTCACAGCCCTGCGCGCGGCCGCCGCCGGCAGTCCGCCGGACGGCGTTGGCCGGTCGTCACGCAGAACCGCCATCCGCCGCATGCTCCTGATCGTCGGTCCGCTGGTGGTGATCGTAGGTGCTGTGTTCAGCTATTTCAGCGGCGGGCGGTATATCACTACCGATAATGCCTATGTGCAGGCCGGCAAGGCGAATGTCAGCACAGATGTAGCCGGCAGTGTCGCCGAGATCGCCGTCCGCAACAACCAGCATGTGAAGACCGGCGATCTTTTGTTCCGGCTGGATGACGAACCCTACCGCATCGCGCTGGCCGGCGCCGCGGCGCAGCTTGGCGTGGCGCGGGATTCAATTGAGTCGCTGAAGGCGAGCTATCGCCAAAAGCTGGAAGACGCCAAGCACGCGCAGACGGACGTTGATTTCTACCAGCGTGAATACCAGCGCCAGCAGGATCTTTACGAGCGCCACGTGGCGGCCCGGGCGCAATTCGACACGGCGCGCCGCAATATCGACAATGCACGCCAGAAGATCGCTTCATTGCGCCAGGAAGCCGCCGTTGTGTTGGCCAAGCTCGGGGGTAAGGCCGATGCGCCGGTTGAACAATATGCCGCGTATCAGCAGGTCCAGGCTGCGGTTGACAAGGCGGCGCGTGATCTGCGCCGCACCCGGGTCTATGCGCCCATGGACGGCATCGTAACGCAGGTCGATACACTCCAGCTCGGTGAATATCTGAGTGCCGCGCAGCCCGCGATGGCACTGATCGCCGAGGGCAATGTCTGGGTGGTCGCCAATCCGAAGGAAACGGACCTCACCTATGTGAGGCCGGGCGACAAGGCCACGGTGGTGGTGGATTCCTATCCTGGCATCGAATGGCAGGCCGTTGTGGACAGCGTCAGCCCGGCAACCGGTGCGGAATTTGCCCTGCTGCCGGCGCAGAATGCGAGCGGCAACTGGGTCAAGGTGGTGCAGCGCGTTCCGGTGCGCCTGACGCTGGAACGGCCGGCCGGCATGCCGCCGTTGCGCACCGGCATGAGTGCCGAGATCGAGATCGACACCGGCCATCGCCGCGGGTTGGGCGATCTGTGGCGAAGTCTGTTGGGCTGAGATCCAGTGATGCCTGCCACGTCCGGAGCAGCCGCGCATCGTGGTGCCATCACAGTCTGTGTGATGCTGGCCACGATCATGCAGGCGCTGGATACCACGATCGCCAATGTCGCCTTGCCTTACATGCAAGGCACCTTGTCGGCAACGCAGGACCAGATCAACTGGGTGTTGACCTCCTATATCGTCGCCGCGGCCATCATGACGCCGCCGACCGGTTGGCTTGCCGCCCGGTTTGGCCGCAAGAACCTGTTTCTGGCCTGTGTCATCGGATTCACGGTTGCTTCGGTGCTGTGCGGCCTGGCGGCGACATTGTCGCAGATGGTGATCTTCCGTCTGCTGCAGGGCGTGTTCGGTGCGGCCCTGGTGCCGCTATCCCAGTCGGTGCTGCTGGATATCTATCCCCGGGAGCAGCATGGTTCGGCCATGGCGATATGGGGCGTGGGCGTCATGGTTGGTCCGATCCTGGGGCCAACCCTGGGCGGCTGGCTGACTGAATTCTATAACTGGCGCTGGGTCTTCTATATCAACCTGCCGGTCGGCATCCTAACCTTCCTGGGGCTGAGCCGTTTCCTCGCGCCGACCGAGCCGCGGCATGGCGCGCGCTTCGACTGGTTTGGCTTTCTGATGCTCAGCCTGGCCATCGGCTCCTTCCAGCTGATGCTGGATCGCGGCGAACAGATCGACTGGTTCTCCTCGGCCGAGATCATTGCTGAAGCCGTGATCGCCGCCCTGGCCTTCTATCTTTTCCTGGTCCACATGTTCACGGCGAACGATCCTTTCATCC
>CAYSCA010000317.1:0-2805 GCA_964429465.1 uncultured Rhodospirillaceae bacterium
CAGGGATCGAACGTCTCGATGCTCTTGGGCGGCCACACCCCGCCGGTGAAGGCGACGCGGGCAACCTCGTGCACGTCGGAGGGAAACAGCGCGGTGTTGAAATAGGCCCAGAACCAGGCGACGAAGAACATCACCTCGGAGGCGATGAACATCACCATGCCGTAGCGCAGATGCAGCTGCACCACCGGCGTGTGGTGGCCGTCATGCTCGGCTTCGCGGATGACGTCGCGCCACCAGGAGATCATGGTGTAGAGCACGGTGATGGCACCGGGAGCCGTCCACCAGTAGCTGGCGCCATGGAAGGCGGCGACGGCGCCGACGGCGAGCGCGAACGCGCCCATCGAGCCGATGAACGGCCACGGGCTGGGATCGACGAGATGGTAATCGTGATTGCGGGCGCTGCTGGCAGCCATGGTACGGACCCCCTAGTTACGCAAAGTTTGCATTCAGTTCACCGACCGCGGCGCGGAACCGCGGTCGGAAACACGTTTGACCTCTTCATCCGGCCGGCGGAAGAAGGTGTAGCTCAAGGTGATGGTGTGGACCTCGCGCGTCTTCGGATCCTTCAGCATCTCGGGATCGACGAAGAACGAGACCGGCATCTCGACGCTCTGGCCCGCTTCCAGCTGCTGCTCCTCGAAGCAGAAGCAGGCGATCTTGTTGAAATACTGCCCCGCCTTCTCGGGCGTGACATTGAACGCGGCCTGGCCGACGACGGCGTGATCGGTCGGATTGGTGGCGCGATAGAAGATCAGCGTCTCCTCGCCCGGGCGCACCTTCACCTCGCGCTGCACCGGCTGGAACCGCCAGGGCATGTCCTGCGCGACATCGGCATTGAAGCGCACGGTGACGAGCCGCTCGGACGGATGGACCGAGGCCGGCAGGCTTTCCGCCCGCAGCGGCGTGCCGGCGAAACCGGTGACCCGGCAGAACAGGTCGTAAAGCGGCGCCGAAGCGAAGGAGAGTCCGACCATGCCGGCCACCACGGCCGCGCAGGTCAGCGCCACACGGCGGTTGCGGCGGTTGCGGTCGTCGGCAGGACGGCTCACGGCAGGCTCGCTCACTGGCCGCCTCCGCCCATGCGGGCGATGGTGATCAGATAGAACAGCACCACGAGGCCGCCGAGCACGAGGCCAAGCGCGATGTTGCGCGCGCGGCGGCGCCGGTCTTCGTCGCGTCCGGCCATCGCGCTCATGCCCCCCAGCCAAGCCCGCGCTCCGCCAGCAGCAGGGCGAAGAGCAGGAAGAGATAGAGGATCGAATAGCCGAACATGTGCTTCGGCGCGCGGTCGTCGGTGCCGCGCCAGATGCGCCATGCCAGCAGCAGCAGGAAGCCGCCAAGGCAAGCCGCGATGACGCCGTAGAGCGCGCCGGCGAGATCCAGCGCCCAGGGGCTGAGCGTGAGCGGCACCAGCAGCAGGCTGTAGATCAGGATCTGCCGCCGCGTCTCGCGCTCGCCCGCCACCACCGGCAGCATCGGCACGCCGGCGCGGGCGTAATCGTCGGAGCGGTAGAGCGCCAGCGCCCAGAAATGCGGCGGCGTCCACATGAAGATGATGGCGAACAGCAGGATCGGCAGCAGGCTGAGATCGCCGCTGACGGCGGCCCAGCCGATCATCGGCGGAAAGGCGCCGGCGGCGCCGCCGATGACGATGTTCTGCGGCGTGCGCCGCTTCAGCCACATCGTATAGATGAAGACGTAGAAGGCGATGGTCAGCGCCAGGATGGCGGCCGCCACCCAGTTCACCGCCAGGCCCATCACGAGAACCGAACCGACCGCCAGCACCGAGCCGAAGCCGAGCGCCTCGTCACGGGTGATGCGGCCCTGCGGAATTGGCCGGCTGCGCGTACGCGCCATGATCGCGTCGATATCGGCGTCGTACCACATGTTGATGGCGCCCGACGCGCCGGCGCCGACGGCGATGCACAACAGCGCCGTGATCGCCAGCGTGGGATGCAGGCTGCCCGGCGCCAGCACCATGCCGACAAGGCCGGTGAAGACGACGAGCGACATCACCCGCGGCTTCAGCAGCGCGAAATAGTCGCCCGGCCGGGCTTCGCCGGTCGAGGTATGCCGGGCGTAAGAGCCATCGAGGCCGGCAAGGCCGGCCTCGTCACGCTCTGCGGTGAAACTCGCGTCGGACACTACAAACTCCCGTCGGACTGCCGGCCTTACTTGATGACCGGCAGCTTCTCGTACTGGTGGAACGGCGGCGGCGAGGAAAGGGTCCACTCCAGAGTGGTCGCGCCCTCGCCCCACGGATTGTCGGCCACCTGCTTCTTCCGGATGAAGGCCCAGATCACCGAGCAGACGAAGAAGATCGTCGAGCCGAAGGCGATATAGGCGCCGATCGAGGCGATGTGATTCCAGCCCGCGAAGGCATCCGGATAGTCGGGGATGCGGCGCGGCATGCCCTGCAGACCGAGGAAGTGCATCGGGAAGAACAGCAGGTTGACGCCGATGAAGGTGGTCCAGAAATGGATCTTGCCGGCGGTCTCGCTGATTTCGTAGCCCGACATCTTGCCGAACCAGTAGTAGAAGCCGGCGAAGATGGCGAACACGGCACCGAGGCTGAGCACGTAGTGGAAATGCGCCACCACGTAGTAGGTGTCATGCAGGTAGAGATCGAGGCCGGCATTGGCCAGGATCACGCCGGTGACGCCGCCGACGGTGAACAGGAAGATGAAGCCGATGGCGAACAGCATCGGCACGCTGAAGCGGATCGAACCGCCCCACATCGTCGCGATCCACGAGAAGATCTTCACGCCCGTCGGCACCGCGATCACCATGGTGGCAGCGGTGAAG
>CAYSCA010000318.1:0-2784 GCA_964429465.1 uncultured Rhodospirillaceae bacterium
ATAGCCGCCGAGCCTGCCGGCCTGGATCGCGCGCCTGGCGATGTCGACCGGCATCTGGCCGGGCACGATGGGCAAGGTCGCCACGCCGGTCTGCTCGCCGAGAATCTTGAGCTGCTCCTGCGCGGCCGGGCGATAGACGTCGAGCGACGCCATCAGCACCTTCTTGCGCTCCTTGGTCTGGAGCCGCAGCGCGATCTTGCCCGTGCTGGTCGTCTTGCCCGAACCCTGCAGGCCGACCATCAGCACCGGCACCGGCGGCACGGCATTCAGGCTGATCTCCTCGCCTTCGCCGGCGCCGCCCAGCATCTCGACCAGGTGATCATGGACGATCTTGATCACCATCTGGCCCGGGGTGACCGAGCGCAGCACTTCCTGGCCGACTGCCTTCGCCTTCACGCCATCGATGAAGCTTTTGACGACGGGCAGCGCGACATCGGCTTCGAGCAAAGCCACGCGCACCTCGCGCAGCGCTTCCGAGACATCCGCCTCGCTCAGCGCGCCGCGTTTGCGCAGGCGATCGAAAACCTCGCCTAATTTGCCGCTCAAAGACTCAAACATGATCCCTCATCGACTTCAGGCCGGGGCTGGAATGGTGCCAAACGAAAATGGCGCCCGTGCGCGACACTCGCGGACGGACGGCGATCCTCGGACCGGATTTCAGCTCCCAAAACCGGAAAGCGGGCGGAATAAAGCGCCTCGGACGGGCGAAGTCAAGGCAGGACCGGCCTTACGGCATGACATCCTTCGGGATTTCGGCCCGGATCGGCCCCAGCGGCTTGAGCCATTCCCGGCCGTTCAGCCGGGCGCCGACGATATAGCCGGTCGAATTCCCCAGGGTGAAGCTGCTTTCGCTCTGCACCGGCAGCCACAGGCTGGTTTCCGGCGGCTGGGCCAGCCAGATATGGGTCGGTCGCTCCTCGGCATCGCGGTTTTCCGCCAGCCAGGAGCGGGTATAGCCGGCCACCGGCTCGATCCAGACGATGCAGTGGAAGGCGGGCCCGGCATAGGCCGAGCGGTTATGCGGCTTCAGCTCCTCGGGTCCGACCGGCCGGTAGCGCAGGTTGTAGCGGCGGCGGCCGTCGAAGACCGGATCGATGCCGGTGCAGGGCGGCTCGGCGCTGCCGCGCAGCGCGCGGGCGGCCACCGCGGTGATCGGGTCCAGCGTGTTGCGCTTCAGCGCGTCCGGCACCGGCTCGCGGTCGTCGTCATCGTCGGGTTCCGGGTCGATGGTCGCCTGCGGCAGGCCGTCCGCGCCCCAGGTCATGTGCAGCACGCGCTTCGACCATCTGCCGTCGCTTTCGAGCAGGTAGCGCAGCGGCTGCAGCCCGTCGTCGCGCACCAGCGCGGCGGTGCGGGCCTTGCTCTCGAACCGCATCAGCAGGTTGAGCGCGCCGCTGGTGCGCATCGCGGTTTCGACCAGCAGGGTGCCGTTCTCGCGCTGCACGTTGAGCACGACATCCAGCCCCTTGGCGCCCAGGGCATAGACGCCGAAGCTGAGTTCGGCGGCGCGCAGCGTGTCTTCCGCCTTGCCGCCTTCGGTCTGGGCGGTGGCGGAAAGGGGGAGTCCGGCGGCGACGGCCAGACTGACAAAGCCAAGCAGGGCGGCGCGCATGCCTCATACTTTAGTCGAAAGCCGGGAATTTCCAGAGGGAAAAAGTGCGGCTTTAAGTCCCGCCGGCGGCGCGTTGTTCCGGGCCGCCGGGAGCCGCCTCAGGCGCTGCTGCCCAGCTCGCGGCGCACGGCCAGCCGCAGGCCGCGCATGAGATCCTGCGCGGCGCGGCCCATATCGGGCCGCGATTCGGCCCGGCGCAGCGCGTAAAGCGCATCGATCAGCAGCCCGATCAGGTCGATATGGCGCGGTTCCGACGGCACTGCCCGGCGCAGGCAATCGCTGAGCAGGGCGACGCCCTCTCCGGTCCGGCTCCAGCCCGCGGTTTCGCAGGCCTCGGCCAGCGCATCGCAATCGCGCTGGGCATCGCCGAGGAAGAGCAGGGCGGAGATCGCATCCCCGCGCGCCTGGGCCAGCCGCGCCCGCAGCAGGTCGAGCCGGGCCGCCAGGGTGGTCGCCGCTTCCTCCAGCAGCGCCGCGTCCGGAACCGCCGCCGGCTCGGCTGCGGCCGGCGCGGCGGCCGGGGGCGGGTCCTGGTCGATGCGGGCCTGGCGCGCCAGATCGGCGCGCGCCTTTTCCAGCGCGCGCGACGGCTTCAGTTCCGGAAACGCATCCCACCGATTCGTCATGCCGGATAAGGAGATACGAATCCGGGGCCGGCGCTGTCAATTGCACTCTTGGCGGTGCTTCACCCGCCCGACGGTTGGAGACGGCATTGCCCTTCGCTAAGGTCCCGCCATGCCTGCCCGCCGCGATTCCGATCCCGCCGGTTTGAGCGCGCGCCTGGTGGCAGGCGACCGCCGGGCGCTCGCCCGTGCGATCACGCTGATCGAATCGCGTCATCCGCGCGACCAGGCGGCCGCCGAAACCCTGCTGCAGGCGGTCCTGCCCCATACCGGCAGGGCAATCCGGCTCGGCATCTCCGGCACGCCGGGGGTCGGCAAATCCAGCTTCATCGAACGTTTCGGCCTGATGCTGGCCGGGCAGGGCAGCAAGGTCGCCGTGCTCGCGGTCGACCCGTCCTCGCAGCTTTCCGGCGGCTCGATCCTCGGCGACAAGACGCGCATGGAGCGGCTGTCGCGCCACGACAACGCCTTCATCCGGCCCTCGCCGGCCGGCACCGCTTTGGGCGGCGTGTCGCGGCGCACCCGCGAGTCGATGCTGCTCACCGAGGC
>CAYSCA010000319.1:0-2758 GCA_964429465.1 uncultured Rhodospirillaceae bacterium
AGGTCGCCGATATAGACGATGTTGTCGTTCTTCAGGCAGTTCGCCGAACGGACCGACAGTTCGAGCTCGTCGACCCGGCGCAGCAGGTTCGGATTGAACTCGGGCTCGGTCGTGACCTTCTCGCGGGTTTCCGAACGCGGCTCTTCGAAATTGATGAAGAGCTGCAGCTGGTCCTGCAGGATGCGCGCAGCATAGGCCACCGCATCTTCCGGCTTGATCGCGCCGTTGGTCTCGATCTGCATCGTCAGCTTGTCGTAGTCGAGGATCTGGCCTTCGCGGGTATTCTCGACCTTGTACGAGACCTTGCGGACCGGGCTGTAGAGCGCATCGACAGGAATCAGGCCGATCGGCGCATCTTCCGGACGGTTGGCCGAAGCCGGCACATAGCCCTTGCCGGTTTCGACGGTCAGCTCCATGCGGATGCTGGCGCCGGCATCCAGCGTGCAGAGCACGTGGTTCGGATCCATGACTTCGATGTCATGGCCGGTCTCGATCATCTTGGCGGTGACTTCCACCGGACCCTGGGCATTCAGATGCATGCGCTTCGGGCCTTCGCCGTGCATCTTCAGCGCCATCGACTTGATGTTCAGGACGATATCGGTGACGTCCTCGCGAACGCCGGCGATGGAGGAGAATTCATGCAGCACGCCGTCGATCTTGATCGACGTGACGGCGGCGCCCTGCAGCGACGACAGCAGCACGCGACGCAGCGCGTTGCCGAGCGTCAGGCCGAAGCCGCGCTCCAGCGGCTCTGCGACGATGGTGGCGGTACGCCCCGGCACGGCGCCGGGCTCGATCACCAGTTTGTTCGGCTTGATCAGATCGGTCCAATTCTTCTGGATCACCTGTAACCTCGTTCGGTTGCGGCGGGTGCGGCACTCCGCCTAGACCACCTCGGGTGTGGCAACGGCCGCCCCGAAATGCGTGGTGGCGGCCGGCCCCAATGTTCAAACTTGCGCCGGCAGAGCGGCGCGCGACGTCATCAGATGCGACGCCGCTTCGGCGGACGGCAGCCGTTATGCGGGATCGGCGTGACGTCGCGGATGCTGGTGATCACGAAGCCGACCGCCTGGAGCGCGCGCAGCGCCGATTCACGACCCGAGCCCGGCCCCTTCACTTCGACTTCGAGGGTGCGCACGCCATGCTCGGCGGCACGACGGCCGGCAACATCAGCGGCGACCTGGGCAGCGTACGGGGTCGACTTGCGCGACCCCTTGAAACCCTGGCTGCCAGCCGACGACCAGGCGATGGTGTTGCCCTGCGCGTCGGTGATGGTGATCATCGTGTTGTTGAACGAAGCATTCACATGCGCAACGGCAGAGGTGATGTTCTTCTTTTCCTTGCGCCGGGGGCGCGCGGCCTTGTCCTTGACCATGGAGTTCCTGCAGTCCTTCGAAAACGGAGTAACGGTTTAGCGGGTTGCCTTCTTCTTGCCGGCAATGGCAACCGCCTTGCCCTTGCGGGTGCGGGCATTGGTATGGGTGCGTTGGCCGCGCACCGGCAGGCCCTTGCGATGGCGCAGGCCGCGATAGCAGCCGAGGTCCATGAGGCGCTTGATGTCCATCGCGATTTCGCGGCGCAGGTCGCCTTCGACCTTGTAGTCGCGGTCGATCGTCTCGCGGATCTGCAGCACTTCGGCATCGGTCAGCTCGTTGACCCGACGCTCGGCCGGCAAACCGACCTTGTCGCAGATTTCCTTCGCCTTCACCGGGCCAATGCCATAGATGTAGGTCAGAGCAATCACGACCCGCTTGTTGGTCGGGATGTTCACGCCAGCAATACGCGCCACGCCTTTTCTCCTCGAATCACACGCTCCGGCGCCCCGGAACGATTAAACTTGGGCAATCAATCGGCAAAGCAAAACCCAACGAAGTCAGAGACTTACGTTAAGTTCTGCTACCCGTTTTCCTGCTCGCGCCCTTAGCCCAAGGGGCGCGATTATAGAAACTCTTCTCACTCAGTCAACTACTTAAGCGGCCCTAGAGGGTGGCCAATACCCCCTCGATCTGCCGCGTCACCTCGTCGATATCCGCCATCCCGTCGACCTGCCGCAGGATACCCCGCCCCTCGTAATACGGGAGGAGCGGCGCCGTCTGCTCGTGATAGGCCTTGAGCCGCGACACGACAGTATCGGCCTTGTCGTCGGCCCGGCGGGTAAATTCCGTGCTGCCGCAAACATCGCAGACCCCGGGGGTCTTCGGCTGCTTGAAGCTGTCATGATAGCCAGTTCCACACTTCGAACAGGTGAAACGGCCGGTGATCCGCTCGACCAGGACGTTGTCGTTGACCTTCATCTCGATCACGGCGTCCAGCTTCAGCTTGCGCTCGGACAGCATCTTGTCGAGCGCCTCGGCCTGCTTGGTGGTGCGGGGGAAGCCGTCCAGGATGAACCCTTTCCGGCAATCCGGCTGGTCGATCCGCTCGGCGATGATGCCGACCACGATCTCGTCCGAAACCAGGGCGCCGCTATCCATCACCGCCTTGGCCTTCATCCCGATCGCCGTGCCCGCCTTGACGGCGGCCCGCAGCATGTCGCCGGTCGACAACTGGACCAGACCGTGATTGGCCGTCAGACGCTGGGCCTGGGTGCCCTTGCCGGCTCCCGGCGGTCCGAGCAGGATCAGCCTCATTTCCGCGCCCCCCGCAGCTTGGCCTTCTTGATCAGGCCTTCATATTGATGCGCCAGTAGATGCGACTGGATCTGCGCCACGGTGTCCATGGTGACGCTGACCACGATCAGCAGCGACGTGCCGCCGAA
>CAYSCA010000320.1:0-2746 GCA_964429465.1 uncultured Rhodospirillaceae bacterium
TTGCCTCGCCGCCGGACAGGCGGCGCGGGTCTTCGCCGCCGGTGAGGCCGAGCGCCGCCAGCAGAGTGCGGGCACGATGGGGATCGTCGCCGGGGCTCAGGCCCGCCTCCACGTAGGACAGCACATCGGCGAAGCCGGAGAGATCGGGCTCCTGCGGCAGGTAGCGCAGCGTCACCCCCGATTGCAGCACGCGCTCGCCGCCATCGGGCGGCACGAGGCCGGCGGCGATCTTCATCAGGGTCGACTTGCCCGAGCCGTTGCGGCCGACCAGGCAGAGCCGGTCGCCCGCCTGCACGCTCAGCTCCGCCCCGTCCAGCAGCGGATGGCCGCCGAAGGTGAGATGGATGTCGCGCAGGGTGAGGAGCGGCGGAGCCATGATGCGGAGGATGTAGCAATGCCGGCGCGGCAATGAAAGGGCCGGCCCCGGCGGGCGGCTGGCCAAAGTCCGGCATCTGCGCGATCATGGCCCGACGCAACCGCAGGAGACGCCGCCCATGTCGATGGACCTGAAGATGCTGATCGCCAGCGCCGTGCTGACCATTCTGCTCACCCTGCCCTATTCCATCGGCTTCCTGTTCACCCGCGGCCTGTTCGTGATGGCCGGCAACCGCGAGGATTTCCCGCCCGGCAAGGGCTGGATCGGCCGCGCCCACCGCGCCCATCTGAACATGGTGGAGAATATGGTGCCGTTCACCGCGCTGGTGCTGGCCGCCGCCGCCGCGGGCCAGTCCGACGGCTGGACGGCGCTCGGCGCGCAGGTCTTCTTCTACAGCCGCGTGGTGCATGCCATCGTCTATACGCTCGGCGTGCCCTGGCTGCGCACGCTCGCCTTCCTCGGCGGCCTGGCCGGCATGGCGATGATCGTCTACGCGCTGGTGAATTAGCTCCGCTAGTCAATCTTCACCCTGCACTCACGGCCAACCCTGATCTCGGCTTTCTCGGCCGGCACCGAGAGGCGGCATTTGAGCTGGCCGGCATGGCTGCCGCTCTGCTCGATCTCGACCATGATGCCGACATCCCGGCGGCGCGGCAGGTGGCAGATCCGCTGGCCCGGCGCCACGCGCGGCTGGTAGAAGACCGGCATGGCGCCGCCGCCGGCCTTCACGTCGATCGGCTGCTGGGTATGATTGACGACGCAGAAGGCGGCCGCCGGCGGCGCGACGAGCAGCAGGCCGGCCAGCAGGACGCCGCGCCTCAGCATCGGCGCTACAGCTTCGCCTGGTCGCAATGCGGCTGGGCGGGATCGCCGGAAACGCGCAGGGCCCTGCCGGTCGCCAGCGTGGCCTGGCAGAGCGACTGCGCCTTGCCGTTCGCCGGCTGCGCCTGCAAGGAAATCCGATAGCCCGCGGGCGCCGGATTGGCGGCGCAGAACTTGACGCAGCAGGCATGCCGCCCGGCGGGAATCTGGATTTTGGTGGCGGCCTTGCCGGCCTTCACCTCGGCGGTGACCGGCAGCGCCTCCAGCCCGTTCACGATGCAGAAGGCCGGGCGCGGCGCGCCAGGCTTGGGCGCCGCCTGCGCGGCGGCATGGCCGGCCAGGCCAAGCGATGCGGCAAGCAGAACGCCCATGAAAAGATACTGCCGGGACGGCAAGGTCATCGACCTGTCCTCAACGTTGCGGAATCACCGTCATGATGTAAGGCGGCGCGGGCCTCCGGCCAGTCATGCCGGCCGGACAGGCCGCAGCGCCGCCGGCAGGGAGACCAGCGGCGCTGCGATGAGACGTCAGGCCCGCTTTTCCGCCGCCACGGCGGGCGCGTCCGAGAGCGGATGGTCGAGCCGTGCCACCATCTCCTTGGGGCAGACCTGCCAGATGCGGCCCTTCACGCTGTCCCAGTCGGCAAACAGGTTGCCGGCATAGACCGACTGCGTCTCGCGGATATGCTCCTCGATCAGGCCGCGCAGCACGCCTTCCCAGTAGGAGGAAGCCAGCCGCTGGTAGACCACGCTCTCGTCGTTGATCGCGATCGGCAGCATGTCGTCCGGATCGTAGACGAAGGCCATGCCGCCGGTCATGCCGGCGGCAAAATTGTCGCCGACGCCGCCGAGGATGGCGACGCGGCCGCCGGTCATGTATTCGCAGCCATTCGAGCCGCAGCCCTCGACGACCGCCACCGCGCCGGAATTGCGCACGGCAAACCGCTCGCCGGCCTGGCCGGCGGCGAAGAGCTTGCCGCCGGTGGCGCCGTAGAGCACTGTGTTGCCGACGATGGTGTTCTCGTTGGTCTTCGGCATCAGCGGCGAGGCCGGCGAGGGCCGCACCACGATCATGCCGCCCGACAGGCCCTTGCCGACATAGTC
The DNA here is from genome assembly GCA_964429465.1 of uncultured Rhodospirillaceae bacterium. Classification (GTDB taxonomy): domain Bacteria; phylum Pseudomonadota; class Alphaproteobacteria; order Ferrovibrionales; family Ferrovibrionaceae; genus Ferrovibrio. Next base: position 2,302 of record CAYSCA010000320.1, read on the forward strand.
GTTGGCATCGCCGAAGACTTCCAGCTTGAGGCCCTGGACTGCGAAGGCGCCGAGCGACTGGCCGGCCGAGCCGGTGAGCCGCACGGTGATATGGCCGGGCTTCAGCCCCTTCATGCCGAACCTGCGCACCAGATGCGACGACAGCCGCGTGCCGATGGCGCGATGCGTGTTCCGGATATTGTAGGCGAGCTGCATCTTCTCGCCATGGCTGAAGACCGGCGCGGCATCGCCGAGCATCTGCGCATCCAGCGTATCCGGCACCTCGTTGCGGCCCTCGCCCAGCGTGCAGTGGCGTGCATTGCCGCCGCTATCGGCCTGGGCCAGGATCGGGTTGAGATCGAGATCGTCGAGATGCGCCCAGCCGCGGCTGACCTGCATCAAGAGATCGGTGCGGCCGATCACCTCGTCGAGCGAGCGCAGGCCGAGTGCCGCCAGGATCTCGCGC
>CAYSCA010000321.1:0-2670 GCA_964429465.1 uncultured Rhodospirillaceae bacterium
CTGGGGCTTCAACGCCCAGACGGAAGAATACACCGACCTGGTCAAGGCCGGTGTGATCGACCCGACCAAGGTCGTCCGCGTCGCCCTGCAGGGTGCGGCTTCCGTGGCAGCGCTGCTGATCACCACCGAGGCGATGGTCGCCGACAAGCCCGAGCCGAAGGCCCCGATGGGCGGCGCTCCGGGCGGCGGCATGGGTGGCATGGGCGGCATGGGCGGCATGGACTTCTAAGTCCGCCGCTCTCCGTCAGGAGACAGGAAAGGCCCGGTGGAAACACCGGGCCTTTTTGTTTGTCCGGCCCCTCACCCTCCCACAGCTTCGCTGCGGGCCCCTCCCTCTCCCGGCGGGAGAGGGCACGCAATACACTTCTCCCTCTCCCTCCGGGAGAGGGTCGGGGTGAGGGGAGTCCGTCCTTGCTATTCCGCGGCCTGCGCCGCCGCGCGATGCTGTGCCACGGCCAGCCCATGCAGCTTCGTCCAGTCCGCCAGCGCGTTGATCGCCGGCTGGATCGAGCGGCCGAGATCGGTCAGCCAGTAATCCACCCGCGGCGGCACGGCGGCATGCAGGCGGCGGCCGACCAGGCCGGCCTGCTCAAGCTGCCGCAATTGCCGCGCCATCTCCTTCGGCCGGATGCCGGGCACCTGCCGCATCAGGTCGGAATAGCGCATAGGCGCCTTGGCAAAAAACAGCGCCAGGATCACCGGCGCCGCCCATTTGCCGCCGATCAGCTCCAGCGTGTCGCCCACCATGATCGCGCAGGCCGGCAGCGTGTCGCAGGCGAGCGGCGCGGTCTCAGGCCGGCCAATTCTTTCCATATGCATAGCAGCTTCCGTGACGGTGCGGTCTTCCGGTCCGGGTGGCGCTCCGCTAGCTGAGCGGCGTCGCAGATGGAAGGAGACCGCAATGGTGCAGACATCCCTGACAGAGTACCGCAGATATGGCGGCGAGCCCGCCGGGGCAAGCGAGGCCGACCGCGCCGGCATCGTCGATGCGCTCTACCGCTTCGCCGCCGGGCAGGACCTGCGCGACCGCGCGCTGCTGCGCTCGGCTTTCGCCGACGATGCCGCGCTCGATTTTACCGGCCCGGCGCGCCGGCTGGGCGCCGCCATGCCGGTGCTGCAGGGCGGCGAGGCGATCACGGAAACGATCTTCGCCAGCACCGAAGGCCTGACCACCACGCATAGCGTGACCAACCCGCGCGTCGCGGTGGAGGATGCCGGGCGCGGCAGCCTGCTGGCGCTGGTCGAGGCCCAGCATCTGCCGCGCGGCGACCATTCCCGTCACCTGCTGCTGAAGAATGTCTATGGCGTCGACCTGGTGCGCGACGGCAGTTTCTGGCGCATGCGCCATGTGCGGATCGATACGCTCTGGCTGAGCGGCGACCCGGCCGTGCTGTTCCCGCCGGGCGGCTGAGTGTCATTCCGGGCCCTCCCTCTCCCGGCGGGAGAGGGTCGGGGTGAGGGCGCTTGCCGTCTTCCCGCACTCCCGCTGCGGGCTTAAGCTGTGGCGGCGAAAGCAGGAGGAGATTGCCATGGACATGCCGGCAGCCGATGCGGCGCAGGACGATCTCGCCCTGCTGGGCGAGCTGAACCAGGGCTATATCCGCGCGGTGGCGACCTCGGATGCCGCCTGGTTCGAGCGGCATCTCGCGGCCGACTTCCTCAATTCCAATCCGGACGGAAGCCTGAGCGATCGCGCCGCCTTCATCGCGCGGATCGCGCAGCCGCCCGGCGTGCCGGATCTCGGCATCGAGGATGTCCGCATCCGCCTGTTCGGGGATACCGCGCTCATCCATGCCCGCACGGTCTACACCAGACCGGACGGCAGCCGGGGCGCGGGGCGCTATACCGATATCTGGGTGCGGCAGCGCGCCAGCGATCAGGGCGCCAGCGATCAGGGTGGCGGTACCTGGCGCTGCGTCGCCGCGCATGTGACGCGGGGATGAGGGCTTTCCTGCATCGGTGCGGGCGGCGGCCTCACGCCGCCGCGATCACCTCGATCTCCACCAGCCAGTCGGGTGACAGCGTCTGCACGACGATCGCCGTGGTCGGGATGACGCGACCCTTCAGCGCCTTCACCCGCGCCGCGCCGTTGGCCTCGGCATAGGACGCATCGCGCAGATAGGATGTCAGCCGCATGATGTTGTCGACGCTCATCCCGGCCTGGCCGAGGATCGTGCGGATGTTGTTCCAGACCAGTTCGAGCTGCTCCTCCAGGCCCTTGCCCGCGACACCGCTCGCATCCAGCCCCATCGTGCCGGCGACGAACAGGATGCGCTGCGGGTTCCGCACCTCCATCGCGTGGATGTAGTCGGGCGTGGCGGCATAGATGCCGGCGCCGGGGTTATGGGGAATGCTCTGCATGGCAGCGTCCTTGACTATTTTCCTGATAGTTATACACTATATGTTCCTTATCGGCAACCCGTCAGACCGCTCCGGCCGGCGACGCTAAGCCGGGATAAGCCCGATAAGACCGGGTTAAGCGCGGTGGAGGCCCCGCTAAGGTCCAAATAAGCAAAAATGCGACTCAAATAAGCCTCAAATAAGCCGCGCATGAGCATTGCTACATCTGGTTTGCGGTGAAGATCCTGCCGGGCCTGCGCAAAGCCTCGCTGCGGCCGCGCCGCCGGCCTAACCTTGAGGCGCCACACCCCTCCGATTCCCAGGACCCCA
>CAYSCA010000322.1:0-2636 GCA_964429465.1 uncultured Rhodospirillaceae bacterium
AGCGCCAAGGAGTTGAACGGCGCCACCGTCTGCGTGCAGCCGGGCACCACCACCGAACTGAATCTGGCCGACTACTTCCGCGCCAACAAGATGCAGTTCAAGCCGGTTGTCATCGAGAAGCTGGATGAAGTGGTGGCCGCTTATGCTGCCGGCCGCTGCGACGTCTACACCACCGATGCCTCGGGTCTGGCCGCCACGCGTGCCACGCAGCTGCCGAACCCCGACGATCACATCATCCTGCCGGAGATCATCTCGAAGGAGCCGCTCGGCCCGATGGTCCGCCAGGGCGACGACCAGTGGCTGGTCGTGGTGCGCTGGTCGCTGAATGCGATGATCGAGGCCGAGGAACTTGGCGTGACGTCGAAGAATGTCGACGAGATGCTGAAGAGCGACAATCCGAACGTGAAGCGCCTGCTCGGCGTCACTCCGGGCATGGGCAAGAATCTCGGTGTCGACGAGAAATGGGCCTACAACATCATCAAGCAGGTCGGCAATTACGGCGAAAGCTATGAGCGCAATGTCGGCAAGGGCAGCGCGCTGAAGCTGGACCGTGGCCAGAATGCGCTCTGGACCAACGGCGGCCTGATGTACGCTTGGCCGGTCCGGTAAGTCGGTAACGTTTCAGCCCGGCGGCGAAACAGGGCGTCGCCGGGCTGTTTCCGACAGGGATTCCAAAGAAATGTCCATTTTGCCATGGGGGGCACATGGCGAGTAATCCGCAGATGCGCAGGCGGTCCGCGCCGCCGCGCCGCCTGAGCTGGAACGATCCCGATGTCCGCTCGGTCGTCTACCAGATCCTGGCCCTCGCGCTGGTCGGCCTGATCGGCTGGTTCCTCGTTTCCAACACGCTGCACAATCTGGCCGTCCGCAATATCGCAACCGGCTTCGATTTTCTGGAGCGGGAATCCGGCTTCGCCATCGGCGAAAGCATGATCCCGTTCGGACCGGAGAATACCTACGGCCGCGCCGTGCTGGTCGGCCTGCTGAACACGCTGCGGGTCGCCGTGGTCGGCATCATTCTCGCCACCATACTGGGCACCATCGTCGGTATCGCCCGGCTGTCGAAGAACTGGCTGGTCGCCAAGCTGGCGGCCGTTTACGTCGAGGTGGTACGCAATATTCCGCTGCTGCTGCAGCTGTTCTTCTGGTACGTCATCATCACCGAGCTTTTGCCGGGCCCGCGCGGCGCGCTTCATCCGCTGCCCGGATTCTTCATCTCCAATCGCGGCGTCCGCATCCCGACGCCGACTGACCACATCGCCTTCGATCTCGCGGCCGGGGGCTTTCTGCTCGGCATCCTGCTCACCATCGCGGTGGTCAAATGGGCGCGGCGGCGTCAGGACGCGACCGGATTATCCTTCCCGGTCTGGCGCTCCGGCCTGGCCCTTATTTTCGGCCTGCCGGTGATCGGCTGGATACTGGGCGGCGCGCCGCTGGAGCTCGATGTCCCCAAGCTGCAGGGCTTCAATCATGTCGGCGGCGCCAACCTGACGCCGGAATTCGCCGCGCTGCTGGCGGGTCTGGTCATCTATACCGCCGGCTTCATCGCCGAGGTGGTCCGTTCGGGCATCCAGGCCGTCAGCCACGGCCAGACCGAAGCAGCCGCGGCGATCGGCCTGCGCCGGAACCAGATCCTGCGGCTGGTCATCCTGCCCCAGGCGCTGCGGGTCATCATTCCGCCGATGACCAGCCAGTATCTCAACATTACGAAGAATTCCTCGCTGGCAGTCGCGATCGGCTATCCGGATATCGTATCGGTGGCCAATACGACGCTGAACCAGACGGGGCAGGCGATCGAGGGCATCCTGATCATCATGGCCGCTTATCTGACGGTCAGCCTTTCGATTTCTGTCTTCATGAACTGGTACAACAAGCATATTGCGCTGGTGGAGCGGTAAGATGGCGACAGCGACCGAATCCCTGCCGCCGCCCAACCTGCAGACTGGCCCGATCGCCTGGCTGCGCGAGAAGCTGTTCTCCACTCCGCTGAATGCGGTCCTTACGGTCATTGCGCTCGGCTTTCTGCTGTTCAGCATTCCGCCGCTGATCGAATGGATGCTGATCAAGGCGAACTTCACGGCGGATACCTCCGCGGTCTGCCGCGCCGGCAGCGGCGCCTGCTGGGCCTTTATCGGCGAAAAATACCGGCTGATCTTCTTCGGCCTGTACCCCTACGAAGAGCAATGGCGCCCGCTGCTGGCCGGGGTGATTCTGGTCGCCCTGATCGCGATGAGCTGCATGCCGCGGTTCTGGAAGCCGCGCCTGCTGCTGGTCTGGGTGGCGGGGCTCACCATTGTCTCGATCCTGATGTGGGGCGGCGTATTCGGTCTGCGCTATATCGAGAACACGTTGTGGGGCGGTCTGCCGCTCACGCTGATCCTTGCGACTTTCGGTATCGCCTTTGCGTTCCCGCTCGGACTGGTGCTGGCCCTGGGACGGCGGTCGAAGATGCCGGCCATCAAGACGTTGTGCATCGTCTATATCGAGCTGATCCGCGGCGTGCCGCTGATCTCGCTGCTGTTCATGTCCTCGGTCATGCTGCCGCTCTTCCTGCCGGAAGGCATGTCGATCGACAAGCTGCTGCGGGCGCAGATCGCCATCATCCTGTTCTCGGCCGCCTATGTGGCCGAGGTGGT
>CAYSCA010000323.1:0-2628 GCA_964429465.1 uncultured Rhodospirillaceae bacterium
GCTGCGACGATTGCCTCGCCGTCTGCCCGTGGAACAAGTTCGCGCAATCCGCCCGCGAGCTCGGCCTGCAGGCGCGGCCCGAGCTGGATGCGCCCGTCTTGCTCGAGCTGGCGCAGCTCGACGATGCCGGCTTCCGCGCGATGTTTTCCACCAATCCGGTCAAGCGCATCGGCCGCGACCGCTTCATCCGCAATGTCTGCATCGCTTTGGGCAACAGCGGGATGGCCGAAGCGGTGCCGGTGCTGCAGCGGCTGGCGCAGGATGACTCCGGCGTCGTGCGCGCGCAGGCGGCGATGGCGTTGCAGCGGCTGGGGTCTACTCCGCCCTGACGTCCAGCCGCTCGATGACTTTGCCGGCCGCCTCGGCGGCGGGCGTATCGGGGGCGAGCAGGCGGACTTGGATGAGGTCGGCCCGCGCGCCGGGTTTGTCGCCCTTCTGCGCCCGCAGGATGCCGCGCTCCAGCAGCGCCTCGGCCGAGCGCGGCTCGATCGCCAGCGCGGTCTCGGCATCTTCCAGCGCGCCGGCCGGGTCGTTGAGCTGCCGCCGCGCCGCGGCGCGCAGCGCATAGGCTTCGGCCCGCGTCGGATCGATGGCCAGCGCGCGGCTGAGATCGGCGGCCGCAGCGGCGTGGTCCTTGAGTGCGGCGAGGCTGAGCGCGCGGTCGATCAGCAGGTCGGGCTGGTCGGGCGATGCCTTCACGGCGATATCCATCAGCGCCCGCGCGCGCTGCGGCTGGTTGGCCAGCAGCCAGGCATTGGCGGCCTGGTCGAGCAGGGCCACGGTGAGCTGCGGCACCTGCTTCTCCGCCTGCGGCAGCAGCTCTTCCAGCCGCGCCGCGGCATCGGCGTAATGCTTGAGCTCGACCAGCGCCAGCGCCGCGCAATGGGCGGCCGGCAAGCCGCCGCCGGTCGCCTGCCAGACCTGCGCCTGGGCGAATCCTTCCTCCGGATTGCGCCGCATCAGGCTGAGGCAATCCTGGTAGGCGACGTCTTCCAGCGCCGGCGAGGCCGAGGGCTGTGCATCGACAGACGCGGCAATGAATGCGACGCTGGCGGCGAGAAGAGAGAGTGTCATACGGAAGCCTGACATGGCGCGGAGAGTGGCGTCGGGTCATGGCAAAAGCAAGGCATCGGCGCTGCGGCCGGTGATGATGGATGTGGCGATGAGCACGTTGTTCTGTTTCGGCCTGGGATTCAGCGCGCAGGCGCTGGCGGCAAGACTGAAGGCGAAAGGCTGGGGCGTGATCGGTACCAGCCGCGAGATGTCGAAGGCCGCCGACCTGGCGGCGCTGAATTACGACCTGCATCTCTTCGACGGCCATGCGCCGCTCGCCGATGCCTCGGTGCTGGCGCCGGCGACGCATCTGCTGGTCTCGGTGCCGGCGGACGATGAGACCGATCCGGTGCTGCGCTGGCATGGCGCCGATATCGCGGCTTTGCCGAACCTGAAATGGCTCGGCTATCTCTCGACCACCGGCGTCTACGGCGATCGCGGCGGCGACTGGGTCGACGAGCAGAGCGCACTGCGGCCCAGCCAGGCGCGCAGCCAGCGCCGCGCCGAGGCCGAGGCCGGCTGGCTCGATCTGTGGCGCCAGCGCGGCGTGCCGGTGCATGTCTTCCGGCTGGCCGGCATCTACGGCCCCGGCCGCAGCCAGCTGGACGCCCTGCGGCGCGGCACGGCGAAGCGCATCGTCAAGCCGGGCCAGGTCTTCTGCCGCATCCATGTCGACGACATCGCCGCGGTGCTGGAGGCCTCGATCGCGCGGCCCAATCCCGGCGCCGTCTACAATGTCGCCGATGACGAGCCGGCGCCGCCGCAGGAGGTGGTGGCCTATGCCGCCGGGCTGCTGGGCCAGGCGCCGCCGCCGGAGCAGCCGTTCGAGGCCGCGAAGATGACGCCGATGGCGGCGAGCTTTTACGCCGACAATCGCCGGGTGCGGAACGATCGCATCAAGCGTGAGCTGGGCGTGCGACTGCAATATCCCACCTACCGGGAAGGGCTGCGGGCGCTGGCGGAACGGCTATCCTGAGCGCAGGTGGTCGGCTTCTTCAGGACGCCTGAGCGAGACCGCGTAGAAGGCGGTGCGCTCCTCGCGCCGGCGCGCCGGCACCAGATGCATGCGCTCTGCCACGAAGGTCATGCCGATCCGCTGCAGGGCTGCGACGGATGCCGCATTGTCCGGCTGCACCCCGGCCTCAAGGCGCTCCAGACGCAGCGCGTCGCGCGCCGCGCTGACAAAGAAGGGCAGCGCCTCGCCGATATAGCCCTGGCGGTGATACGCCGTGCCGAGCCAGTAGCCGAGGCTGCCGCAGCGCTGGGTCTCGCCGGTCAGCACGATGCCGAGCCAGCCCATGACGGTTCCGTCGCGGCGCGTTATCAGGCGAAAGAGTCCCTGGCCTTCGCGTGTCGCCGCATCGGCCTCGGCGATGCGCTCCCGCGCCATCGCTTCGCTGAACGGATGCGGCCAGTTGGCGAGCCAGCGGCTGACATCTGCCGTCATCAGCCGCGCGATCACCGCGGCATCGGCGGGCACCGGCGCGCGCAGCAGCAGGCGGGGCGTTTCGATCGTGGTCACGGCTGCGGGACCAGCTGCCACACCGTCTCGATCAGCAGGTCGATGTCCTGCGG
>CAYSCA010000324.1:0-2597 GCA_964429465.1 uncultured Rhodospirillaceae bacterium
GGGCGCCGGCGCGGCTGGATGCCGAGGGCGCCATCGTGCTGCTGGAAGATCAGGATCGCAGCCGCTGGAACGGCGACATGATCGCGGAGGGCCTGGCGCTGATCGACAAAGCGATGCGCCATCGCTGGCCGGGGCCGTACCAGATCCAGGCCGCCATCGCCGGCGTGCATGCCCAGGCCGAGAAAGCTGCCGATACCGACTGGGCCGAGATCGACCAGCTATATGCGGCGCTGGAGCGCATACAGCCCTCGCCGGTGGTGACGCTCAACCGTGCGGTGGCGGTGATGAAGCTGCATGGGGCCGAAGCCGCGCTGGCGATGATCGAGCCGCTGGGCCAGAAGCTCTCCGGCTATTTCCACTTCTTCGGCCTGAAGGGCGCTCTGCTGCAGCAGCTCGGCCGGAAGGTCGAGGCGCGCGAAGCCTTCGACCGGGCCATCGCGCTGGCCCATACCCCGGCCGAGGCCGCCCATATCCGCCAGCATCTCGACCGCCTGATGCAGGAGGCGGGGTAGGAGATGGCCGTGCAATCCGTGGACCGGCTCTTCTTTGCCGCCTTCCCGGATCGGGCGGCAGCAGAGCGGATTTCAAGCCTGGCTTTCGAGCTGCGCACCCGTCATCGCATTCGCGGCTTGCCGCTGCGGACGGACCGGTTCCACGTCTCGCTCTGCCTGATCGGGAACTATTACGGCCTGCCGCCCGGTCTGCTCGCGCAGGTGCGCGATGCCGTTGCCGGCATCACGATGCGGCCGTTCAAGGTCATGTTTGACAGGGTGATGAGCTTCAAGGGTCGGGCGGGGCATCGTGCGCTCGTGCTGTGCCGGGGCGAGGGAACGCCCGGGCTCGAGATGTTTCAGGAAAAGGTGCAGAAGGCGGTGGCGGAAGCGGGTTTTCGCCACAGCAGCAGCCCAAGCATTCACCCGCATGTCACGTTGCTATACGGTGATCACGATCTGCCGGAGCAGCCCGTGGAACCAATCTCCTGGTGGGTGCGGGAACTGGTGCTGGTCCATAGCCTTCATGGTCAGACGACGTACGATACGAAAGAGCGGTGGCTGTTGCGCGATGGAAGGCCGATCGAACCGGTGATTGAACCCGGAATCACGGATCGGGGTGATCGCCCGATAAACCGCAACAGAAGCTCAGGGGATCATGGCGACTAAGACCACCATCTACGGCATCAGGAACTGCGACACCATGAAGAAGGCCTTCACATGGCTGGAGGGCCATGGCGTCGCCTACGATTTCCATGACTACAAGAAAGAAGGCATCGACCGCGCGACGCTGGAGGGCTGGTGCAAGGCGCTGGGCTGGGAGACGGTGCTCAACCGCGCCGGCACGACCTTCCGCAAGCTGCCGGATTCCGACCGCGCGAATCTGACCGAGACGAAGGCCATCGTGCTGATGCAGGCACAGCCCTCGATGATCAAGCGGCCGATCCTGGAGACGGGCAAGGGCAAGCCGCTGGCCGGCTTCAAGCCGGAGCAATACGCGGCGGCGCTGGCGAAATAGCTTACTTTCCGTCCAGCCGCTTGGCGAAGATGACGCGCTTTTCTTCCTCGTAGCCCAGCGCGTCATAGAAGGCGTGCACCTTGTCGTTCTCCGGCCGCACCATCAGCATCACCTTCGGCACGCCGCGGGCTTTCAGCCAGGCTTCGGCCGCCTGCACCATTGCGCGGCCATGGCCGGCTTTCTGGAGGGCGGGTTCGACCGCGAGGTAATAGAACCAGCCGCGATGGCCGTCATGGCCGGTCATCACGGCGGCGGCGATGCGGCCATCCGTCTCGCCGATCAGGATGGTGGATTCCGGCCGCGCTGTGCAGAAGGCGATATCGGTGGCCGGATCGTTCCACGGCCGTGTCAGGCCGCAGGCCTCCCACAGCGCGATCAGCGCGTCGCGGTCCGCCGATTGGTACTCCCTAATGCTCAAGCTCGGCGGCACGGATCGACTCCACCCGGATTTCCTCGGTCAGCCGCGCCTTGTAGGCGGCAAATTCCGGCGTCGTCTTCATCGTGTAATGGCGCGGATGCGGCAGGTCGATGCCGATGTCGCATTTCACCCGGCCCGGCCGGGCGGTCATCACCAGCACGCGGTTGGCCATGAAGATCGCCTCGTCGATATCGTGGGTGACGAACAGCACGGTCTTGCGCGCCGCCTCCCAGATGCCGAGCAGCAATTCCTGCATCAGCGCGCGGGTCTGGTTGTCCAGCGCGCCGAAGGGCTCGTCGAGCAGCAGGATCTTCGGATCGTTGGCCAGCGCGCGCGCCAGCGCCGTGCGCTGCTGCATGCCGCCGGAGAGCTGCTTGGGGTAATGGTTCTCGAAACCGCGCAGGCCGACCTGGCCGATGAAGCGGTCGGCGATCTCGCGCTGTTCGGCCTCCGGCGCCTTCTTCTCGCGCAGGCCGAAGCAGATATTCTCCCGCACCGTCAGCCAGGGAAACAGCGTGTAGGACTGGAACACCATGCCGCGATCCGGGCCGGGCCGGTCGACGGCCGTGCCTTCGAGCAGGACGCTGCCGGTGGTCGGCTGGTCGAGCCCGGCGACGATGCGCAGCAGGGTGGACTTGCCGCAGCCCGACGGCCCGAGGATGGTGATGAA
>CAYSCA010000325.1:0-2570 GCA_964429465.1 uncultured Rhodospirillaceae bacterium
CCCATGCCGGATCGCTCTCGAGCTTCGCCGCCTGCGCCGATGGCGGGCCGTGGTCGCGGCTCTGCGCATTGCCGGCCCTGTGGGTCGGGCTGCTCTATGACAGGACTGCGCTGGATGCCGCCTGGGATCTCTGCCGCGACTGGACGATGGAAGAGCGCGAGGCGCTGCGCGCCGATGTGCCGAAATTCGGCCTGCATACGCAGCTGCGCGGCCGGCCGCTGACCCATTATGCCGACCGGATGGTGAAGATCGCGATGAGCGGCCTGAAATCGCGCAGCCGCCTGTCGCCGGCCGGCGAGGATGAATCGCATTTCCTCGAGCCGCTGGTGCGCATCGTGGAATCCGGCGAGACGCCGGCCGAGGCGCTGCTGAAGCTCTATCACGGCCGCTGGAACCGCTCGGTCGACCCGGCCTTCATCGAACTGGCTTACTGAGCCAGGCCTGCAGCAGGTTCGGATTGTAGAGCGACAGCGGCGCGTCGGCGGCGAAGACCGGCGGCGGCGCTGCCACGGCAGCCTGCAGTTCTGCCAGGATGGCTCTCGCTTCCCGCCAGCGCCCGGCTTCGGCCAGGTCGCCGATCCGCGCCAGCTGCCGCGACCAGCCTTCCAGCACCGCCCGGCTGCCCTCCAGCTTCTCATCGGCGAACCGCTCATGGATGAAGCCGAGCTGGCCGCGGATCATGTCGGCGATCTGCCCCGTCAATGCGGCATTTTCCTCCGCCAGGGGAAGCGACAGCGTCTTCAGATGCCGCGCCGCATCGGCGAGGTCGTCTTCCAGCAGGACCGGTCGATCCGGCTGCGCCGTCGGCCGCAGTTTCGCGATATAGGCGAGCAGACCGTCGAGCAGCAGGGGTGAGGGCTCCTCGCCGGAAAATTCGACGACGATGACGCGACGGGTGAATTCGCGCAGGCTGGCGACCTCGCGGCGCATGCCGAAGCGGTCCTTGGCCACCGCTCCGCGCAGGCTCGGGATGGTCAGCGGATTGAAGCGGTCATCCTCGTTGCGCAGATTCCAGAAGGCATGGCTGACATCGACGCGGCCGGGCCGGTCCGAAAGGCCGGGCACGAAGAAGGCGGCAGTCGCATGGCCATTGCTGTGGCAGGCCTGGCAGGACAGGCCGGCCTTGCGGGCGGTGCCGCCGAGGATGGAGGGCGAGCGGAAGGCGAGGCGGCCGTATTCCACGTAGAAGCTCTGCGCCGTGCCGCCGTCCAGGTCTTCCGCCGGCCGGGTGCTCAGGGCCTGGGCCGACAGGCTGCCAGGCGGCAGCCATTCCCGGGCGCCGACCAGAGATTGCGCAGACGAAGGCGGTGAAGCCGCGATCAATGCCGCTGCCAGCATGGCGACGCCGATGTCGCGCCACGCCGCCATGGCAGGTCAGTCGCGGTGAAACGGCAGGCCGTGATCCATTTCGCGGGCGGGCTGCTCGCATTCGCAGTCGCCGACGATCTTGGCCGGTACGCCGGCTGCCGTGCAATGGGCGGGCACCGGGATCAGGACGACGCTGCCGGCGCCGATCTTGGCGCCTTCGCCGATCTCGATATTGCCCAGGATCTTGGCGCCGGCGCCGATCAGCACGCCGCGGCGGATCTTGGGGTGGCGGTCGCCGGTCTCCTTGCCGGTACCGCCGAGCGTGACGTTCTGCAGCATCGAGACATTGTCCTCGATCACCGCGGTCTCGCCGATGACGACGCCGGTGCCGTGATCGATCAGAATCCCCCGGCCGAACCGGGTCGCCGGGTTGATGTCGACGGCGAAAACCTCCGAGCCGCGGCTTTGCAGCAGGAAGGCCATCGTCTCGCGCTGCTGGTGCCACAGCCAGTGCGACACGCGATGCGCCTGGATTGCCTGGAAGCCCTTGAAGAACAGCAGGGGTTTCAGGTAGCTGCGGCAGGCCGGGTCGCGCTCGTTGACGGCGACCAGATCGGCGCGCACCGCATGGCCGATATCGGGATCGGACGCGAAGGCCTCCTCGATCACCTCGCGCAGGCCCAGCGGCGGCAGCTCGGCGCTGCCCAGCTTCTGCGCCAGGATATAGCTCAGCGCGTCTTCCAGCCGTTCGTGATGCAGCACCGCCGAATAGGCCATGCTGGCCAGCAGCGGCTCTTCGGCGGCCACCGCAGCCGCTTCCTCGCGGATGCGCTGCCATACCGGATCGTGCTTCACCAGATCGGCCGTCGTGCTCTTGCTTGCGGTGATCGCCATCGAATTCCCCCTCGGAAACCGTTCCAGTCTACGCCGCCTTGGCGGTGCCGCCCACTGTCAATCCGTCGATCAGGAGCGTCGGCTGCCCGACGCCGACCGGCACGCCCTGGCCCGACTTGCCGCAGGTACCGATGCCGCTGTCCAGCTGCAGATCGTTGCCGACCGCGCGGACCCGCTTGAGCACCTCGGCGCCGGCCCCGATCAGCGTGGCGCCCTTGATCGGCGCGCCGATCTTGCCGTTCTCCACCATGTAGGCCTCGGTGCAGGAGAAGACGAACTTGCCCGAGGTGATGTCGACCTGGCCGCCGCCGAAATTCACCGCATAGATGCCGTTCTTGACGCCGGCGAGAATCTCCTTCGGATCGTGG
>CAYSCA010000326.1:0-2553 GCA_964429465.1 uncultured Rhodospirillaceae bacterium
ACATGCTCGCGGAAGAAGTCCTGCGGGATCTGGACATGGATGCCGGCGCCGTCGCCGGTCATGCCGTCGGCATCCACCGCGCCGCGATGCCACAAAGCCTTCAGCGCCATGATGCCGGCCGCCACCACGCGGCGATGCGGCTGGCCGTCCAGCGAGGCGATCAGCCCGACGCCGCATGCATCGCGCTCCTCCTCGGGCCGGTACATGCCGGTCTCGCTCAGATGCTTCGCGGTATCCTGCCATTGCTCGACATAGGACTTGCTCATGGCGGACTCCTTCAGTTCGGCACAATCACTCATTGGCGAATTCCGTTCCCTGCGGCACCAGCCGGGCCAGCGCGACGACGGCGATATTGTTGGCGGCGATCCAGGCCCGCTCGGCCTCGAAGGCCTCGGCGAGATGCGAGGTGATCAGGTCCTGCATCAGCGCGGTGAGCAGCAGGCGGCGGATCAGCTGGTCCGGCTTCCGCCCGTCCGGCCCGGAGGCCGACACCGGCGCGGAGACGAAGGCCAGGATCGCCTGCAATTCCGCCTGGCTGTAGCGCGCCGCCAGGTCTTCGACCAGGCTGCCGTCGCCCTCGGCCAGCGCCAGCTGGCCCTGCGCGGCGATGCGCCCCAGCATGCTGTCGACCGCCGCCTCGCGGCCCGGATTGGCTTCATAAAGCGGCGCCTGCGCCCGGGTCTTGAAGCCGGCCCAGTATTTGCGCAGCGGCGCGCGGATCGCCGGCCGCGCCAGCAGGGCATCGACCACCGGGCGCGCCTGCGAAAGGTCGCTGTACGCCTGCTCCGCGGCCGGGAATTTCGGCGCGAAATGCACGGCGAAGCGCGGCAGCGACTGCAGCCCCAGTGACGCCAGCGTCGCCCGCTCCTCGGGCCAGTGCGCGCCGCCGAACTCGCCGGCCAGCGTGAGCGTCAGCGCGAAGGCGGAGAAGGTCACCGCCGAGCCGCGCTCGCCATCGCCGATATTGTCGAGCAGGTCGGCCAGCGCCGAAAGCTGTTCGTCGGAATAGCCGCGCGCCAGATGCGCCGCCGCGATCTCGGGCCGGCCGAGGAAGTCGCGCGCATGATCTTTCAGCCGCTGCACCGATTCGGCGATGGCGCTGCGGCAATCGGGATTGGCCGCCTTCAGCTTCTCTTCCAGATCGAAGATCGCCGCCGCGATGGTGCCCGACGCGGAATTGCGGATCAGCTGGGTCTGCAGCAGCCTGTCGGTCGCCGCCACCGCCTGCGCCGATTGCGCGCGGGCGGATGGAATGCCGGCCGCCAGCGGCGCCAGCAGCGCCGCGCCCAACAGCAATGCCGCGGCAAGACGCATCGTCTACTCCGCCGCGGCCTGGGCGGCCGGCTGCTGGGCCTGCGCCTGGATATAGCCGTGGATGGCTTCCGCGCAGTCGCGCCCGTCGCGGATCGCCCAGACCACCAGGCTGGCGCAGCGGCCGATGTCGCCGGCGGCGAACACGCCGGGCAGGTTGGTCATCTTGCTGCGCGCGGAGATCTTCACCGTGCCCCAGCGGGTGACGTCGAGCGACGGCGCCTTGAACTGCGCCGGCAGCTCTTCCGGATCGAAGCCGAGCGCCTTGATCACCAGATCGGCGGGCTGGTCGAAATCGGCGCCTTCGATCTCCACCGGCATCTGGCGGCCCGAGGCATCGGGCGCGCCGAGCTTCATGCGCGCGGTATGCACGGCAGTGACCCGGCCGGCGCCGCGGAAGCTGATATCCTCCGGCCGCGCGGCCGCGCGCGGCTGGCCCTGTTTCAGTTTGTCGAACTCAGCCTCGGCGCTGGCATTGAAGCTCTCGCCGCGGAAGCTTTTCGGCAGGCTGAGCCAGACGAATTCGACGCCCTCTTCCTCGGCATTCTTCACCTCGCGCATCGAGCCCGGCATGTTGGCCTTGTCGCGGCGATAGAGGCAATGCACGCTGGCCGCGCCCTGGCGGATCGCGGTGCGCACGCAATCCATCGCGGTGTCGCCGCCGCCGATGACGACGACGCGCTTGCCCTTGGCGTTCAGCTTGCCGTTGTCGAATTCCTCGACCTTGTCGCCCAGGCCGTTGCGGTTCGACGCCGTGAGATAGGTCATCGCCGGCACGATATTCTCCTGGCCGACGCCCGGCGCCTGGAGATCGCGCGCCTTGTAGACGCCGGTGGCGATCAGCACCGCGTCGTGGCAATTGCGCAGCTCGTCGAGCGTGGCATCGCGGCCGACCTCGAAATTGAGGTGGAACTGCACGCCGGCCTCGACCAGCAGGGCCGAGCGGCGCTCGACCACCTCTTTCTCCAGCTTGAAATTCGGGATGCCGTAGATCAGCAGCCCGCCGGCGCGGTCGTAGCGGTCATAGACATGCACCTGGTAGCCGAGGCGGCGCAGCTTGTCGGCCGCCGCAAGGCCGGCCGGCCCGGCGCCGATGATGCCGACACTCTGCGGCCGTTCGCCATTCACCGGCTTGGGCGCCTGGACCCAGCCTTCGGTGAAGGCGGTCTCGGTGATATATTTCTCGATCGCGCCGATCGTGACGGTGCCGTGGCCGGACTGCTCGATGACGCAGTTGCCCTC
>CAYSCA010000327.1:0-2547 GCA_964429465.1 uncultured Rhodospirillaceae bacterium
AAGCGGAAGGAATGGCCCGGTTCCAGCAGCGGCAGGGCCCGGTCCGCGGCCCTGAGCGCGGCGCGCCAGCCGGCGGCATCGCCATCGAAACAGAGGATCGGCTCGGCCGAGAGGCGCCAGAGCAGGGCGATCTGCTCTTCCGTCAGGGCGGTGCCGAGCGGGGCGACGGCATGGTCGAAGCCGGCCTGCGCCAGCGCGATCACGTCCATGTAGCCTTCCACCACGATGACCGTGCCGCTCTCGCGGGCGGCTTCGCGGGCCAGGGCGTGGTTGTAGAGATTGCGGCCCTTGTGGAAGAGGGGGGTTTCCGGCGAATTCAGGTATTTCGCTGGCGCATCAGGATCGAGCGCGCGGCCGCCGAAGGCGATGATGCGGCCCCGGCGGTCGCCGATCGGAAACATGACCCGGTTACGGAAACGGTCGTAGCTGGCGCCGCCGTCCTCCGGCTTGATCAGCATGCCGGCTTCGACCAGCAGAGGCTCGGGCAGGCCCCGGGCCAGCAGGGCTTCCTTCAGCGCGGTACGCGAATTCGGCGCGAAACCGAGGCGGAACCGCTCGATCGTCTCGGGCTTCAGGCCGCGTTTCTGGATATAGGCGCGGGCCTCGCTGCCGGCGCCGGCCTGAAGCTGGGCCTGGAACCACTTGGCGGCCTCTTCCATGGCCTTGCCGAGCGTGGCGACCTGGTCGGCCTTTTCGCGATCTTCCGGCCGCACTCGCGGCACCGCGAGGCCGGCTTCCTGCGCCAGCTGCTCGACGGCTTCGGGGAAGGCGAGGCCGCCATTGCGCATCACGAAACCGATCACATCGCCATGGGCGCCGCAGCCGAAGCAGTGGAAGAAACCCTTCTCGTCGTTGACCGTGAAAGACGGGCTTTTCTCGTTGTGGAACGGGCAGAGGCCGGTGAATTCCCGGCCGCGCTTGACCAGCCGGACCGAACGGCCAACCACGCCCGACAGCGGCAGCCGGTTGCGCAGTTCCTCCAGGAATGAATCGGGAAATGCCATGGCGGTCCCCCGGCCGCGACTCGGCCGACTCGGGCCGGGTCAGCTCAACTGGCTTTTGAGGATAGCCGCAGCCTTGGCGAAGTCCATCTGGCCGGCATATTTCGCCTTCAGGACGCCCATGGCCTTGCCCATGTCCTTGATGCCCTGGGCGCCGACCTCGGCGATGGCGGCCCTGGCCGCGGCCTCGACCTCGGCTTCCGAGAGCTGCTTGGGCAGGTAGCCCTCGATGATCGCGATTTCTTCCCGTTCCTGCCCGGCCAGATCCTGGCGGCCGCCCTGTTCATAGAGGGCGACCGATTCCCGGCGCTGCTTCACCATGGTCTGCAGCAGGGAGAGGATTTCCGCCTCGCCGATGCCGGTCCGGTCGCTGCCGCTGGTCCGCGCGGCGATGTCGCGATCCTTCAGGGCGGCGAGGATCAGCCGCAGGGTGGCGACGCGGCGCGCATCCTTGGCCTTCATGGCATCCTTGAGCGCCTGGTTGAGCGTCTCGCGCAGCATCAGCAATCCCTCTGCGGTAATGGAATCGGGGGTTTTTGGAAGGGGCGCAGCATAGCCGAAGCGAGGGCGCTGCGCAAAAAGAATAACTTATTGAATCTATTGTATTTATTAGCCAGAGAGCGGGCTTGACGGGCGGCCGCTTTTTGATATCGTCCGCCCCCGGTTGACGCGGTGAGCGCTCGCCGCCGCACCATCGTTATAATCTGCGCCGTACCGCCGGAGCCGGGTTTTCCATCGCCCTCCGGTGGTTTTTTGCGGCCAGATGCCGCGCGGCAGGGGCCAAGCGGCCGCTAGTTTGGAGAGCCGGTCATGGCCGAGACACCGAAATACGCTGCACCCCCGGGCCCGGGCTATACGGGCGTGGTGGTGCTGGCCGATGGATCTGTGTTCTGGGGCCATGGCCTGGGGGCCGAAGGCGATACGGTGGGCGAGGTCTGCTTTAACACCTCGATGACCGGCTACCAGGAAATCCTGACCGACCCGTCCTATGCCGGCCAGATCATCACGTTCACCTTTCCGCATATCGGCAATACCGGCACCAACCTCGAGGATATCGAGACGCAGGGCATCGCGGCCCGCGGCCTGATCCTGCGCGCGCCGATCACCAGCCCGTCGAGCTTCCGCAACCACACGCACCTGAACGACTGGCTGAAGCTGCGCGGCCTGATCGGCATCTCCGGCATCGACACGCGCGCCCTGACCCGGCGTATCCGCGACCAGGGCGCGCCGAACGGCGTCATCGCGCATCACAAGGACGGCAAGTTCGATCTGCCGGCGCTGCATGCCAAGGCCAAGACATGGCCGGGGCTGGAGGGCATGGATCTGGCCGCCGAGGTCAGCTGCCGCCAGACCTATACCTGGGATGAAACCCGCTGGGTGCTTGGCAAGGGTTACGGCAAGCTGACCAACCCGAAATTCCACGTCGTCGCCATCGATTACGGCATCAAGCGCAACATCCTGCGCTGCCTGGCCGATGTCGGCTGCAAGGTGACCGTCGTGCCGGCGAACGCGACGCCGGAAGACGTGCTGCGGCACAAGCCGGACG
>CAYSCA010000328.1:0-2471 GCA_964429465.1 uncultured Rhodospirillaceae bacterium
TGGAAGTCGACACCACGCAGGTTTTCCTGGTGCGCATCGTCGAGAGCGGGCAGCCATGGCCGCTGGGCAGCCGGCAATTCCTCGAGCGGCGGCTGAACCGGCTGGGCGAGTTTGCCGAATTCCATGATCGCTTCGGCGAGCGCTATGCCTTGCCGCCGCTGAGCCACGCGCTGGTGAATGCGGTGGCTGGGCTGCTGCAGGCGCAGATCAAGGTGGCGCCGGCGCTGGAGGATTTCACCACTGCCTATGCGGCCTTCCGGCCGGAGGAATTCGAAGCCGATGACCGGATCGCCGACCGGCGGCCGGCGGCGGTGTTGCCACGGGCGGCGACGCTGGCCAGGCCGGGGGGGAAATTCCGTGTGCGCGAGATGGCCGGGCGCTTCTATGTCGAGCGCGAGTCCATCGTGGCGGTGAGTGAGGCCTGCCGCAGCGCGAAGATGAGCATGGACCAGCTGGCGCAGAAGCTCGGCGTCAGCCGGCCGGCTTTGGTGCTGATGCTCAACGGCAACGACCCGATCCAGCGCAACCAGATGGACCAGCTGCGCGAATTTGTCGGCGGCACGGCGCCGCCAGCCGCCTGAGGCCGGCGCGGCTGCCGCGGCGGATCCGCGGCGGACCAATCCGTCCCGATTTTTCCCATTTCAGCCCGTTTCGAAACCACTCCGTCCGGTTCTGAACCGAGGCGATTTTGCGCACATTCATCGTTGGTGGGATGCGGCAGAACCATTCACTTGCCCAACGGCTGCAGGATTATCCCGATCCGGCTCGGCTGGTGCGGCGGGTCAAAGAGTCCAGGGGCGGCTGCGTGACCTGACCGGGAAATCTCGGGCTTTCCGTTATCCGGGGAAATTCCGTGCGGCTACCGGAATGCCTCGGCGAGGAACTTGTCGAGCTCCACCAGGGCGAGGCGGGTCGCGTTGGCATCCGGCCCGAGCGATCCGCCCTGCGTGGTCTTGCAGGGTTCGTCGCCGGCGAAGCTGCCGTCCACGGCAAGCCGCCGCCGCTCGGTGCGGCTGATCAGCACAATTGGGCAGCGTGAGGCATTCACATAATCGGCGGCGTGGATGTGCCGCCCGCCCGGCGAGAGGAAACTATGCGGCCCACCCGGCAGCATCACCATGCGCACCGGCGTGCCGGGCGCCAGCCGGGCCACGTAATCGACCCAGGCGCGCGGCCGGTCCGGCGCCATGTAGTCGTCGGCGGCGCCCTGCAGGATCAGGATCGGCCGACCGGACAGCTCATTCGCGGCCGGTGCCATATGCAGGCCGGGATAAAATGCCACATGGGCCGCAAAGTCCGGACCCTCGGGGCCGAGCGTGCGGGCGCGCAGATAGCGCGTCGCCGCCGCCAGCGCCGCGCCGCCGCCGGCCGACATGCCGATCATCGCCGAGCGGCGCAGGTCGAAGCGCGCGTCGTCTTTGAGCGTGCCCAGCACCGCGAAGGCATCGGCGACCTGGTTGGCCGCGCCGGTTATCGCGCCGCCCTGGCGCATACTGCCCAGGCCGCGGGCGGCATAGCTGTCGTAATAGATCGTCGCGTAACCCGCCTTGTTGAGATGCCCGGCGAGGAAGGGCACATCGGCGGTGACGCCGTTCGAGGCATGAGCCAGCACGATCAGCGGCATCGGCGCGACAGCCCCGTCAGGGACCGTCAGATCGGCGCGCACCTCCACCTGCGGCGCCGGATCGCCGCGCAGGAACTCACGCACGCCCGCATAATGCGGCGCCTTGAAGCGCAGCACCTCGTCGGCAGCAACGCCGCGGGTCGGGATCGCTGCCGTTATCGATATCGTGAGCAGAGCCAGAGACAGACGATTGAAACGCAGGATGCAGGACCGACGCATGATCTTTCCCCCGCCTGATGTCGCGGAAGACTAGCCGGAATGGTTGAATTGTCGAGGGGAAGATAATTCACGACCGCTGCTTCGGCCGGGGCGGGGTTGTCGGCTTCTTCACCCTCCTGCGGCGAATTGTCCCGCCCGCTGCGAAACTTCTGCCTTGAATCGGTCCGGCGGCGCTCCGTATGCTGCCGATAACACTCCGGGAGCGGACGAAATGCCGTTCCCGAGGCCTCCCGCTGTGCCCGGCCGGATACGCCCGCAACCGGTTGATCCGGTGCCACGCCGCTGGCTGCCGTCCGCCGAACCGCAATCAGAAGAAGACAGACCATGGATATGTCCGCCCCCAGCTCGATGCTCGACCATGCCCTGACCCGCCTCGACGAGGCGGCGCGGCACCTGAAGATCGACGGTGACGTGCTGGAGAAGCTGCGCTTCCCGCGCGAGACCATGCAGGTGCGGCTGATGATCCGGATGGATGACGGCTCGCGCAAATCCTTCATGGCCTGGCGCTGCCGCTACGACGACACGCGCGGCCCGACCAAGGGCGGCATCCGCTTCCATCCCGATTCCACCGCCGACGAGGTCGAGACGCTGGCCTTCTGGATGACGTTCAAATGCGCGGTGATGAACC
>CAYSCA010000329.1:0-2466 GCA_964429465.1 uncultured Rhodospirillaceae bacterium
GCATGTCACGCAGTGCCCCTACTGCATCCGCGGCCACACCAAGGCGGCGCTGCGGCACGGCGCGACGGACCGGGAGCTGATGGAGGCGATCTGGGTCGCGGCCGAGATGCGCGCCGGCGGCGCCTTCGCCCATTCGGCCATCGCGCTGGAGACGATGGCGCCGAAGGAATAGCGCGGCGGGAATGACAAAGCCCTCTCTCCCTGCGGGAGAGGGCCCGGGCGAGGGGGTCATTTCACCCGCCGAGCCCCAGCACGTCGGCCATGCGGTAGAGGCCCGAGGCCTTGCCCTTGGCCCAGATCGCGGCGCGCACCGCGCCCTTGGCGAACATCGCGCGGTCGGCCGCCTTGTGCGTGATCTCGATGCGCTCGTTGTCGGCGGCGAAGATCACCGTATGCTCGCCGATCACATTGCCGCCGCGCAGGGCCGCGAAGCCGATATTGCCCTTCTGGCGCGCGCCGGTGATGCCGTCGCGGCCGCACTCGGAGACTTTTTCCAGCAGCACGCCGCGGCCCTGCGCCGCCGCCTCACCGAACATGATCGCGGTGCCGGACGGCGCATCCACCTTCATGCGGTGATGCATCTCGACGATCTCGATATCCCAGTCCTCGCCCAGAGCCGCCGCCATCTGGCGCACCAGGCCGGCCATCAGGTTGACGCCCATGCTCATGTTGTAGCTCTGCACGATCACCGTGTGATGCGCGCATTTGCGGATCTCGTCGAGATGCGCGGCCTCCAGCCCGGTGATGCCGCAGATATAGGCGGCTTTGGCCTGGGCCGCCAAAGCTGCGTGATGTGCCACGCAGGCGGGAATCGAGAAGTCGATCACCGCATCGACATTGGTGAACAGCTTCGCCGGATCGTCGGTGATCTTCAGGCCGGTCGCGCCGATGCCGGCGAGCAGGCCGGGATCCTGGCCGACCTGCGGCGCGCCGGCGCGTTCCAGGCCGCCGGCGAGTTCGGCATCGGGCGTGGCATGAATCTCGCGCACCAGCGCCTGGCCCATGCGGCCGGCGACTCCGACGATGCCGATGCGAACCGATGTCATGGCGAGACCCCCGAGGTTGAACCGCTGGCACTCTAGAGCAGGCGTCTTCACCCGTCATCCCGCCGGCGCCGACCCGCCCGGCTTGCCGCCGCCCCGGACCGCCTGGCCCTGCAGGGCGGCAATACTGTCGGCCGGCGCCTCGGCGCGCTCATGCATGCCATAGTCGCGCAGCACCTCGGCGATGCGCAGGCGGTAGTTCTCGAACACGCCGCCGCGGCCCTGCGCCTGGGCGGCGCGATGCTCCATCTGGTTGCGCCAGGCCTTCACCGCGGCTTCGTCGCGCCAGAAGGACAGCGACAGCAGCTTGCCCTCGTCGGTCAGCGAGGCGAAGCGCTCGACGCTGATGAAGCCGTCGATCTGTTCCAGCCTGGGACGCAGGGCGGCGGCGATGTCGAGATAGGCGGCCTTGCCGCCGTTCCGGCTGGGCCAGACCTCGAAGATGACGGCGATCATGGCGTTCCTCCTTGTTCCCGCGGCGACAGGAAGGCCGCCGCCGCCCGGTAGAGCGCGCTGCGGCCGGTTTCCAGATGCATGAGATGCGTCGCCTGCGGGATCTTCACATCCTGCTTCAGCGGCGCATGCTGGGCGGCCGACAGCAGCCAGGCCGCATCGGCATCCGTCGTCAGGCTGTCCCAGGCGCCGCGCACGACCAGCAGCGGCGCCGCGATCCGCGCGGGATCATAGGGCAGGTTGCCGCTCCAGGCAGCGAGGATATCGGCGGCCGGGCCGGCGGGAACCTGCACCGCGGGCGGGTTGCGCGTCGCGCTGGCCGGATCGGTGGCGAGATAGGCTTCGGCCCAGGCGTCGAAATCGGCCAGCTCCAGCACCGGGCCGGCGCCGGGCGGCACATCCTCGACGAAACGGTCATATTGCTCGCCGATGGTGAGCAGACGCCATGCGCCGATGCTCTCCGGCGCCGGCAGGCCTGCCATCTCGCGGCGCAGGATGGGCCCGAAGAAGACGAGGCGGTCCACCAGATCGGGGTGCGTCGTGGCAAACAGCCCCGCCGCGATGCAGCCCCAGGAATGCGCGATCAGCGAAACGCGGCGGCCGTCATGCCGCGCCATGACGGCCCGCACGACGCGCGCCATCTGGCGCGCGGCTTCCGGCGCGCGGCCGAGCGGCCGGTGTTGCGCCGCCGGCTCTGCCATTCCGGCATAGCGGTCCGAGCCGCCGAAGCCGGCGAAATCGAAGCTCCAGGCAGCGAAGCCCGCCTCGGACAGGTCCTCCAGCCAGGAATGGCCGCGAAAGCGGAAGCCGACCGACAGCGCGGACGGGAAGGTCGCGCCATGGATATACAGCACGGGGGCGCCGCTGCCGGATGCCGGTGAACGGGCCGGCAGGTGGCGCAGCAGCAAGCGCGGCTCGCCCGCCGCGCCGGGCAGCAGGCTGGTCTCGCCGCTGATGATGCGGGCGGGCT
>CAYSCA010000330.1:0-2466 GCA_964429465.1 uncultured Rhodospirillaceae bacterium
CGCGGGCTGCATGGTCACCGAGGGCCTGGTCAAGCGCGGCGCCAAGGTGCGCCTGCTGCGCGACAACGTGGTGGTCCACGAAGGCCAGCTCTCCACGCTCAAGCGCTTCAAGGACGATGTCCGCGAGGTCAAGCAGGGCATGGATTGCGGCATGTCGTTCGAGAATTACAACGACATCCAGCAGGGCGACATGATCGAGTGTTTCGAGCTCGAGAGCGTGGCGCGCGCGCTGTAAGCCGCGCGCCACCTTTATCTTCCGGAGTAGACTATGGCGCAGCGCAAGCGTAGCGGCGGCCGCGACGAATTGCCCGGCGGGCGCAGCCAGCGCCAGCTGCGCGTCGGCGAGGAGCTGCGTCACATCCTCTCCGATGTGCTGCGCAACGGCCATTTCCGCGATCCGGACCTCGCCGACATGGTGGTGACGGTGACGGAAGTGCGGGTCAGCCCGGACCTGAAGGCGGCAACCGCCTTCATCATGCCGCTGGGCGGCCGGGATGCGCCGAAGATCATCGCCGGGCTGAACCGCGCGCAGGCCTATATCCGCACCGAAGCCGTCCGCCACATCAACCTGCGCGTCGCGCCCAGCTTCTCCTTCAGGCTCGACCACAGCTTCGACGAGGCGGCGCGGGTGACCAGGCTGCTGCAGCAGCCGGCGGTGCGCGCCGATATCGACAAGGCGCCCGGCCCTTCCGACGAGCCGGAGGAATGAAACGGCGGGGCCGCCCGGTCCATGGCTGGGTGATCGTGGACAAGCCGCTGGGACTGACCTCGACGCAATGCCTGGCGAAAGTCCGCCGGCTGACCGATGCCGCCAAGGCCGGCCATGGCGGCACGCTCGACCCGCTGGCCAGCGGCATCCTGCCCATCGCGCTCGGCGAGGCGACCAAGACCGTCGCCTATGTGATGGGGGCGGGGAAGACCTACCGCTTCACCGTGCGCTGGGGCGAGGCGACCGCCACCGACGACATGGAAGGCGAGGTCGTCGCCCGGTCGGAGCACCGGCCGGACCGGGCCGCCATCGCGGCGATTCTGCCCGGTTTCACGGGCGAAATCCTGCAGCGCCCGCCGGCCTATTCCGCCATCAAGGTGGAGGGGCAGCGCGCCTATGACCTGGCCCGGAAAGGGGCGGCGCCGGACCTGGCGGCCCGGCCGATCCGCGTCGACGGCCTGCGGCTGCTGGACTGCCCCGATGCCGACCATGCCGTCTTCGAGGTGGATTGCGGCAAGGGCGCCTATGTGCGGGCTTTGGGCCGGGATCTGGCCGCTGCCCTGGGCACTTGCGGGCATATCACGGCTTTGCGGCGGACCCGGGTGGGGCGCTATGACGAAAAAGCCGCCTTTTCGCTGGATTCGCTGGCGGAACTGTGCCAAAAGGGCGCCGCGCACGCGTATCTGCTGCCGATCGAGACCGCGCTGGACGACATCCCGGCCCTGGTCGTGACCGGCCCCCAGGCTGACCGCCTCAGGCAAGGCCAGGTGATACGGATCGCGGTTGCGGCCCCCGGACTCCCCCCGGACGGAGAATTGCTGGTGATGGCTGACGGCAGGCCCGTCGGTTTGGCCGAGCGTTCCGCCGACGAAGTCAGGCCGCTGCGTTTGTTCAACCTCTGATGTCGCGGAGTTAAGTCCAATGACGATCACTGCCGAGCGCAAGACCGCTTTGCTGTCCGAATTCGCCACCAAGAAGGGCGATACCGGTTCGCCGGAAGTCCAGGTGGCCCTGCTCACCGAGCGCATCAACAATCTCACCGAGCATTTCAAGACCCACAAGAAGGACGTGCATTCGCGCCGCGGCCTGCTGATGATGGTGAGCAAGCGCCGCAGCCTGCTCGACTACCTGAAGCGCACCGACACGCCGCGCTATGACGCGCTGATCCAGCGCCTGGGTCTTCGCAAGTAAACCGACATGGCCGCTGGCACGATTTGCGACGCAGGCGGCCGTAAGCCGGACACGACTTTTCGCGCCCGTTCCTGGCACAGGCCAGGGGCGGGCGTTGTTTTTGAGGCGTGCTCCGGAGAGGCCGGCTTTCGGGATGGGCCCGACTGCCGGTTCGCTGCGCGGGACTGATCGGTCCCGCCGGCCGGGCGGAAGGCGATGGGCGCCGTTCCGCCGGGCGCTGCCAGTCAGGGACGGCAGCGCCTCAGAAGGAAGAAGGTAGACAATGTTCAACATCCATAAGACCGAACTGATGTGGGGCGGGCGCAAGCTCGTCATCGAGACGGGCAAGGTCGCCCGCCAGGCCGATGGCGCCGTGATGGTGACCTATGGCGACACCATCGTTCTCTGCACTGCCGTTGCCGCCAAGGCGGCCAAGCCGGGCGTGGATTTCTTCCCGCTCACCGTGAATTACCAGGAGAAGACCTTTGCCGCCGGCAAGATTCCGGGCGGCTTCTTCAAGCGCGAAGGCCGTCCGACCGAGAAGGAGACGCTGACCTCGCGCCTGATCGACCGGCCGATCCGCCCGC
>CAYSCA010000331.1:0-2454 GCA_964429465.1 uncultured Rhodospirillaceae bacterium
GCAGGTGCCGCAGGTGATCCTCGAGGCGGGCAAGACCACGATCATGCTGATGTTCATCATCTGCAATGCCTTCCTGTTCGCCCATGTGCTGACCACCGAGCGCATTCCGCAGACGATCACCGAGACCATAATTGCCGCCGGGCTCGAGCCCTGGACCTTTCTGATCGTGGTCAACATCCTGCTGCTGATCGCCGGCAACTTCATGGAGCCGTCGGCCATCATCCTGATCATGGCGCCGATCCTGTTCCCGATCGCCACGCAGCTCGGGATCGATCCGGTGCATCTCGGCATCATCATGGTCGTCAATATGGAAATCGGCATGATCACGCCACCGGTCGGCCTCAACCTGTTCGTCACGGCCGGAATCACCGGCATGTCGATCCTGCAGGTCGTGCGCGC
This sequence comes from uncultured Rhodospirillaceae bacterium, assembly GCA_964429465.1. GTDB lineage: Bacteria > Pseudomonadota > Alphaproteobacteria > Ferrovibrionales > Ferrovibrionaceae > Ferrovibrio. The sequence continues at coordinate 400 of CAYSCA010000331.1, forward strand.
CGCCTTGCCCTGGCTGTCGATCCTGCTGGTCTTCCTGGTGATGACCACCTACATCCCGATCATGTCGACCTGGCTTCCGGACCTGCTGTTCGGCCCCGCCACCCACTGACGGGAGCTGACAGAGCGCCGGCTTGCACTGGTTTCGGATCGAACGGCGACCTATATCTGCGGGGGCACTCGCAGGAAGGTCAGGATGACTGGGCCCGACGACAAACATCCGGAGGACCGGGCGGTTTCGACCCGCGCATCGGCGCGCGAGGTCGATGCCTTTCTCCGGCAGGTCGCCATGGCGCCGCGCGCGGCGCCGCTTTCGTCCGGCAAGGGCAGGCTGGTCTTTGCCATGGATGCCACGGCGAGCCGCCGGCCGGCCTGGGACGAGGCGCAGCGGATTCAGGCCGACATGTTCCGCGCCACCGCCGATCTGGGCGGTCTCGACATCCAGCTGGTCTTCTTCCGCGGCCTCGGCGAGTGCAAGGCATCAGGCTGGGTTTCCGAGGCCGGCCAGTTGCTGCGGCTGATGCGGCAGGTGGAATGCGTCGGCGGCCATACCCAGATCGAGCGCGTGCTGAACCACACCCTGGCCGAGGCGCGCGACCGCAAGGTCAATGCGCTGGTCTATGTCGGCGATTGCCTGGAAGAGAGCCCCGATGATATCGCGGTGCGTGCCGGCGAGCTTGGATTGCTGGGCGTGCCGATCTTCGCTTTCCAGGAAGGCCAGGAGCCGCATGCCCGGGCCTGCTTCCAGGAGATGGCCCGGCTGACGCGCGGCGCCTATTGCGCGTTCGACCGTTCGAGCGCCGCGGTGCTGCGCCAGCTGCTTTCCGCCGTCGCCGTCTATGCCGCCGGCGGCTTCAAGGCGCTGGAGTCTTACGCCAGCAATGCTGGCTCGGAAGTACGGCTGCTGATCGGACAGATGCGGTAGGCAACATGGCCTGGTTCGGTCTGGGAGTGATCGGCGTTATCCTGCTCTGGCTGGGGGCACGCGCTTTCGTCAATGCCGATCCCAGGATGCTGGCGAAAGGCATCAAGATCGCCGCGGCGTCGGTTTGCGGGATTCTGGCGGTCTTCTTCCTAATCCGCGGCCGTATCGATGCCGCCCTCATGATGGCATTCCTCGCCGGCGCGCCGCTCGGCTACCTGCCGCGCGGCCTGTCGATCTTCACCGGATTGTTCGGCAAGGGCGGCCGCTTCGGCGGGCGCGGCCTGGGCAGCGGCTGGAGCCGCGCGCGCACCGGCTACGATGCCGGTCCTGCCGATGGCGCCGCGGGCAGCGGGCAGCAATCCAGCGTCGAGACCAGCTGGCTGCGCATGCGGCTGGATCATGCGACCGGCCGCATGGACGGCGAGGTGCTGCAGGGCAGCCATGCCGGCAGCCGCTTGTCGTCTCTCTCGTTCGGAACGCTCATCGCCTTGCTGGACGAATGTCGCGCCGCCGACAACCAGTCGGCCGCCCTGCTGGAAGCCTATCTTGACCGCATGGCCGGCGAAGACTGGCGCGAGCGCGCCGCGGCGCAGGCGGGCGGGGCATCCGGTCCGGAGATGAAGCCCGGCAGCGCGATGGCGCGCGACCAGGCCTATGAGATTCTCGGGCTGAAGCCCGGCGCCACGGCGGAGGCGATCAGGGCGGCGCATCGCCGGCTGATGAAGAAATTCCACCCCGACCAGGGCGGCTCGACCCATCTCGCCGCCCAGATCAACCAGGCGAAAGACCTGCTGCTGGACGAGTGATCTTCTCTATTGGGGGCGGAGATTTTTCTATTATCTTTTAAGTTGTATTGGCTTCAGTTTTGAAGCTGATAGGAGATGCGGGGGAACTATGGCTGCGAAAGTGTGGAAGGCAAAAATCAAGCTTAAAAGTGGTATCCAGGAAATAACTGTCACCGCTGATACGTATTTTAAGGCTAAGGATATGATCGAAGCCCAGTATGGGAAAGGTTCAATATTTATAGGCCCAAGTCCAGCCTGAGGCCGCTAAGCTTCTCGTATGAAGTGGTGCCGGATGAGGGGATTGAACCCCCGACCTTCGGTTTACAAAACCGCTGCTCTACCGCTGAG
>CAYSCA010000332.1:0-2418 GCA_964429465.1 uncultured Rhodospirillaceae bacterium
GGCGAGCGTCAAGGCAATGTTCAGCACCAACGTGGACTTCGTTGCCGACAGCAGGGTGATCTTCGATATCGCAGGAAACGAATATCGTCTGATCGTTCACGTGTCTTATCGCTTCAAGCGCGTGCTGATCAAATTCGTTGGCACCCATGCCGAGTACGACAAAATCGATCCGGAGATTGTCTGATGAGGAATATTCGGCCGATCCGCAATGAAGCCGATTACGACTGGGCGCTGAAGGAGATCGAGCGCTATTTCGAGCGGGAACCGAAACGCGGTACGCCCGAGGCCGATCGGTTCGATGTCCTGGCGATGCTGATTTCAGCCTATGAGGCCAAGCGGTGGCCCATCGACGCGCCTGACCCGGTTGAGGCGATCCGCTCTTATATGGAGATGGCAGGGCGGCGGCAGGCCGATCTGGCCGCGTTGATCGGCTCGAAATCCAGGGCCTCGGAGATCATGAACCGCAAGCGCCCGCTGACGATGGAGCAGGCCCATAAGCTGCACCGGGAATGGCATATCCCGGCAGAGGTGCTGCTGCAGCCATCGACGGGCAAGGCTGCCTGACGGTCCGGTCATTTCCGAATTCATTGACCCCTGCGCCGATCTGGCGGCTCCGCTCATCCGGGAGCGATAAACGGCTCACGCGCTCCGCCGCATCTCCGTAAAGCTCTGCCCGAAGCGCAGGTCTTCCAGCAGGTTCTCCAGCCGGTCGCGCTCGGCATTCAGCCGGGTCACCTCGTTCAGCAGCTTGCCGATCGTCGCACGGTCGTCGACATGGGCGCGCTCCTTCTCCTCCAGCAGCCTGGTGCGGCGCTCGATTTCGGCGCGGCTCCAGTCATAGGCGGTCTGCTCGCGCTTCTGGGCGGTGCGGAATTGCAGCCACAGCCAGGCGGCGCCGGGAACGCCGATGAAGAAGAAGCCGAGGATCAGGAGGGGTGTGTCGTACATGGCGGGGCCGTATCGATGAAGGTGACGCATCGATATCCCAGCCCTGCCGGCGCACAAGTATAGAAACGGTTACCAGGCGCGGCTTTGGCGAGTCGCGGCGCCGTTCAGGCCGTCCGGCTTTCGTCATCCCATCCGGAGATTCCAGAGCGGGCGGTCCCAATGGCGCAGCAGGAACAAGGCCACGAAGGCGCCGAGCACCGGCAGGCTGGCGATGAACAGGTGGTTGAACTCGGTGCCCCAGGGATCGAGCAGGTAGCGCCAGGAGACCGCGACGCTCACCGCATGCAGGGCAGCCGCCGCGCCATAGGCGATGGTCCGGAACACCCCGAGGAACAGGCAGAGCGCGATGGCGATCTCGGCGGCGCCGAACGCATAGCCGAGCGTCTGCGAGATGTTGAAACCGTAGAAATGCCCCCAGATGGCGACATTGCTTTCCGGCACCACGAATTTCTCCACGCCCCATTGCAGCAGGAAGATCCCGAGCGTGACGCGCAGGACCAGCAGGGCGAAGGGCAGGGTGCGGATGAGGCTGTGGTCGATCATGGGCTCGGGTCTCCGCCGGCAGGCAGCCTTGCTCTCAGCACGGGGCTTGATCTTTGTTCTTGATCACTATATGTTCTCATCCGGGAAAGCAATCGGAAAATGGGCGTGGCAAACACGGAGGGAATACCAACGTATGCGAAAGCAGGCGGGGCGCGGCCCGGTACCGGCCTGAATCATGCGCCGGAAGACTGCGCGGATAAGCCGGGATAAGCCTTCCTAAGCCCCGGATAAGCCGCGCCAAGGGTCGGCTAAGCCCCCGCTAAGCAAAAATGAGCATCAAATAACATCGGAATAAGCGCAGCTTCATTCGCGGATGGTCGGGTCCACCGTATCGGCGATCTCTTCCTTCACCCGCTGGGGCGACAGCTTCATCAGCAGGATGAAGCCCGACATCAGCAGGCAGAGCCCGTTGCTGAGCATCAGCGGCCACTCGCCCAGCATGATGCCGTAGGCGAGCCAGAGCGCGAAGCCGGTCACGGTCACGGAATACATGCGCAGCGAGATGTCCCGCGTGCGGCGCGACCGGATGATCTTCCAGGCCTGCGGGGCGAAGCTGATGGTGGAGCAGAGGCCGGCGGCGGCGCCGACGAAGACGACGAGGTTGGTGGGGATGTCCATGACGGAGAAACCCTGTCCCGGAGGCCGCGTTCCGGCCGGCGCGTTCCGGCGCGCAGGCCGTTGGGCTAGGCTGGCGCCATGATTCCCGTCACCCCCCGCATCAGCCTCGACGAGCGCGAATTGTCGTTCAGCTTCATCCGCGCCTCCGGGCCGGGCGGGCAGAATGTCAACAAGGTCTCCAGCGCCGTGCAGCTCCGCTTCGATGTGCGCCGCTCGCCCTCGCTGCCCGAGGGCGTGAAGGCGCGGCTGGAGGTGCTGGCCGGCCGGCGCCTGACCGCCGACGGCGTGCTGGTGCTGACGGCGCAGCAG
>CAYSCA010000333.1:0-2378 GCA_964429465.1 uncultured Rhodospirillaceae bacterium
CATGGCGCCGTTTCCGAGCCGGTGGCGCGCGCCATGGCGGAAGGCGCCTTGCGCAAGAGCCATGCGGATATCGCGATCGCCTGCACCGGCGTCGCCGGCCCCGGCGGCGGCTCGGCGGAAAAGCCCGTCGGCCTGGTGCATATCGCCGTCGCCGGCCGCGGCGTGGCGACGATGCACCAGCGCATGACCTATGGCGAGATCGGCCGCGGCGCGGTGCGCGCGGCCACGGTGGAGGATGCGCTGACGCTGGCCGGCGAGATGCTGGCGCAGATGAAGGTGCAGGAGCAGCGCTAGACCTTCTACAGTCCGGCCAGCCGTCGCACCTCGCCCGACGCCGCAATCGTGCCGTCGCGCACGAAGCGTTCGTGGTTCTGGTCGATATCGTCGAGGCGATAAAGATAATTGACCATCAGGCCGGCGGCCTGCTTCAGCCCGTTGCGCGAGCGGTCGCCCAGCCAGTTGAGGCGATGCACACTGGCACCGTTGCTCAGATGGAAGCGCGCCACCGGATCGCGCGGCCTGCCGTTTTCCTGCACGTCCAGCAGATAGCGCGCGCCCAGCCGCAGCAGCACCGGCCGCAGGGCATCGGCAAGCGCCTTGTTCTCGGGCCAGTCATAATCCTTCAGCAAAGCCGGCAGCGTACCCTTGGAGAAACGATGCCCCAGCGCCTGTCCGAGCGCTTCGCGGCCATCCGCGGTGACCAGATCGGGCGTGCCCTTGGCGACCGCATCCTCCAGCCATTTGCGGAAGCCCGGAATGGGTGAAAGGGTAGAGAAGTTCTTCAGGTTCGGCAGGTCGCGGCTGAGGTCGTCCACCACCCGCTTGATCAGGAAATTGCCGAAGGAGATCCCGCGCAGGCCGACCTGGGTGTTTGAGATCGAATAGAAGATCGCGGTGTCCGCCTCCTTGGCGTCGAGCACGGGCTGGGATTGATCCAGCAGGGCCTGCACATTGCCGGCAATGCCCTTGACCAGCGCGACCTCGACGAAGATCAGCGGCTCCAGCGGCATGCGCGGATGGAAGAAGGCATAGCAGCGCCGGTCGGCATCCAGCCGGTTGCGCAGATCGTCCCAGCTTTCGATCGCATGCACCGCCTCGTAGGCGATCAGCTTTTCCAGCAGGGCGGCCGGACTGTTCCAGGTGATGCGCTTCAGCTCGAGGAAGCCGACATCGAACCAGGAGACGAAGATGTCTTCCAGATCGGCGTCGAGGATGGCGAGCTCGGGCGCCTCCTTGCGGAACCGCAGGGCATCGGCGCGCATGTCGACGAGGAATTTCACGCCCTGCGGCAGGCTGGTGAACTGGGTCAGCAGGCGCTGGCGCGGCGGCGTGAGGGCCTGGCGCAGCCTGCGCTCGGCCTTGTGGCGGGCCGCCGGATCGGGAGCCGACTGCACGGCCGCCATCGCCTTGTCGAGGGCCGCGGCATCGGCACCGAAATCCTGGCTGAGCACCTGCAGGAAGGCGCGCTTGCCCTCGTCGGAGAGCTCGAGATAGAGCTGGCCCAGGGTCGCGGCGCGGGCCCGGGCCGAGACCTCTCCCCCGCGCGCTTCCAGGCAGTCGTTGAACAGGCTGCGCAGCCGTTCGACCTCGCGCGGCTCGAGGGTGCCGTCGCGGCTGACCGGAACGCTGTCATCGCCGGCAATGCCGCGCCAGACCCCGATCAGGCCGCGCAGGCCGCGCTCCAGCAGGGTTCGGGAAACCGGGATGCTGGGCAGGGCGACCATGGGCTAGGCTCCGTGAGCGGCGGGTTCAGACGGTCCCGATGGTAGCACCGGGCGGCAGGCGCAATCCATTCTCGCCGTAAAGCTGGCGGGCGCGTGACTCAAATGCGGCAACCATGCGGCGGACCGCCTCGTTGAACAGCAGCTCGATGGTTTTCTGCAGCAGCCGCGAGCGGAACTCGAAATCGACATAAAAGTCGATCTCGCAGCCCCCGGGGTCGGGCAGGAACTTCCAGTGATTGCGCAGGTATTTGAACGGGCCTTCGGAATATTCCACGTCGATCCGCATGGCGTCCGGGTCGAGCGTCACCTTCGAGGTGAAGCGCTCGCGGAACATCTTGAAGCCGATGATCAGGTCGGCAACCAGATGGCGTTCACTGCGCTCGCGGATACGCGCCCCGATGCACCAGGGCAGGAATTTCGGGTAATGCTCGACACCGGCCACCAGGGCGTAAAGCTGCTCGGGCCGGTAAGGGAGGATGCGCTTCTCCGCGTGGGTCGGCACTAGGCGGATATCGCTGCGAACTTGGCTTCACGGGCCGCGCGCAGGCGGGCGAAATCGTCGCCGGCATGATGCGAGGACCGCGTCAGCGGCGAGGCGGATACGGTGAGGAAGCCCTTCGAGGCGGCGATCACGCGATAGGCCTCGAATTCCTC
>CAYSCA010000334.1:0-2347 GCA_964429465.1 uncultured Rhodospirillaceae bacterium
CACGCGCGCGCGCGTCTCCTCGTCCATCCCGCGGCCCGTGTCCGCCACCGCGAGCAGGGTTCCCTTCGTGTTGATCGCGATACCCGACGGGCGGTGGAAATGCGCGCCTCTGCCGAGGCCATCCGCGAGGCCGGCGTTGCCGGGATCACCCGCGAGAAGACGGACGACTTGCCGCTGAACGTCGACGTACCAGACGCAGTGGTTCTCGGTGTCCGTCACGAAGAGGTTCGATCCGAGCGTCGCCACCCCTCGCGCGCTATCTGTTGCAGACCTTCATTCGCCATATCCGGTATGCCTCGGGCGCGCAGTCACCGGCGGGACGGCATATCCCGGGGGCCGCCGAGGCGGCGGCACGATTCCAGTCCGAACGTCATGGCATGCGGGTTCTCGACCGTAAGGTATTTGCCGCCGGCGAAGCGATCTTTCGCGCCGGGCAGCCGGGCTACAGCGCCTATCTGGTCCAGAGCGGCGAGGTCGACCTGACGCGGGAAGGGCCGGGCGGCGCGGTGGAGCATTTGCGCAGTGTCGGTCCGGGCGAGGTCTTCGGCGAACTCGCGCTTCTTACCGGGGGCAACCGGCAGGCAACGGCCGTCGCCAGGGACGCCGTGACCTGCGAGATTGTCGGCGTGACGCAGTTCAACACGCTGCTCAGCGCCAGTCCGCCGGTGGTGCGGGCATTGATGCGGATTTATGCCAATATGGTCCGCGGCCAGCTGAGCTAGCGGCGCGGCACTTCCTGCAGGCTGCGGATATAGACGCCGACCACCTGCGGGCCCTGCAGGGCGCGGTTGATCTGATAGAGCAGCCGCTGCTTGATCCCGGCCAGGTCCTGGTCATTTACCCGGCCATTCCTGCCCAGCGGCTCGCGATTGAGTTCCATGATGATCGCGTTGTAGACGCGCGGAATCATCGCATCGACGGCGCGGGCATTCTCCACGGTGCCGCAATCGACGCTCAGGGTCATGATGACGGTTCCCGGTTTCCCCCCGGCCGGCGGCGCCACCGGAGCGGTGACCGCGTCGATGACCAGTACCGGAGTGCTGACCGGGGGCCGCTCGATCGGGCTGGGCGATTCCGATTTCTTCTTCTTCTCCTGCGCGAAGGCGCTCCGGGCTGCGAGCAGGACGGTGCCGCCGGCCAGCAACTGGCGGCGGGTGACCTTCCGGCTATGAGCGCTCTCGTGTCGCATGGAAACGAATCTTATCCCATTTCTTCTCGATATAGGAAAGCTCCCATGCATTCCGGGCCAGGAAGACGGGCGCGCCATCGCGGTCATCGGCGATGGTGCCGCGGTTCTGGTCTACGAACTGATCCAGGTCTTTGAGGGTTTCGCCCGAAACCCAGCGGGCCGTCTCATAGGGGGCGTTCTCGAAGCCGACTTCCAGGCTGTATTCCTCGACCAGACGGGCTGCCAGAACGTCGAGCTGCAGCGGACCGACCAGACCGACGATCCAGTCGGCGCCGATGCGGGGACGGAACACCTGGGTCACGCCTTCTTCGGCCAGATCCTCCAGCGCGCGCTGCAGATGCTTGGCCTTCATCGGGTCGGACAGGCGGACGCGGCGCAGGATTTCCGGCGCGAAATTCGGGATGCCTGTGAAGCGCAGGTCTTCCGTTTCGGTCAAGGTATCGCCGACGCGGAGCGTGCCGTGATTGGGAATGCCGATGATGTCGCCCGGCCAGGCCTCGTCGGCCAGCGAGCGGTCGCGGGCGAAGAACAGCGTCGGATTGCTCACGGTGATCGGCTTGCCCGAGCGCACCTGCTTCAGCTTCATGCCGCGCTTGAAATGGCCCGAGCAGAGCCGCAGGAAGGCCACGCGATCGCGGTGGTTCTTGTCCATGTTGGCCTGGACCTTGAACACGAAACCGGTCACGGCCTTTTCCGTGGGCTCGATCATGCGCTTGTCGGAGGGCTGTGGACGCGGCGGCGGCGCCACGCGGCCGAGGCCTTTCAGCAGTTCGTCGACGCCGAAGTTCTTCAGCGCCGTGCCGAAATAGACCGGCGTCATATGGCCCTGGCGGTAGGATTCCAGGTCGAAGGCCGGGCAGGCGGCCTCGATCAGGCCGATATCCTCCTGCAGCTTGGCAAACTGCGCCTCGCTCAGCAGTTCCCGGGCGCGCGGATCATCGAGACCTTTCTCAAGGATGATCACTTCCGGCTCGAGATTCTTGTTCTCCTTGCCGGTGATCAGCAGGCGCTTGTTGACGAGGTCGTAGCAGCCCTTGAAGTCATGACCCATGCCGATCGGCCAGTTGGCCGGCACGCAGTCCAGCGCCAGGGTGGAGGCCACTTCGTCCAGAAGCGCGAAGGGATCCTGGCTTTCGCGATCCATCTTGTTGACGAAGG
>CAYSCA010000335.1:0-2327 GCA_964429465.1 uncultured Rhodospirillaceae bacterium
TGCGCGGCCGCGAATTCCTGATGAAGGATGCCTATTCTTTCGATCTCGACAAGGCCGGCGCGCGGCGTTCCTACAACCGCATGTTCGTCGCCTATCTGCGGACCTATGCCCGCATGGGCCTGAAGGCGATCCCGATGGCCGCCGATACCGGCCCGATCGGCGGCGATCTCAGCCATGAATTCATCATCCTGGCCGAGACCGGCGAAAGCGGCGTCTTCTGCGACAAGGCGCTGGTCGAGCGCGATGTGCTGGGTGAGGCGGTGGATTACAGCGGCGACCTGCAGCCCATCGTCGACAGCTGGACCGCACCCTACGCGGCCACCGACGAGAAGCATGATGCCGCCCGTTTCGAGGCGCTGCCGAAGGACCGCCAGGTGGCGGCCCGCGGCATCGAGGTCGGCCATATCTTCTATTTCGGCACCAAGTATTCCAGGCCGATGGGCGCGGTGGTGCAGGGCGCCAATGGCGAGAGCATCACGCTCGAGATGGGCTCCTACGGCATCGGCGTATCGCGCCTGGTCGGCGCCATCATCGAGGCCAGCCATGACGAGGCCGGCATCATCTGGCCGATGAGCGTGGCGCCCTTCCATGTCGGCCTGATCAATCTGAAGGCCGGCGATGCCGATTGCGACAAGGCCTGCGAAGACCTGTATGGCAGGCTGCAGCGCGCCGGCTTCGACGTGCTCTATGACGATCGCGACGAGCGTGCCGGCGCCAAGTTCGCCACCATGGACCTGATCGGCCTGCCGTATCAGGTCACCATCGGCCCGCGCGGCGTGAAGGCGGGTGTCGTCGAGGTGAAGAACCGCGCCACCGGCGAGAAGCAGGAGATCACGGCAGATGCGGTGATCAACCTGCTCAACACCGCCCGCGCATCGTAAGCAGGCCGCCGGATGCCGTTCTTCTCACGCCTCGAATGGCTGCTGGCCCTGCGCTACCTGCGGGCGCGGCGGCAGGAAGGCTTCATCTCGGTGATCGCGGTGTTCAGCTTCCTCGGCATCATGCTTGGGGTTGCCACCCTGATCATCGTGATGAGCGTGATGAACGGCTTCCGCGCCGAGCTGATGGGCCGCATCCTCGGCCTGAACGGCCATCTGACCATCCAGGCCGAAGCCGGCACCTCGCTGAAGGATTTCGAATTCGTCACCGAAGCGGTGGCCGGCCTGCCGGGCGTGGTGCATGCCAACCCGATCATCGAAGGCCAGGTGATGGCGACCGCCAACAACACCGCCGCCGGCGTGGTGGTGCGCGGCGTGAAGCAGGATGACCTCCGCACCGAGGGCGCGGTCGCCAACGGCATCCGCCAGGGCAGCCTGGAGGATTTCTCCGAGGACAGCGTCGCCATCGGGCATCGCCTGGCGCGCAAGCTGGGATTGCGGCTGGGCGACCAGATCACGCTGATTTCGCCGCAGAGCACGGCGACGCCCTTCGGCACCGTGCCGCGGCTGGCGCGCTACGAGATCGTCGCGATCTTCGATGTCGGCATGTTCGAATACGATTCCAGCTTCGTCTACATGCCGTTTGAGACCGCGCAGGTCTATTTCCGCCTGCCCGATCGGGCCAGCTCGGTGGAGGTGCGGCTGGCCGAGCCCGAGCAGGCGCGGCAGGCCGGGCGCATGATCAACCAGCGGCTCGGGCCGCAATACCGCCTCTATGACTGGCAGCAGGCGAATGCCCATTTCGTCAATGCGCTCGAGGTCGAGCGCAATGTGATGTTCCTGATCCTGACGCTGATCATCGTGGTCGCCGCCTTCAACATCATTTCCAGCATGATCATGCTGGTGAAGGACAAGGGCCGCGACATCGCCATCCTGCGCACCATGGGCACGGCGCGCGGCACCATCATGCGGGTCTTCGTCATTGCCGGGGCCAGCATCGGGGTGCTGGGCACCGGTGCCGGCTTTGTGCTCGGCCTGGCCTTTTCGCTGAATATCGAGACGATCCGGCAATGGCTGCAAAACCTCACCGGCACCGAGCTCTTCTCGGCGGAGATCTACTTCCTCTCCAAGCTGCCGGCCAAGGTCGATTCCACCGAAGTATTCTATGTGATCGCCATGGGGCTGGCGCTGTCGCTGCTGGCGACGCTCTATCCTTCCTGGCGCGCCGCCCGCCTCGATCCGGTGGAGGCCCTTCGTTATGAGTAAGGGGGCGCCATGAGCGATCGCAGCCGCGAGGTTCTCGAGCTGAAGGGCATCCGCCGCACTTTTAAACAGGGCGGCGTGACCCTGGAGGTATTGCGCGGCATCGATCTTTCGGTGACCCGCGGCGAGACCGTGGCGCTGCTCGGCCCGTCCGGCTCGGGCAAGTCCTCGCTGATGGCGATCCTG
>CAYSCA010000336.1:0-2291 GCA_964429465.1 uncultured Rhodospirillaceae bacterium
AGCGCGCAAGCGAGGCCGACAAGGATCGCCAACTCGGCCTGATCAAGGCGACCACGTCTTACGACGACCTCAAGGGCTGCGAGCTGGTGATCGAGGCCGTGTTCGAGGACCGCGCCATCAAGGCTGACGTGACGAAGAAGGCCGAGGCCCAGCTGGAGCCGACGGCCATCCTCGCCTCCAACACCTCGACCCTGCCGATCACCGGCCTGGCCGAGGCCAGCAACCGACCGGCCAACTTCATCGGACTCCATTTCTTCTCGCCGGTCGACAAGATGCCGCTGGTGGAGATCATCCGCGGCAAGCAGACCTCCGACGAGACGCTGGCCCGGGCGATGGACTTCGTGAAGAAGATCCGCAAGACCCCGATCGTGGTGAACGACAGCCGCGGCTTCTACACCAGCCGCGTGTTTGCCACCTACGTCACCGAAGGCCTCACGATGCTGGCCGAGGGCGTCAATCCGGCGCTGATCGAGAATGCCGGCAAGGCGGCAGGCATGCCGGTCGGCCCGCTGGCGCTGGCCGACGAAGTCTCCTTGGAGCTGATGCACCGCGTCCGCGCCCAGACGAAGAAGGATCTCGGCGACGCCTACAAGGCCGATGGCTCCGAGCCGGTGCTCCAGACCATGGTCGAGAAGCTGGGCCGCATCGGCAAGAAGGCCGGCAAGGGCTTCTACGAATACCCGGCGGACGGCCGGAAGCGCCTCTGGCCCGATCTGGCCAGGCATTTCCCGGTCAGGCCCGAGGCCGAGCAGCCCGCTCTCGCAGACGTGATCAAGCGGCTGGTCTACATCCAGTCGGTCGAGACCGCGCGCTGCCTGGAGGAAAAGGTCGTCATCGACGTACGCGATGCCGATGTCGGCTCGATCATGGGCTGGGGCTTCCCGCCTTTCCGTGGCGGCACGGTCAGCAATATCGATACCGTTGGCGTAAGGCCCTTTGTGGCGGAATGCGACCAGCTGGCGCAGAAATACGGCGCCCGCTTCACGCCGCCCAAGCTGCTGCGCGACATGGCTGACCAGGGCAAGGCCTTCTACGCCGCCTGACTTTCTGTCCGGTAACCATCTCTGCCACGGGGCCGGGTTTATACCCGGCCCCGTTCTCGTTTTTTGATCCCCCGACGGCTACACCGCAGCGCACAACGGACGAGGAGTGAAATTACTGCTTGCCACATCCAGTTCTGTCAGGCTGAGATTACGCCCGGCCGGCAATGAATACGTTAGCGCTGGAGAACAGTAGCGTAAGAACGAAAACAGACTGGCTTGAATCGGCAATCAACGGGAGGAAATCATGGCAAAGAAGCAAGGCTCGAATACCGACACAGCGGCTGGAGCCGTCAATCGCCGCCGCGTTTTGAAGACCCTTGGAGCATCGGCGGCGCTTGGCGCCACCGCCACCGCCATTGGCACCCCGTTCATCAGCGATCCCGCCAAGGCCGCCACCACGACCTGGAAGGTCCAGACCTCCTGGCCGGCCGGCGCCGGCCTCAATGCGTTCAAGACCTGGTGCAGCACCATCAAGGAGCGCACCGGCGGCGAGCTGGAATTCAAGGCCTTTGCCGCCAAGGAAGTGGTCGGCGATTTCGAGCTGTTCGACGGCGTGAAGAACGGCGTTCTCGAGGCGATGAACTCCTTCACCGTCTACTGGGCCGGCAAGCTGCCGTCCTGCGTGTTCCTCAGCTCCTACCTGATGGGCCTGCGTCATCCGCATGAATGGGACGTGTTCTTCTATTCGCGCGGCGGCCTGGAGATGGCGCGGGAAATCTTCGCCAAACAGGGCATCTACTACGTCAACCGCATTCATCACGGCGCCAACATCATCCACTCGAAGAAGCCGATCCGCTCGATCGAGGACTTCAAGGGCCTGAAGCTGCGCGTCCCCGGCGGCATGATCGCCGAAGGCTTTGCCGCCCTCGGCGCCCGCACGACCCTGCTGCCCGGCGGCGAAGTGTTCTCGGCGCTCGAGAAGGGCACCATCGAGGCGGCCGACTATACTGGTCCCGCGGTGAACTGGGATCTCGGCTTCCAGCAGGTCACCAAGTACATCTGGATGGGCCCTCCGGGCCTCGAATCGGTGTATCAGCCGGTCGACTTGATGGATTTCTGCGTCGGCATGAACCACTGGAACAAGCTGTCGCCGAAGATGAAGCAGTTCGTCGATGCCGAAATCCAGGTCTATTCGAACATCCACCATGCCGCGATCCAGAAGGCCGACCTCGAGGCCTGGGGCAAGTTCGAGAAGGCGGGCACCGAGATCAACCGCCTGCCCGACGAGGACCTGCCGAAGTTCCAGCG
>CAYSCA010000337.1:0-2286 GCA_964429465.1 uncultured Rhodospirillaceae bacterium
GCGACTCGGCGGCCAGGCCGACCTTCTCGATGCGGGTCTTGATCAGTTCGCTGATCTCGGACGGGTTGAGCGTGGTGGTTGCCATTGCCAGTTTTCCTTGGATTCTTTGGTTACCGCAGCTTGTTTATTGCGCGAGCGCCGATTCGAGGCGCGCCAGCTTGCCCTTGAGCGATCCGTCGATGACCACGTCGCCGGCGTCGATCACCGCGCCGCCGATCAGCGACTCGTCGATCGCGGTCTGCAGCTCGACCTCGCTGCCGAAGCGCTTGCGCAGCGCGGCGCGGATCGACTCGAGCTCGGCGTCGGGCAACGCGGTGGCGGAGGTCACGGTGGCCTTGACCACGTGCTCGGCCTCGTTGCGCATCTGCTCGTAGAGCCCGGCGATCTCCGGCAGCAGCGGCAGCCGGCGGTTGTCCGCCAGCAGCGCCAGGAACCGGGACACCGACTCGCCGGCGCCCTGCGGTGCCAGCAGCGCGACGGCCTCGGCGTCGGACAGCTTCGGGTTGCCGAGCACGCCGGCGACGCGCGGATCGGCGGCGACGCGGGCGGCGAAGCCCAGCGCGTCGGACCACGCAGCGAAGGCGCCTTCTTCGCGCGCGATGCCGAAGGCGGCGCGGGCGTAGGGACGGGCGAGGGTCAGGGCCTGGCTCACGGGGTCAGGCCGCCTTGTCCGAAAGCTGCGCGGCCAGCTCGTCCAGCAGCGCCTTGTGCGCGGCCGCATCGATCTCGCGGCGCAGCAGCTTCTCGGCGCCGGTCACCGCCAGCGTCGAGACCTGGCGACGCAGTTCCTCGCGGGCGCGGTTGGCGGCGGACGCGATCTCGGCCTCGGCCAGCGCCTTCTGGCGGTTGGCCTCGGCGACGGCCTCGTTCTTGGCCGCGTCGACGATCTGGTTCGCGCGCTGGTGCGCCTGCTCGATGATCTCGTTCGCCTTCAGCCGCGCTTCCTTCAGCGCCTCGTTGGCCTTGTCCTGGGCCTGCGCGAGGTCCTTCTGGCTGCGGTCGGCCGCGGCCAGGCCTTCGGCGATCTTGCGCTGGCGTTCCTCGATCGCCGCCATGATCGGCGGCCAACCGAACTTCATCACCAGCCAGACCACCGCGAAGAACGCGATGAACTGAACGACCAGGGTCAGGTTGGGTAGCATGATGCTTGTGCTCCTGCTGCCGGCGGCGTGCCGCCGGCGATGCTGGTTCTACGTGCCTTGCGGCGTCGCTTTAGCCCGCGATGGAACCCAGCAGCGGGTTGGCGAACAGCAGCAGCAGCGCGATGGCCACGCCGATCATCGGCACCGCGTCGAGCAGGCCGGCGACGATGAACATCTTGGTCTGCAGCATCGGGGTCAGCTCCGGCTGGCGCGCCGCGCCCTCGAGGAACTTGCCGCCGAGGATGGCGAAGCCGATCGCGGTGCCCAGGGCGCCCAGGCCGATCAGCAGGCTGGCCGCGATGACGGTGTACTTGAGCACTTCAGCGTTGAGGACGGTGATATCCATCTTGTTACTCCGGTTGGAATCGGTGACGCGGTGGAAAGGAAAGGGGTGGAACGGAAATCAGTGGCTCTCGGCCGCCATGCTCAGGTAGACGATCGTGAGCATCATGAAGATGAAGGCCTGCAGGGTGATGATCAGGATGTGGAACGCGGTCCACGCGAAGCCCGACACGATCTGCACTGCGCCCATGGCCCAGGTGCTGAAGTGCGCCAGCGACGCGTCGAGCGTCATCAGCGCGATCAGCACGAAGATCAGCTCGCCGGCGTAGAGGTTGCCGAACAGTCGCAGGCTCAGGCTGAGCGGGCGCACGCCTTCCTCGATGATGCGCAGCCCGAAGTTGGCCGGTGCCAGCGCGATCTTGCCCACCATGCCCTTGGCATGGAACGGCGCGGTGAAGAATTCCTTTGTAAAGCCGCCCACGCCCTTGTGCGCGATGCCGAACCACTGGGTCAGCGCGAACACCGCCAGGGCCATGCCCAGGGTGGTGTTGAGGTCGGCGGTCGGGACCGCGCGCAGGTAGGCGTGCGCCGGGTCGTGGCCGGCGGCGACGTAGGCGTTACCCCAGGCCCACGGCAGGAAGTCGACCGGGATCAGGTCGATGAAGTTCATCAGGAAGATGACCACGAAGATGGTCAGCGACATCGGTGCGATCATCTTGCTGCGGCCGTGGAAGGTCTCGCGCACCAGCCCGTCGACGAAGCCGACGATGATCTCGACGATGCTCTGGAACTTGCCCGGCACGCCCGAGGTGGCGCGGCGCGCGCAGAGGATGAACACGACCACGAACAGGATCGACAGCAC
>CAYSCA010000338.1:0-2262 GCA_964429465.1 uncultured Rhodospirillaceae bacterium
GCCGGTCGAGACCAGGTCGACGATGCGGCGGCACAGCCCCAGCGTCGGCGCCAGCTCCATGGCGCCGTTCAGCTTGATGCATTCCGCCTGCACCCCGCGCGCGGCGAAATATTTCTGCGTCACATGCGGATATTTGGTGGCGACCCGCACATGGCTCCAGCGCTTCGGGTCGTCCGACTTGCTCAGCTCCGACGGCTCGGCCACCGAGAGCCGGCAATGGCCGATGCCGAGATCGAGCGGCGCATAGATTTCGGGGAAGTCGAACTCCATCAGCACGTCATTGCCGGCGACCCCGAGCTGGGCCGCGCCGAAGGCGACGAAGGTAGCGACATCGAAGCTGCGCACCCGGATCAGCTCGATATCCGGCTGGCTGGTGGCGAAGCGCAGCTTGCGGCTGTTCTCGTCGGAGAATTCCGGTTCCGGCTCGATCCCGGCCGCCCGCAGCAGCGGCATCACCTCTTTCAGGATGCGCCCCTTGGGCAGGGCCATGACCAGCTTGCCGTCCGCCGGCTTCAGGTCGGTTGCTCTGATATCCTGCACCGCGTTCATGACTCCATCCTGTGCTGCGGCGCGCGGCGCACCGGAAACGGCGTGCCGATATCCTGCATCTGCGCGTCGATGCATTCGACATCGAGCTTCACCGCGCCGCCGCCGGCGAAAACCAGCGTCAGTTGCGCCGCCGCATCCTCCAGCGGATCAACCAGGATCGACAGCAATTCCAGCACCGTCCGGCCGTCCTGGCGGTCGATCCCGCTGCTGCGCACCTTCAGCACGCCGTCGAAATGCAGGCCGGCCGCGACGCGGATATGCGGCTCGATGCGGATCAGCCGCCGTTTCGCATCCGCGTGCTTCTCGTCTTCCCAGCGGAAGCGGTTCAGCACCAGGGCAAAGCGGCGCTGCTTCGGCTGCCAGGTCATGTCGGTGGCGCGCAGGGTCGCATCCTGCAGGCAGGCCGACAGCACCGTGACGTCCTCGACATCCTCGGCACGCAGCTTCAGCGGATGGAAACGCCGTTCGGCCATCGTCAATCCTTCAGCCGCTCGATCACGGCGCCGCAGGCAGCCAGCTTCTCCTCCAGCCGCTCGTAACCGCGATCGAGATGATAGACGCGATTGACGATGGTCTCGCCCTCGGCGACGAGGCCGGCCAGCACCAGCGATACGGAAGCACGCAGATCGGTTGCCATCACCGGCGCGCCGGTCAGCTTCGGCACGCCGCGCACCAGCGCCGAGGCGCCATGCACCACGATATTGGCGCCCATGCGCACCAGTTCGGGCACATGCATGAAGCGGTTCTCGAAGATCGTCTCGGTGATCATCGCGGCCCCGTCGGCCACCGTCATCAGGGCCATGGTCTGCGCCTGCATGTCGGTCGGGAAGCCGGGATAGGGCTGGGTGAGGAAATCGACGCCGCGGAGGCGGCTGCCATTGCGCTTGATAGTGATCCCGCGCGGCGTCTCATCGACCTCGCAGCCCGCTTCGCGCAGCTTGTCGACGATCGCCTCGATCAGGTCGAGCCGCGTGCCGGCGAGTTCCACATTGCCGCCGCAGATTGCCACGGCGGCCGCGAAGGTGCCGGTCTCGATGCGGTCGGGCACGATCCTGTGGGTGGCGCCCTGCAGCGCGCGCTTGCCATGCACGGTGATATGCTCGGTGCCGATCCCTTCGATCTCGGCGCCCATGGCGATCAGGCAGTGGCAGAGATCGGTGATCTCGGGCTCGCGCGCCGCGTTCTCCAGCACCGTGGTACCCTCGGCCAGGGCGGCGGCCATCAGCAGATTTTCCGTCGCGCCGACCGAGACCATCGGGAAGCGGATCACCGCGCCCTTCAGGCCCTGCTTCGCCGTCGCGCGGATATAGCCGCCTTCGACATTGACCTCGGCGCCGAGCGCCTTCATGCCCATGATATGAAGGTCGACCGGCCGCGTGCCGATGGCGCAGCCGCCCGGCAGCGAGACTTCCGCCTCGCCGAAGCGCGCCAGCAGGGGCCCGAGCACCAGGACGCTGGCGCGCATCTTGCGCACGATGTCGTAGGGCGCCACGGTCGAGGTGATCTTCGCCGCATTGAGATGAATGGTGCGGCCTTCCGGGGTGCCGTTGCCGCCATCCATCGAGACGTCGACGCCATGCTGCTGCAGCAGATGCGCCATGGTGGCGATGTCGGCCAGGTGCGGCACGTTGGAGAGCGTGAGCGTCCGGTCGGTCAGCAGGGCGGCCGCCATCAGCGGCAGGGCCGCATTCTTGGCGCCGCCGATCGGGATGG
>CAYSCA010000339.1:0-2202 GCA_964429465.1 uncultured Rhodospirillaceae bacterium
TCGCCATCAACAAGGACGAGGAGGCGCCGATCTTCCAGGTCGCCGATTACGGCCTGGTCGGCGACCTGTTCAAGATCCTGCCTGAGCTCGAGCAGGAACTGTCGAAGTAAGCGCAGCCAGCGGACCGGGGACCGGCATGATCAAGACCATCGGTGTTATCGGCGCCGGCCAGATGGGCAA
The DNA here is from genome assembly GCA_964429465.1 of uncultured Rhodospirillaceae bacterium. Taxonomy (GTDB): domain Bacteria; phylum Pseudomonadota; class Alphaproteobacteria; order Ferrovibrionales; family Ferrovibrionaceae; genus Ferrovibrio. Next base: position 181 of record CAYSCA010000339.1, read on the forward strand.
CGGCATCGCCCATGTCTGCGCTCTGGCCGGCTATGAAGTTGTCCTGCAGGACATCAACGCCGACCAGCTCGGCAAGGCGCTGGATGTCGTGTCGGCCAACATGAACCGGCAGATCGCGCGCGGCAAGATTTCGGAGGCCGACCGCGCCGCGGCGCTGGCCCGCATCCACACCACGCCCGACATCAAGGCCTTCGCCGAGACCGATTTCGTGGTCGAGGCCGCCACCGAGAACGAGGGCGTGAAGAAGAAGATTTTCGCCGATCTCTGCCCGGTGCTGAAAAAGGACGCGATCCTCGCCACCAACACCTCGTCGATCTCGGTGACGCGCCTGGCTTCCGCCACCGACCGGCCGGAAAAGTTCATGGGCATGCATTTCATGAACCCGGTGCCGGTGATGCAGCTGGTCGAGCTGATCCGCGGCATCGCCACCGACGAGGAGACCTTCCGCAAGGTCCGCGAGCTCACCGTCAAGCTGGGCAAGCAGCCGGCCAATTCGGAAGACTTTCCCGCCTTCATCGTCAACCGCATCCTGCTGCCGATGATCAACGAGGCGATCTACACCCTCTATGAGGGCGTCGGCTCGGTGGAAGCCATCGACACCGCGATGCGGCTGGGCGCCAACCATCCGATGGGGCCGCTGCAGCTGGCCGACTTCATCGGCCTCGATACCTGCCTTTCCATCATGCAGGTGCTCTACGAGGGGCTGGCCGACAGCAAATACCGCCCCTGCCCGCTGCTGGTGAAATATGTCGAGGCCGGCTGGCTCGGCCGCAAGACCAACCGCGGCTTCTACGATTACCGCGGTGAGCATCCGACCCCGACGCGGTAAACCCGCTTCGTCATCCCGGCCGAACTTTTGCGAGAGCCGGGATCCCGTTTTTCAGCGCTGCAATTGAATGGGACCCCGGGTCTGCGCCCGGGGTGACGCGACTCTGCGCGTCACTTCTGCTTTATCAGCGCATCGACCAGCGCCAGGGCTTCCGGCGCGGACCAGTCGGCGCCGCCGACGAGACGCCCGACCTCGCGGCCCTGGCGGTCGATCAGCAGGCTGGTGGGCAGGCCGACCGCGGTCCAGGCGCGCGCCGATTTCATGCTGGTATCCAGATAGGGCGTGATGCCCCTCGCCCCGATCTCGGCGAGGAACTTGTCGACCTTGTCGCGGCCGCCGCGGTCCTGCGCCACGGCGACGACCTGGAAGTCGGGGCCGCCGCGCTGCGCCTGCAGCCGATCGAGGGCCGGCATCTCCTCGCGGCAGGGCACGCACCAGGTGGCCCAGAGGTTGAGCAGCACGACCTTGCCGCGGAAGGCTTCCAAGGTCACCGGCTTGCCGTTTTCGTCGAGGAATTCGGCCAAGGCGACTGGCTTCCGCTCGGTCCACGGGGTAAATTTGCGCATCTCGCCGTCCAGCGGGAATTCGGCCGCCTGCGCCAGGCCCGGCAGGCCGGAACCGGCCAGCAGCAGCAGAACGACAACCAACCGCTTGAGCATCCCGATCTCCTTACATGCGCGCACGCAAGACAGATAAGCCGGCGAGCCCGCCGCGACAAGCCAAGGCGAAAGCCGCCAACACGATGTGGGGCGGGCGTTTTGCCGCAGGCCCGGCGGCCATCATGACCGAGATCAATGCCTCGATCGCCTTCGACAAGCGCCTGTACAGGCAGGATATCGCGGGCTCGATCGCCCATTGCCGCATGCTGGTGCGCCAGGGCCTGATCACCGCCGCCGACGGCCGGAAGATCGTCGCCGGGCTGGAGACAATTCTGCGTGAGATCGAGGCCGGCAGGCTGAAGATCGACCCGGCGCTGGAGGACATCCACATGCATGTCGAGGCGCGGCTGGCCGAACTGATCGGCGAGCCGGCGAAGCGGCTGCATACCGCGCGCTCGCGCAACGACCAGGTGGCGACCGATTTCCGCCTCTGGGTGCGCGACGCGCTCGACGGGCTGGACGGAGGGCTGCGCGACCTGCAGGGAGCACTGATCGACAAGGCGGAGGCGCATGCCGCGACCGTGATGCCGGGCT
>CAYSCA010000340.1:0-2201 GCA_964429465.1 uncultured Rhodospirillaceae bacterium
ATGGCGGCGCTTGGCGATCAGCTCGGTGACCTTGAAGCCGGGCAGCTGGCCGCCCTCGCCGGGCTTGGCGCCCTGGGCGACCTTGATCTCCAGCTCGCGGCAATTGTTGAGATATTCCGCGGTGACGCCGAAGCGGCCGCTGGCGACCTGCTTGATCGCCGAATTGGCGTTGTCGCCGTTCGGGCGCGGCTTGAAATTCTCCGGCGCCTCGCCGCCCTCGCCGGAATCCGACTTGGCGCCGATGCGGTTCATCGCAATCGTCAGGGTCTCGTGCGCTTCCGGGCCCAGCGCGCCGAGCGACATGCCCGGCGTGATGAAGCGCTTGCGGATCTCGGTGACCGATTCCACCTGCTCGATCGGAATCGGCTGGCCGGCCGGCTTCAGCTCCAGCAGGTCGCGCAGCGCGATGGGGGGAAGCTCACGCAGGCCGGCGGTGTATTTCTTGAACAGCGTGTAATTCTCGCTGCCCACCGCCGTCTGCATCATGTGGATCAGGTTGGCTTCCCAGGCATGCGCCTCGCCGCCGCGGCGATACTTGTAGATGCCGCCGACCGGCAGCGCGGTCACATCCGAGCGGAAGGCGCGCTGATGCAGCTCGAGCACCTTCTTCTGGATGCCGAGCAGGCCGATGCCCGAGATGCGCGACGGCATGCCGGGGAAGAGATCGGCCACCAGCGAGCGCGACAGGCCCAGGGCCTCGAAATTGTAGCCGCCGCGGTAGCTGCTGATCACCGAGATGCCCATCTTCGACATCACCTTCAGCAGGCCGCCATCGACGGCTTCCTTGAAGCGCGAGACCGCCTCTTCCGCCGTCAGCTTGCCGAGCAGGCCGCGCTGGACGCGGTCGACCAGGCAGGCTTCCGCCAGATAGGCGTTGACGCTGGTGGCGCCGACGCCGATCAGCACGGCGAAGTAATGCACGTCGAGGCACTCGCCCGCGCGCACGGTCAGCGAGGTGAAGGTGCGCAGGCCCTGGGCGACCAGGTGGGAATGCACCGCGCCGGTGGCGAGGATCATCGGGATCGCCGCGCGGCTGGCCGACATGCCCTCGTCGGTCAGCACGATATGGCCGGCGCCGCCGCGCACCGCATTCTCGGCCTCGATGCGGATGCGCTTCAGCGCGTCGCGCAGGGCCGCCGGGTCGGCATTGTCGGCCGGGAAGGTGCAGTCGATCCGCGCGGTGGTCTTCTCCGCGTATTTCATCACCTTGGCGAAATCGGCGTTGGAGAGCACCGGGCTTTCCAGCAGCAGGATGCGGACCTGATGCGCGTCCTCGTCCAGCACGTTGGTCAGGTTGCCCATGCGGGTGCGCAGGCTCATCACCCGCTTCTCGCGCAGGCTGTCGATCGGCGGATTGGTGACCTGGCTGAACTGCTGGCGGAAGAAATGATGCAGGCCGCGATACTGCTCCGACAGCACCGCGATCGGCGTGTCGTCGCCCATCGAGCCGATCGCCTCCTTGGCGTCCTCTGCCATCGGATGCAGGATCAGCTCCATGTCCTCCAGCGTCAGACCGAAGGCCAGCTGGTGGCGCCGCAGCTCGTCCCGGCTGTAGGGCTTGGCCGCCGCCGGCGCATCCTTGATCTTGTCGAGCGTGACGATGTTCTTCACCCACTCGCCATAGGGATGCTCCGAGGCCAGCCGGTCCTTGATCTCGCGGTCGAGGAACAGGCGGCCTTTCTTGAGGTCGACGGCGATCATCTCGCCCGGACCGACGCGGCCCTTCTTCACCACCTTGTGCTCCGGCACCGGCACCATGCCGGTCTCCGAGCCGACCACCAGCAGGTTGTCAGTGGTCACGGTATAGCGGATCGGCCGCAGGCCGTTGCGGTCCATGCCGGCCACCGCCCAGCGGCCGTCGGTGGCGCAGATCGCCGCCGGACCGTCCCAAGGCTCCATGATCGCATTGGTATAGGCGTAGAGGTCGCGATGCGATTGCGGCATCAGCGGCTTGTTCGACGCCGATTCCGGAATCAGGATCGTCTTGACCATCGGCGCGGTGCGGCCGGCGCGCACCAGCACCTCGAACACGGAATCGAGCGCGGCGGAATCCGACGAGCCCGACTGCACGATCGGCTTGATGTCGTCGGAGAGATCGCCGAAGGCCTCGGAGGCCATCTTGATCTCGTGGCTCTTCATCCAGTTGATGTTGCCGCGCAGGGTGTTGATCTCGCCGTTATGGGCGAGCATGCGGAAGGGCT
>CAYSCA010000341.1:0-2164 GCA_964429465.1 uncultured Rhodospirillaceae bacterium
CGGTTGCCGGACCTGCTGCGCTTCCGCCGGCGCCCGACCCCGCCGATCCGGTGCCCGCCGATCCTGTGCCGCCGCTGCCCGATCCGCCGCCTGATCCCCCGCTGCTCGATCCGCCGCTGCCCGCCGCCGCTCCGGCTGCTCCGGCCGCCGCCGCAGCCGCCCCGGCCGCGGCCCCTGCCGCCGCGCCTGCGGCAGCAGCGGCAGCAGCGGCGGCAGCGGCGGCGGCTCCTGCGGCAGCGCCAGCGGCGCCCGCGGCTCCGGCAGCAGCGCCAGCGGCCGCGCCGGCCGCAGCAGCAGAAGCACCCGCCGCAGCCCCGGCTGCCGCCGCTGCGGCTCCGGCTGCTGCCCCGGCCGCGCCGGCGGCACCGCCCGCGCCGCCGCCCGATTTGGCCGGCGCCTGGACGGGGGCCACGGCAAGGCAGAGGCCCAGCAGCCCGCTCGCCAGCAGCGGAAACGGCTTGGGTCTTGCGGCGGAAAGAAGGGTCCCGAAGGTCGGTTCGTCGGCCATGCAGCGCTCCCGCGGCGTGAAATCCCGCATGACAGGACAAGGCCCGGCAGCGGGGCTCCGTTCCATGCCGGGCTGGCCGCTCGATTTTTCACTATTTGTTCTATATACTGGGAGGCGCGGCGGAGGCCCGGCGGGGACCGGGCTGCCGCCGCACCGGATTGTGACGGACCGGAACGGTCCGAAACGGGATGCAGCGGTGCCGAACGGTTCAAAATGGTCCCGAACGGTTCAAAACGGGACGAAATGGTTCAAAACGGGATGGAACGGTTCCGGATAGGCGATCTGAAGACGAAATAAGCCAGAATAAGGCAGGCTAAGCGCCGGCCTACTTGATGCCCGCGGCCCGCACGATGCCCTCGGTGATCATCTTCGCCGCCTCGTCGGGGCCCACCCAGCCGGCCGAGTTGACGAACTTGCCTTTCTCCAGGTCCTTGTAGTGGACGAAGAAATGCTCGATCTGCTGCAGCAGGATGTCCGGCAGGTCCTTGTAGGTCTGCACGTCATTGTAGAAGGGATGCAACTTGTCGACCGGCACGGCGATGATCTTCTCGTCGCCGCCGGCCTCGTCTTCCATCTTCAGCGCGCCGATCGGGCGCGAGCGGATGACGGCGCCGGCCACCACCGGCACATGGCTCACCACCAGCACGTCGCAGGGATCGCCGTCGCTGCTCAGCGTATGCGGGATGAAGCCATAATTGGCCGGATAGAACATGGCGGTATGCAGGAAGCGGTCGACGAACAGCGCGCCGGAATCCTTGTCCAGCTCGTATTTCACCGGCGAACCGCCGGCCGGGATCTCGATCACGGCGTTGATGTCGTAGGGCGGGGCCTTGCCCACCGCGATGCGGTTGATGTCCATGGTCAGGCTCTCTGCGGATCCGGAGGGGGGTCTTTTCGCAGATGCAACAAAAAAGGCAACTGCTTGATCCCTAATATTTTCGTCTATGATCGGGCGGATCATCCGGGGGAATCGATGCATCGCGGACGCAATGTGAAGATCGTCGCCACTTTGGGCCCGGCCAGCTCGACGCCGGACCGCATCCGGGCGCTGGTCGAAGCCGGCGTGGATGTCTTCCGCCTCAATTTCAGCCATGGCAGCCATGACGACCATCTGGGCCGGATCCAGGCCGTGCGCGCGCTCGAACGCGAATTGCAGCAGCCGATCGGTCTGCTCGCCGACCTCCAGGGCCCGAAGCTGCGGGTGGGGAAATTCGCGGACGGCGCCGTCGATCTCCTGCCGGGCCAGCGCTTCCGGCTGGATGCCGTGGACAAGCCGGGCGATGCCACCCGCGTGCAGCTGCCGCATCCCGAAGTGCTGGGCAGCCTGCGGCCCGGCACCGATCTGCTGCTCGACGACGGCAAGCTGCGGCTGCGCATCCTGTCCACCGGCGGCAGCAAGGCGGCCGGCAATGTCTGGGCCGAGGCCGAGGTGGTGGTGGGCGGACGGCTGAGCGACCGCAAGGGGCTGAACCTGCCCAACGTCGTCGTGCCGCTCTCGGCGCTGACGCCGAAGGATCGCGCCGATCTGGAATTCGCGCTGGAGCATGGCGTCGACTGGATCGCGCTGAGTTTCGTGCAGCGGCCGGAAGATCTGCGCGAGGCGCGCAGCCTGATCGAGGGCCGCGCCGCCCTCCTGGCGAAGATCGAGAAGCCCTC
>CAYSCA010000342.1:0-2157 GCA_964429465.1 uncultured Rhodospirillaceae bacterium
TCGACCAGCCGGGCGAGATGGCCGCTGGTGGTCTGCGGCGTGACGCCGGCGGCAAAGGCCAGTTCCTTCGCGGTGCGCGCGCGGCCATCCATCAGTGCGCGCAGGATGTTGGCGCGCGCCGGATCGCCGACGAGGGCGGCGATGGTGGCGAATTGCGGTTCGGTGCTGTTCATGGCGCCGAGTTTAGGCGCTGCACCGCCCGGTGCAACGCCGGACAGTTCGGCCGTCGCCGTATCGTCGCGCGGACCGGCGGTCAGATCGGAAAGATCAGGCAGGTGGTGGTGCCGGTTGCGTAAAGCTTGCCGGCGGCATCGGTGATGCGGCCCTCTGCCGTGCCGATGCGGCTGCCGACCTGGATCGCCTTGCCCTCGGCATAGACGGCGCCGACCTGGTCGGTCAGGCCGCGCACCAGGCTGACCTTGTATTCCAGCGTGGTGTAGCCCATCCCCTTGGGCAGCAGCGACTGCACCGCGCAGGACATGCAGCTGTCCAGCAACGTGCCGGCATAGCCGCCATGCACGCTGCCGATCGGGTTGTAATGCTGGCGCTCCGGGCGGCCGCCGAACACCACGCGGCCCGGCTCCACCTCGTCGAGCCACATATTCATCAGCTGCGCGATCGGCGCGCCGGGCAGCTTGCCCGCCATCATGTCGCGGAACAGGTCGATGCCGGCGCGGGCGCGCAGCTCCTCCAGCGGCACCGGGGCGTAATTGCCCAGCCTCGGCGGGGCGGCATCGGCATGGCGGGCGCGCGGCTGGCGATCGGCGGGGGCAGCGGACATGGATTCCTCATTCTCATCGGCCGGCGGTCTGGGGAGGCGGCCCATCCGGGAGGATGGCTTGCCGGACCGGCACCTGAAGTGTATATACACGTCATGGCCGATGCTGTCGACCCTGTTCCCTTCGCGCCCACTGCCGGCGAGACTCCGGTCTTTCCCCGTCCCGCGCCGGACGGCCGCGAGGATTGCATCTGCTTCCTGCTGCGCTCGGCCGCCCGCCGCGCCAGCGTCCTCTACAGCCGCCATCTCGAGCGGATCGGGCTTGGCCTGCCCCAGCACAGCCTGATCGGCATGGCCGCGGCATTCGAGAAGCAGAATGGCCGGCCGGCGACCATCACCGAACTGGCCCGGGCGCTCGACCTGGACCGCACCACCCTGACCCGCAATATCGGCCCGCTGGCGGCCGCCGGCCTGCTGACCGTCGACGCCTCGCCGGCCGGCGGGCGGGCCAGGGCCGTCAGGGCGACGCGGGAGGGGCGGGCCGCCTATCGCGCCGGCGTGGCGTTGTGGCGCGCGGCGCAGGACGAGATGATCGCGGGTCTCCAGGATGAATACCCGGCGCTGATGAGCGGGCTGGCCGCGGCCATTTCCGGCACCCCGCAGCCCGCCGAAACCGCGGGAAGGCGCGACATTTAGGCGCACCTGCTGCCAAATTCGCATTACCGGGCTATGCTTTAGTCGAAAAGTCCAGGAGCGGCGCTTGTCCGTTCCAAGTCTTCCGGGGCATCATCTGCCCCGTTGACGTAGCGGTACGTTTGCACCGCACGCAGGAAACGTCCGTAGTCAGAATAAAAAGAAGGGGAGAGCCATCATGGCCGATAACGAGCTGTTTCCGGTGTCGAACGACTGGGCCAAGCGCGCCTGGGTGGATGCCGGGAAGTACAAGGCCATGTATGACCGTTCGGTGCAGGATCCCGAAGGCTTCTGGGCCGAACACGGCAAGCGCCTCGACTGGATCAAGCCCTTCACCAAGGTGAAGGATGTCTCCTACGACAAGTCCGACCTGCATATCCGCTGGTTCTACGACGGCGAGCTGAACGTCTCGGCCAATTGCATCGACCGCCATCTGCCCAAGCGCGCCAGCCAGACCGCGATCATCTGGGAAGGCGACGATCCGTCGAAGGCGGCCAACATCACCTACCAGCAGCTGCATGACGAAACCTGCCGCATGGCCAATGTGCTGAAGGCCCATGGCGTCAGGAAAGGCGATCGCGTCACCATCTATCTGCCGATGATCCCGGCGGCGGCCTATGCGATGCTGGCCTGCGCGCGCATCGGCGCCGTCCACTCCATCGTCTTCGGCGGCTTCTCGCCCGACAGCCTCGCCAACCGCATCCAGGATTGCGACAGCCAGTTCGTCATCACCGCCGACGAGGGTC
>CAYSCA010000343.1:0-2112 GCA_964429465.1 uncultured Rhodospirillaceae bacterium
AAGGGCTTCGCCGTCGTCGCGCAGGAAGTGCGCGCGCTGGCGCAGCGCTCGGCCAATGCCTCGAAGGACATCAAGGCGCTGATCCATGCCTCCAATGCGCAGGTGCGCAGCGGCTCGGCGCTGGTCAACCAGGCCGGCAGCTCGCTGACCGAGATCGTCACCTCGGTCAAGAAAGTCTCCGACATCGTGGCCGAGATCGCGGCGGCCTCGGCCGAACAGGCGCGCGGCCTGGAAGAGGTCAACGGCGCCGTGGTCAACATGGACGAGATGACCCAGCGCAATGGCGCGCTGGTCGAAGAGACCAATGCCTCGGCCCAGGCGATGGCCGACCAGGCCCGCCAGCTGGCCGAGCTGGTCGGCCATTTCCGCGTCGAGGGCGGCTCGGCCGCCAACGATCATGGCGCGCTCGCGGCGGCGGAGACGCCGGAGGCCGATGCCGATGCCGAAGCGGACGCGCAGGACGACCAGGACCGCGCCGCCGACGCGGCGGATTAGGCCGGCGGTTTCGAACGCCGGCCCGAGGCTTACTTCCGGGGCGCCGCCTGCGCCATCGCATCCGCCAGCGCGGCATTGGCCTCGCCGCCTGCGCCGCGCAGGGCCGCGATCACGCCGGGGATATCGGCAGGCCGGTTCTGGCTCAGCTTGAACTTGCCCTCGAGCCGCGTGATCGCGATCTCGACGCCGACGATGCCGCGCAGCATCGCATCGACAAAGCTGTCCGGCTCGTCATCGAGCCGCCAGCCGCCCTCGGCCGGCTCGTAGGTTTTCGACAGCCGGTCGACGATCTCGCGCAGGCGCGCGGGCTCGCGGGTCACCGTGGCGCGGCCATAGACATGCACCGCCATGTAGTTCCAGGTCGGGACCGCGGGCTTCTTCTGGTACCAGCGCGGCGAGACATAGCCATGCGGCCCCTGGAAGACGCAGAGCACCTCGCGGCCATCCAGCGCGGCGGCCTGGCCATTGGCCGCGGCCAGATGGCAGACCAGCCGGCCGGTCTCGCCGGCCGCCGCCGTGGCGCCCGGACGCTCGAGCAGGAAGGGAATATGGCTGCCGTTGAACGCGCCGGCCTCGTGGCTCAGCAGCAGGCCGAAGGCATGCGTCTCGATCAGCTCGAACAGCGGGATCTGGGTGTCGCGGACGGCGAAATGGGCGGGGACATACATGGTGGTATCCGGTCGGTCGGGGCCGCGCGGGCGGCGGCGCGGCGCCATCAAACGGCCGCGCGAAGGCCGGCGCAACTGCGGAATTGTACCGAAATTGTCCCCGTCGGCACCAGGACATGCTAGAGAGCCGCATGTTCCAGCCGCTTGCCGAAGAGGAGCTGCCCGACGATCTGCGCGTGCTGCTGACCCTGTGGCGCACCCGCGCCGGCGCCGCGCGCTTTCCGCCGCCGGAGGCCCTGGCGCCCGATACCCTGGGCCCCTGGCTCGACCGCCTGCATCTGGTCGAGCTGCTGGCGGACGGCGACCTGTTCTTCCGGCATTTCGCCAGCCGCAGCAGCGCCCTGCTCGGCTACGACATGAACGGCCGGCGGCTGTCGGAAGTGAGCTTCAACGCGCGCGCCATGACCAGCGCGCGGGCCTATCGCCGCTGCCTCACGCTGGGCCGGCCGATGTTCGACTGCGTGCCGGCGCGGATCGACGACGGCCGCCCGCATCCGGCCTATGACCGGCTGCTGCTGCCGCTCGGCAGCGCGGCGCGCGCCAATACGCTGATCGTCTGCCTGGCGTTCCGCTGAGCCGCGCCGGCGCGGCGATCAGACGCCGAGATAGCGCTGCAGCAGATCGGGCTGCTTCTTCAGCTCCGTCGCCGGCCCTTCATGGGCGATATGGCCGTTGTTGATGATGTAGACGCGGCTGGCCAGCGCCAGGGTGGCGGCGAGATTCTGCTCCACCAGCACAATCGTTTGCCCGGCATCGGCCAGTTCCCGGCAGGCGCGCACGAGATCGTGCACGATGACCGGCGCCAGGCCCTCGAACGGCTCGTCCAGCAGCACGATCTTCGGGTCGCGCACCAGGGCGCGGGCGATCGCCAGCATCTGCTGCTCGCCGCCCGAGAGATCGGTGCCGCGGCTGGTGCGCCGTTCCTTCAGGCGCGGGAACATGTCGTAGA
>CAYSCA010000344.1:0-2088 GCA_964429465.1 uncultured Rhodospirillaceae bacterium
GCTGTGGCTGGTGCGCGACCGGCTCGGCATCAAGCCGCTCTACTGGACGCGGCAGAACACGCCCGAGGGCGAAGTGCTGCTGTTCGGTTCCGAGCTCAAGGCGCTGACCGCCTATCCGGGCTGGCAGCCGCGGCTCGACCGCGCGGCGCTGGCGCAGTATCTGCGCTTTTCTTACGTGCCGGCGCCGGGCTCCATCTACCAGGATGTGAGGAAGCTGCCGCAGGGCCATATCCTGCGCATCGATGCCGATGGCGCGGAGACGCTGACCTGCTTCTGGAATCTGCGGCGCATCGCGGCGACCGGCGTGCGGAACCGCGATACACGCCCGGAAGCCGAACAGGCCGAGGAGCTGCACGATCTGCTGGCCGATGCGGTGAAGCGCCGCATGATGGCCGACGTGCCGCTGGGCGCGTTTCTCTCCGGCGGCATCGATTCGTCCACGGTCGTGGCGCTGATGCAGACGCAGTCGGCGCGGCCGGTGCAGACCTTCGCCATCGGCTTCCGCGAGGATGCCTTCAACGAGGCCGATCACGCCCGCGCGGTGGCCAGGCATCTCGGCACCGACCATACCGAGCTGATCGTCGAACCCGAGCACGCGCGCGGCGTGATCCCGCAGCTTGCCGCGATGTATGACGAGCCGTTCGCCGATTCCTCGCAGATCCCGACCTACCTGGTCTCGGAACTGGCGCGCCGCAAGGTGACGGTCTCGCTGTCGGGCGATGGCGGCGACGAGATCTTCGCCGGCTATACCCGCTATCTCGGGATCGACCGGCTGTGGCAGTATGCGGGCCCGCTGCCCGAAGGCCTGCGGCGCGGCGCGGCCGGCCTGCTGCGGCTGCTCTCGCCGGAAAGCTGGGACGCGCTGCTGAAGCCCGTGCCATCGCGCTACAAGCCGCGCTTCGTCGGCGACAAGATACACAAGGGCGCCGGTATCCTGGCGGAAGCCGGCGCGGATGCGATGTATGACGCGCTGGTCGCGCAATGGCCGGATGGCCTGGTGCATGGCGCGCCGGCCTATGACGGTCATGACCCGGCGCTGGCCGCCGACCTGCCCGAGACCGTGGCGCGGCTGCGCTATCGCGACATGATGACCTACCTGCCCGACGACATCCTGACCAAGGTGGACCGCGCCAGCATGGCGGTGTCGCTGGAGGCGCGGGTGCCGCTGCTGGATCACCGCGTGGTCGAATTCGCCTGGACCCTGCCGCCGGACCGTCTGCTAAAGGACGGCCAGGGCAAGCGCCTGCTGCGCAGCGTGCTGTACCGCCATGTGCCGCGTGAGATGGTGGAGCGGCCGAAGACCGGCTTCGGCATTCCGGTCGGCGACTGGCTGCGCGGGCCGCTGCGCGACTGGGCCGAGGACCTGCTGTCGGAACGGCGCCTGCGCGAGGATGGCCTGATCGATCCGGCGCCCGTGCGGCGCTGCTGGGAAGAGCACCGCAGGGGCAGTCGCAACTGGCAATATGCGCTCTGGTCGGTGCTGATGTTCCAGGCCTGGCGGCAGCGCTGGCCGGGCGTCGCGCTCACCTGAATTTGCCGTGCGGCCCAAGCACTTGACGGTGCGTCAGGGCGGTATTGCGGTTCGTTGACAGCCTCTGCGGCGGGTTATAGTGTGCAGCGCGAAAAAGCGCATGCGCCCGCCTCCAGGGCTGCTCCGTACGCTCGCAACAGTCTCGCAACGTTCGCTAACTCACAGGGTTGCTCCTCCATGAAGGTTCTGGTCGCGGTCAAGCGCGTGGTGGATTTCAACGTCAAGATCCGGGTCAAGCCGGACAAGACCGGCGTCGATCTCGCCAACGTCAAGATGTCGATGAATCCCTTCGACGAAATCGCCGTCGAGGAAGCCGTGCGGCTGAAGGAAGCCGGCACCGCCACGGAAGTGATCGCCGTCTCGATCGGCCCGGCCCAGGCGCAGGAGACCATCCGCACCGCGCTGGCCATGGGCGCCGACCGCGGCATCCTGGTGAAGACCGATGCGGAAGTGCAGCCGCTGGCGGTGGCCAAGATCCTGGCCAAGATCGCCGAAGCCGAGCAGCCGCAGCTGGTCATCGTCGGCAAGCAGGCGATCGATGACGACAGCAACCAGAC
>CAYSCA010000345.1:0-2085 GCA_964429465.1 uncultured Rhodospirillaceae bacterium
CCGGCACGCAGATGGGCGGCTGGTTCCGCAAGGAGATCAAGACCGTCGACGATCTCAAAGGCTTGAAATTCCGCACGGCGGGTTTCAACGGCCAGATCTTCAGCAAGATGGGCGCGGTACCGCAGCAGGTCGCCGGTGGCGACATCTATCCGGCGCTGGAGAAGGGCACCATCGACGCCGCCGAGTGGGTCGGTCCCTACGACGACGAGAAGCTCGGCTTCAACAAGGTCGCCAAGTACTACTACTATCCCGGCTGGTGGGAAGGCGGCCCGCAGCTGTCGACCATGGTCAACCTCGAGCACTGGAACAAGCTGCCGAAGATGTATCAGAACATCCTCGAGGCCGCCTGTGCGGAAGCCAACGTCTGGATGGTTTCCAAATACGACGCGCTCAACCCGGCTGCGCTTCGCAAGCTCCTGTCGGGCGGTACGCAGCTGCGTGCCTTCCCGCGTCCGGTGATGGAAGCCTGCCTGGTCAAGGCCAATGAGCTTTATGCTGAAACGGCCGCCAAGAACGCCAAGTTCAAGAAGATCTACGACAGCTGGCTGAAGTTCCGCGACGAGCAGGTTCTCTGGTTCCGCGTGGCGGAAAACACCTTCGACAACTTCATGAACGCTGCGTCCCAGCGCAAGCCGTCGAAGAAGAAGGGCTGAGCAGACCAGCCGCAAAAGAAAAGGCCCCGCGCAAGCGGGGCCTTTTTTGTATCTGCGGTTTCTGTCCGCCGCGCAGCGGTGCAGATCAGTCCGCCTCGCCGTTCTCGGTATCGGTATTGGAGCCGGCCTCGTCTGCGCCTTCCTCCGCCGCCTCCTCCTCCTCACCATACGGATTCTCCGGCTCCTCGGCGTCAGTGGTTTCCGCGGCTGGCGCACCATAGGGCGATTCCATGCCGTAGGACGGAATCTCCATATGCAGCTGCTGTTCGACCTCGGCCGGACTGAGCTGCGGCCCCTTGTCGACAAAGCCGGTCACCATCTGCGGGAAGCTGATGACCAGGGCCACCATCACGATCTGGATGCAGACAAATGGCACCGCACCCCAGTAGATCTGGCCCGTGGTGATCTTCGAGATCAGCCTGCCCGTCACCTTGTCGACGTAGTCTGCCGCCGGCGCCACGCTGCGCAGGAAGAACAGCGCGAAGCCAAAGGGCGGATGCATGAACGAGGTCTGCATGTTGACGCTGAGCAGCACGCCGAACCAGATCAGGTCGATGCCCAGCTTCTCGGCCACCGGCGCCAGCAGCGGCACGATGATGAACGCCAGCTCGAAGAAATCGAGGAAGAAGGCGAGCAGGAAGACCATGATGTTGACGACGACCAGGAAGCCCAGTTCGCCGCCGGGAACACTGGTCAGCAGATGCTCGACCCAGAGATCGCCATTCACCGCGCGGAAAGTCAGGCCGAAGACCGTCGACCCGATCAGGATGAAGATGACGAAAGCCGACAGCTTGGCGGTCGTATCCATCGCCTGGCGCAGCAGCGACCAGCTGAGCTTGCGCTTGATCAAAGCCAGGATCAGCGCACCCGAGGCACCCATGGCGCCGCCTTCGGTCGGAGTCGCGATGCCGATGAAGATCGTGCCCAGAACCAGGAAGATCAGGATCAGCGGCGGCACCAGCGAGAACAGCACCCGATAGATCAGCTCGAAGCCGCGCAGCGAACGGGCTTCCAGCGGCAAAGCCGGCGCCGATTTCGGGAAGATCAGCGACGTGACAAGGATGTAGCCGGCATACAGGCTCGAGAGAACAAGGCCCGGAATCAGGGCGCCGGCATACATGTCGCCCACCGAGCGGCCGAGCTGGTCCGCCATGACGATCAGCACCAGGCTGGGCGGAATGATCTGCGCCAATGTGCCCGACGCGGCAATGACGCCGCTGGCCAGCCGGCGGTCATAGCCATAGCGCAGCATGATCGGCAGCGAGATCAGGCCCATCGAGATCACTGATGCGGCCACCACGCCCGTCGTGGCCGCAAGCAAGGCGCCCACGAAGACCACCGCGTAGGCAAGGCCGCCGCGCAGGGGGCCGAACAACTGCCCGATCGTATCGAGCAGTTCTTCGGCCATGCCGGAGCGCTCGAGAATGAGACC
>CAYSCA010000346.1:0-2057 GCA_964429465.1 uncultured Rhodospirillaceae bacterium
CGCCCAGCATCCTGTTCATCCCGCTCGCCACCATGATCTTCGAGATGGGCCTCTATGACAGCATGTGGGCCCTGATCCTCACCTACCCGACCTTCCTGATCCCCTTCTGCACCTGGCTGCTGATCGGCTATTTCAAGACGCTGCCCTTCGAGCTGGAGGAATGCGCGCTGATCGACGGCGCCTCGCGGTTCCAGATCCTGGTCAAGATCATCCTGCCGCTCAGCTATCCGGGCCTGATCTCAGCCGGCATCTTCGCCTTCACGCTGAGCTGGAACGAATTCATCTATGCGCTGGCCTTCATCTCCTCGTCGGAGAACAAGACCGTGCCGGTCGGCGTGCTGACCGAGCTGGTCGAAGGCGACGTCTATCACTGGGGCTCGCTGATGGCCGGCGCGCTGTTCGGCTCGCTGCCGGTAGCGATCCTGTATTCCTTCTTCGTCGATTCCTACGTCGCCAGCCTGACCGGCGCCGTGAAGGAATAGGTCACTCCAGCCGCTGGTATTTCAGCGGCAGCAGGTCGGCCGGATTGTAGGCGGTCAGCCCGCCATTGGCGGCCAGCAGCACGCGGGCTTCCGGCGCAAAATCGCGCAGCATCTCGCGGCAGATGCCGCAGGGCGCGACCACCGCGATCTCCTGGTTCTTCTCGGTCGGGCGCGGATGGCGCACCGAGACGATCGCCTCGATCGGGTCATCCTCGCCGATGCCGGCCGCCATAGCCTGACCGACCGCGACGGCCTCGGCGCAGACCGAGGCGCGGCCCACGTAAGTGTCGAGATGCAGGCCGGTGAAGATGCGGCCCGAGCGGGTGCGCAGCGCCGCCGCGATATGGTGCCGGCCGACCTTGTAGCGCGCGGTGATCAGCGCCTTGGCGGCGTCGATCAGCGCCTGGTCCTCGGGCCTGACGGACTGAATGTTCATCCGAGCTGCTGCAGCGCGTCGGCCAGCCGGGCCGACAGCGAGGATTGCGCCGCGCGGCGCTCGCGCTGCTCTTCCACCACGGCTTCGGGCGCGCGCGCGACGAAGGTGGCATCGGCCAGCTTGGCGTCGATCTTGGCGATCTCGGCCTCGGCCTTGTCGCGCTCCTTGGCGAGCCGCGCCTTCTCCTTCGCGAGGTCAATCACATCGGCCAGCGGCAGGACGAAGGTGGCCTCGTCCACCACCACGCGGGCAGAGCCCTGCGGGGCAGCCTGGTTCTCGGTGATCGTCTCGATGCGGGCCAGCCGCTTGATCGGGTCGGCATGGCGCGCCAGCCGCGCCGCCGTCTCGGCATTGCCGCCATTGGCGATCATGGCGATCTTCGCCCCGGCCGGCACGTTCAGCGCCGAACGGGCGCCGCGGATGCCGTCGATCAGGCGGATCAGCCAGCCGATTTCCTCGGCCGCCGCCTTGTCTTCCGCGCGGGCGCCATCGTTCGGCCAGTCGCGCAGCATGAGATAGCCGCGGTCTTCCGCCGTCCTGGGCGCCCCGAACAGCTTGCCCCACAGCTCTTCCGTGACGAAGGGCATGAAGGGATGCAGCAGGTGGATCAGCTGGCGCAAAGCATAGGCGCAGGTCGCCTGCGTTTCGCTCTTCAGCGCCGCATCGTCGCCGGTCAGCGCCGGCTTGATCAGCTCGAGATACCAGTCGCAGAAGGTACCCCAGGTGAAATGATACAGCGCACCGGCCGCCTCGTTGAACTTGTAGGCTTCCAGCGCCGCATCGACATCGCGGGCCGCCTGCCCGAGCCGGCCGAGAATCCATTTGTTGACCGTGCCCTGCACCCGGGCCGGATCGAAGCCCTCCTCCAGGGCGCAGCCGTTCATCTCTGCAAAGCGCGCGGCGTTCCACAGCTTGGTGGCGAAGTTGCGATAGCCCTCGACGCGCTGCTCCGACATCTTCACGTCGCGGCCCTGGGCGGCGAAGATCGCCAGCGTGAAGCGCAGGGCATCGGCGCCGTATTTGCCGATGATGTCGAGCGGGTCCATCACATTGCCCTTGGACTTCGACATCTTCTGGCCCTTGTCGTCGCGGACCAGGGCGTGGATGTAGACGGTGTGGAACGGCGCTTTCCTGGTGAA
>CAYSCA010000347.1:0-2052 GCA_964429465.1 uncultured Rhodospirillaceae bacterium
TGAGCCCGGCGATCTCGATCGAGCAGAAGACGACCTCGAAGAATCCCCGCTCCACGGTCGGCACGGTGACGGAGATCTACGATTATCTGCGCCTGCTCTATGCGCGCATCGGCATACCCTACTCGCCAGCCACCGGCCTGCCGATCGAGAGCCAGACGGTCAGCCAGATGGTCGACCGCGTCATGGCGATGCCGGAAGGCACGCGGCTTTACCTGCTGGCGCCGATCGTGCGCGGCCGCAAGGGCGAATACCGCAAGGAATTGCAGGACCTGCAGAAGCGCGGCTTTCAGCGCGTCAAGGTGGACGGCAAGCTGCATGAGATTGCCGACGTCCCGCCGCTCAACAAGAAGCTGAAGCATGATATCGAAGTGGTGATCGATCGCGTGGTGGTGCGCGACGGCATCCAGACCCGCCTCGCCGATTCCATCGAGACGGCACTTGGCCTGGCCGACGGCATCGCCTTTGCCGAGAACGCCGACAAGGACGAACGCACGATCTTCTCGGCCAAGTTCGCCTGTCCGGTTTCCGGTTTCACCATCGAGGAGATCGAGCCGCGGCTGTTCTCCTTCAACAGCCCGCATGGCGCCTGCCCGGTTTGCGACGGCCTCGGCTCGAAGATGTATTTCGATGCTGCCCAGGTCATTCCCGACGAGAATGTCAGCCTGCGCGACGGCGCGATCGTGCCCTGGTCGCGCGCGGCAACGCCCTCGCCCTATTACCTGCAGACCCTGGAAGGCCTGGCGAAGTTCTACAAGTTCTCGCTGGCGACCAAATGGAAGGAACTGCCGGCCAAGACGCGGAATGCCATCCTGCATGGCTCCGGCGACGATGTCGTGCCGATCACCTATGACGACGGCATGCGCAGCTACACGGTGAAGCGGCCGTTCGAGGGCGTGCTGCCGAACCTGGAGCGGCGCTGGCGCGAAACCGAATCCGAGATGATCCGCGAGGATCTGTCGCGCTATCAGTCGCAGACTGCCTGCGAAGCCTGTGGCGGCTATCGCCTGAAGCCCGAGGCGCTGGCGGTGAAGGTCGGCGCCAGGCATATCGGCGAGGTTTGCGAGCTCTCCATCCTGGAGGCGCGGCAATGGTTCCTCGACCTCACCCGCAAGCTGAAGCCGAAGGAAAAGGATATCGCGGCCCGCATCCTGAAAGAAATCAACGATCGGCTCGGCTTCCTGGTCAATGTCGGCCTAGACTATCTCTCGATGTCGCGTTCGTCTGGCACCCTGTCGGGCGGCGAAAGCCAGCGCATCCGGCTGGCCTCCCAGATCGGCTCGGGCCTCACCGGCGTTCTCTACGTGCTGGACGAGCCCTCGATCGGCCTGCATCAGCGCGACAACGCCAAGCTGCTGGAGACGCTGGTGCATCTGCGCGACATCGGCAACACGGTGCTGGTGGTCGAGCATGACGAGGAAGCGATCCGCACGGCCGATCATGTCATCGACATGGGGCCGGCCGCCGGCGTGCATGGCGGCGAAATCATCGCCGAAGGCACGCCCGCCGATATCATGGCGGCGAAAAAATCGGTCACCGGCCAATATCTGACCGGCGCGCGTTCGGTACCGGTGCCGGCGAAACGCCGCAAGGCGCCGCCGAACAAGCGGATCAAGGTCGTCGGCGCCAGGGCCAATAACCTGCAGAACATCACCGTCGAGTTTCCGCTCGGGATATTCACCTGCGTCACCGGCGTGTCCGGCGGCGGCAAGTCGACCCTTACCATCGAAACGCTGTTCAAGGCGATCTCGCGCAAGCTGAACAACAGCCGCGACATCCCGGGCGCCCATGACCGGATCGAAGGCCTGGAATGGCTCGACAAGATCGTCGATATCGACCAGTCGCCGATCGGCCGCACGCCGCGCTCCAATCCGGCCACCTATACCGGCGCCTTCGGCCCGATCCGCGACTGGTTCGCCGGCCTGCCGGAAGCCAAGTCGCGCGGCTATGCGCCGGGCCGCTTCTCCTTCAACGTCAAGGGCGGCCGCTGCGAAGCCTGTCAGGGCGACGGCCTGATCAAGATCGAGATGCACTTCCTGCCGGACGTCTATGTCC
>CAYSCA010000348.1:0-2038 GCA_964429465.1 uncultured Rhodospirillaceae bacterium
ATGTCACCCGGCTCTACCCGAACGGGACCGCGCCGCAACCCTGAGTATCGGTAATTGTCATGCCGCTCCCCTTGGCGGTGGCGCGGAGCGGGTCTATACTGGTCACAGGATAGTCACTGCGTCCCGCCGAGAATGGCGGGGCCGCCCGGCGCCGGCCAGAAGGCTGCAGGCTGCCGGTTGGAGTGAGCCTGATGGCCCAGATCGACAGCATTGCTTCCGCCGGCGCATCGGCGCTGCAGCAATTCCAGCCGCGTCCGCAGACCGATATCGGCACCGACAACCGGTCGGTGCAGCAGTTCCAGCAACTTCTGCAGACCCCGCCATCCGCTCCGCCCGCCGAAACGCAGACGCAAGTCGCCGTCCAGCAGCCGGAGCCGCCGCGGAATCCGCCCGCTCCGCAGCCCGCAACCGGCAACTCGGCCGGCAACAACACGCAGTCGCTGAGCGAGATTCTCCGGGAAGCCAACCAGCAGCAGGCCGCGCGCAACGAACCGCCCCCGCCTTCGGCGCTGAACTACAATGCCAACGGTTCCGCCAATGCCGCGCAGCGGCCGACCCAGGCGGGCCAGTTGGTCAGCCTGTCGGTTTAAGCGCGCAGCCCGCGCAGGGGATTCGGCAGGCGATCGGCGAACCGGCGCAGCCGCCCCTTCGCCTTTTCGATCCGCATCACATCCGCCAGCCGGCGGTCCAGGAAAGCGGCCGTCGCCGTGAAGCCTTCCGACTTGTCATCGAGCCAGCGCAGCAAGGTCGC
Organism: uncultured Rhodospirillaceae bacterium; assembly: GCA_964429465.1. Lineage (GTDB taxonomy): Bacteria > Pseudomonadota > Alphaproteobacteria > Ferrovibrionales > Ferrovibrionaceae > Ferrovibrio. The sequence goes on from CAYSCA010000348.1 coordinate 752, forward strand.
CGAATAGACCCCCGCGAGCAGCAGCCGCTTGGTATAGAAGTTGAAGTCGGTCGCGGTGTCGCCGGCGGCGTACCAGATCGCATCCACCGTGCGGTAAAGCTGCTTCAGCGCACGCGGCGCATGCTGCGGCAGGCTTTCGAGGCTGAGCGCGCGCCGGACCGCTTCGCGATGCGGCGCGGCCATCTCCAGACGGGTCAGGACGGCAACGCGGACGCGATCGCGGACCTTCATCGCAGCCAAATCGCGGCTCTCCAGGGCGCGCAGCATGGCCAGATCGGTTTCCGCGATCCAGAAATCGAGCACCGCCACCGCACCGCCCGGAAAGGCACGGGAGACCAGGCCGGCATCGTAACCGCAATCCTTCGCCGCCAGCGCCAGCGCCTTGTTGCTCCAGCCGTCGAACGGCACATGGATCAGCATGGCATCGAGCAGCGCGCGCTTCTCGGCCAGCAGATGATCGCTGCGGACTTGGTCCTGGCTCATTCTTCAGCCTCCTCCGGGCGCAGGCTGGCCCGGTGCTTGAGCTCGCTTTCGAAGACGAGGTCCTTCAGATCGTCCATGCGCTGCGGATACAAGATGCCGTCAAGATGATCCAGCTCATGCTGCACCACCCGCGCATGCCAGCCCTCCACCTCGCGCGCCAGCCGGCTGCCATCGGGCAGGATGCCTTCATAGGCGATCCGGGTATAGCGCGGCACCACCCCGCGCAGGCCCGGCACCGAGAGGCAGCCCTCCCAGGCAAGGTCCTTCTCCTCGCCGCGTGGCTCCCAGCGAGGATTGATCAGCGCCACCAGTTCACGCTGCTGGTCAGGTGCCTGGGGCGGCGTGAGGAAGACCGCGACCCGCAGCGGCACATGCACCTGCGGCGCCGCCAGCCCCTGGCCCGGCGCGTCCAGCATTGTCTCCACCATGTCGCGGATCAGGTCCCGGATTTCCGGCGCGGCCGGGTCAGCCACCGGATCGGCCGGACGGGCCAGCACAGGGTGGCCCATCCGGGCAATTTTCAGAATGGCCATGAGGCGTAAACTAGGCCAGCCGCCGGGCCCGGCCAAGCGGCGGGCCAGGTGCAAATATTACACAAACCCTCCGCCCTGCGACTGAATATTACTGTCTGAGTCCCCGAAAGCGGCTTCACAAAGGGCAGTCCCCATGCTAGAAGGCGCGACTTGGCGGGGCTTCGGCTCCGAACCGAGTCTCTTTGCCATTTCGAAAGGATGGGACACACGTGCAAGTCCTGGTGCGCGATAACAATGTCGATCAGGCCCTGAAGGCGCTGAAGAAGAAGAT
>CAYSCA010000349.1:0-2037 GCA_964429465.1 uncultured Rhodospirillaceae bacterium
AGATCGGTGCCGCGGCTGGTGCGCCGTTCCTTCAGGCGCGGGAACATGTCGTAGATCCGCTCCAGCGGCCATTTGTTCTGCGCGGTCAGTCCGGCCAGGATGATGTTTTCCTCGACATTCAGGCTGCCGAAGATGCGGCGGTTCTCGTGCACCAGCTGCATGCCGAGCCGGGCGATGCTGTGCGCCTTGCGGCCGACCAGCTCCTCGCCGTCGAGCTTGATCGAGCCGGCGCGCGGCGTCACCACGCCCATCAGGCTCTTCAGGGTCGTGCTTTTGCCGGCGCCGTTGCGCCCGAGCAGCGCCACCACCTCGTTCTTCTCGACCCTGAGGCCGACATCGAACAGGATGTGGCTGTCGCCGTAATAGCTGTTCAGTCCGCTAACTTCGAGCAGGCTCATGCCAGTTCTCCATGCCCGCCGCCCAGATAGGCTTCCTGCACCTTCGGATTGTTCTTGATCTCGGCCGGCGTGCCTTCGACCAGCACCCTGCCTTCCTGCAGAACGGTGACCTTGTCGACCAGCTCGAACAGGGCATCCATGTCATGGTCGATGACGATCATGGTGCGGCCCCGCGCGATGGCCTTGAGCAGCGCCACCGTCTCGACGCGCTCGCGCGGGCTCATGCCGGCCAGCGGCTCGTCGAGCAGCAGCAGGCTGGGCGAGGTGGCCAGCGCCAGACCGATCTCCAGCCGCCGCTTCTCGCCATAGGCCAGCTCGGAGACCGCGGTATCGAGCCGCCGCGTCAGGTTGACCAGCGCGGCCGTGTTCTCGACCCGCGCATCGAGGCCCGGCACCTTGTGCAGGCTCTTGAACAGGTCGAGCTTGAACTTGCCGCGGGTCTCGCCGAGCGAGGCGATGATCAGGTTCTGGCGCACCGTCAGCCGGTCGAACAGCTGGTTGATCTGGTAGCTCTTGGTCAGGCCGAGCTGGCACACATCGGTGACGCCCATGCCGGTGATGTCGCGGCCCTCGAAGACGATCTTGCCCGAGGTGGGCGCGATCTCGCAGGTGAGCATCTTGAAGAAGGTGCTCTTGCCGGCGCCGTTCGGCCCGATGATGCCGCGCAGCTCGCCATGCTCGATCGTGAAATCGATGTCGCTGTTGGCGAGCAGGCCGCCATAGCGCTTGGACAGGCCGGTCGCCTGCAGGATCGGGCCGGAGACCGGCGCGTCGCCGCGCCGCCGGGCGGGCAAGGCCTCGATCGTGCTCGGGTCGAATGCCGCACCGGCGGAATCCTCCACCGCCTCGTCTGCGGCGGCCGTCTTCCGGCCGCCCGTCGCCAGGCGATAGAGGTCGACGATGCCGCCGGCGATGCCGCGGCGCAGGAAGACCACCAGCAGCACGAAGACGACGCCGAGCACCAGCTTCCAGGTGGCGCCGAGATGCAGCACGTTCTGGAAGAAGTCGCTCAGGTAGAGCCACACGGTGGCGCCCAGCAGCGGGCCGAACAGCGTGCCGCTGCCGCCGATCGCGGTCTGCATCACGAGCTGGCCGGAGGTGTCGAACATGAAGGCGTCCGGCGGCATGAAGCCCTGCATGGTGCCGAGCAGGCCGCCCGCGAAGCCGGCATAGATCGCCGCCACCACGAAGACGGTCAGCTTGTAGCCGTGGATGTTGTGGCCGAGCGCGCTGGCCCGCAGCGGATTGTCTCGGATCGCCGCGAGGATCGCGCCGATCGGCGAGCGCACGATGCGGAGCGCGATGACGATGCCGATGAAGTACCAGAACGCCAGGAAGATATACATCGTCCAGTCGGTGTTGAACTTGAACACCGTGAAGCCGAGGTCGATGCGCGGCGCCGGCACGCCGGGCAGGCCGTTCTCGCCGCCGGTGAAGGCCGACAGCGGATTGAACTCGACGAAGAAGAAGACCTCCGCGATCGCCACCGTGATCATGGCGAAGTAGATGCCGGTGCGCCGCAGCGCGATCAGGCCGACCAGGTAGCCGACCACCGCGGCCGCCACCATGCCGATGACCAGCGCCGTCACGACGTGCGGGAAGCCCGCGCGCGTCAGCAGGTAGGCCGCGACCATGCCGC
>CAYSCA010000350.1:0-1998 GCA_964429465.1 uncultured Rhodospirillaceae bacterium
CCGCCGGCCTCGCGCAGGCGCGCCTGGGGACCCATATGCTCGCGCGCCCAGTCCTCGATCACCGGCCGCGCCACATCCCAGAAATTGATCTGCGGGTCCAGGCTGCGCGCCACGCCCTCCACCGTCACCATGGTCTTCTGCAGCAGCAGCAGATGCGGCTGGGTGCGCATGCCGAAGGTCTCGGTGATCTGGAAGAGCTGCGCCAGCAGGCGGCCGATGGAAATCTCCGTCACCGGCCGGTCGAGGATCGGCTCGCCGATCGAGCGGCAGGCCTGGGCGAAGATGTCGACATCGCGGTCGGCCGGCACATAGCCGGCCTCGAAATGCACTTCCGCGGCACGCCGCCAGTTGCCGGTGAGGAAGGCGCCCAGCATCTCGGCCATGAAGCGCCGCGTCTTGATGTCCAGCCGCCCCATGATGCCGAAATCGACCAGCTCGATGCGGCCGTCCTGCGCCACGAAAAGATTGCCGTGATGCATGTCGGCGTGGAAATAGCCGTCGCGCAGAGCCTGCTTGAGGAAGACGCGGATCACCCGCGCCGCGGTCTCGGACGGGTCGATGCCGGCGGCAAGCAGGGCGTCGCGATCCTCGATCGGCATGCCGCCGATACGGGCCGCGGTCATCACCCGCCGCCCGGTGCGCTGCCAGTCCACCTGCGGCACCACCACATCCGCATCGTCGCGGAAATTGTCGCGCAGTTCCGAGGCTGCCGCCGCCTCCAGCCGCAGGTCGACCTCGACATTCACCCACTCGCGCAAGGTGGCGACCACGTCGCGCGGTCGCAGGCGGTCCATGCCCGCGACATGGCGCTCGGCGCCTTCCGCCAGCCAGGCGAACAGCGCGAGGTCGCGCGCGAAGGCCTCCTCCACGCCGGGCCGCAGCACCTTGACCGCGACCGGCGCGCCATCGACCGTCTCGGCGAAATGCACCTGCGCCACGCTGGCCGCCGCCACCGGCTCGGGCTCGAAGCCGGTGAAGACCTCGTCCAGCGGCCGGCCCAGCTCGGCCTCGATGGTGGCTTTCGCGTCGCGCCAGGAAAACGGCGGCAGGCGGTCGCGCAGGCGGCCGAGATCCTCGGCCAGGCCGGCGCCGACCAGGTCCGGCCGCACCGACAGCACCTGGCCCAGCTTGATGAAGCTGGGGCCGAGTTCGGAAAGCGCCGCCGCCAGCCGCTCGCCCTCGCGCAGGTCGCGGCGCCGCCGGCCGAAGACGGCCTGGAACAGGCCGAGCAGGCGGCGCGGGGTGCGGAAATCGCCCATATAGGCCGGCGGCGCATCGCGCAGCAGCAGCAGGGCATCATGCCGCGCGAAGCAGCGCAGGATGGCGAACAGCCGGACGAGATGGCGCAGATCGGTCAGCATGACAGCGCCCGTCGCGGCGGCAAAACCCGCTCCCTCGGGGAGAGGGCGGGGCCCGCGCAGCGGAAGGGGGAGGGCGGTGCGGCTGTCGTCATGCGGCGAAATATCTAAATCCGCCGCGCCGAATGCAGCGCGGCGATGCCGCCGCTCAGGTCGCGCACCTGGATATTCTGGAAGCCGGCGGCGTCGATCATCTGTGCAAAGGCGTCCTGGCCGGGAAAGCGGCGGATGCTTTCCACCAGGTAGCGGTAGGAATCTTCGTCGCGCGCGACGAAGCCGCCGATCTTCGGCAGGATATTGAAGCTGTAGGCATCGTACAGCGAGGCGAGCGCCGGGTTGCGCATCTTGGAGAATTCCAGGCAGAGGAAACGCCCGCCGGGCCTCAGCACACGAAAGGCTTCGCGCAGCGCGATGTCAATATGGGTGACGTTGCGGATGCCGAACGCGATCGTATAGGCATCGACCGAGCGGTCGGGCAGCGCCAGCCGCTCGGCATCCATGCAGGCCCAGCTCAGCCGCTGCAGCCGGGCCTGGTCGATGGCACGGTTGCGGCCCTGCTCCAGCATCGAGGCATTGATATCGGCGACGATCACCTCGGCCTGCGGCGCGCGGTCGAGGATGCGGAAGGCGATGTCGCCGG
>CAYSCA010000351.1:0-1987 GCA_964429465.1 uncultured Rhodospirillaceae bacterium
GTCGCCGTGGTCGGCAGGCCGAATGCCGGCAAGTCGACCCTGTTCAACCGGCTGACGGCTTCGGAGGTCTTTGCGAAGGATTTGCTGTTCGCGACCCTGGACCCCACCATGCGGGTGGTGCGCCTGCCTTCCGGCCGCCAGATCATTCTCAGCGACACCGTGGGTTTCATCTCCGAATTGCCGACCCATCTGGTGGCCGCCTTCCGCGCCACCCTGGAAGAGGTGATCGCCGCCGATCTGGTGCTGCATGTCCGTGACATGTCGCACCCGGATTCCGAAGCCCAGGCCCGCGACGTTCTGGATGTGCTTGCATCGCTGGACGTCAGCGAGGAGAAGGGACACCGCATCCTCGAAGCATGGAACAAGGCCGACCAGCTTGGTGCTGATGCGCGGTCGGCGCTGGAGAACCAGGCCGGGCGGCAGGCGCATGCCGTGGTGATCTCCGCGCTCAGGGGCGATGGCTGCGATGCCCTGCTGCAGCGGATCGATGCCATGCTGGATCGCGACCGGGTCGAGATGGACGTCACGCTGGATGCGGGCGACGGCGCCGCGATCGCCTGGCTGCACCGCCATGGCGAAGTGCTCGACATGCAGGAAGAGGGCGGTCATCTGAAGCTGTCGGTGGCCTTGTCCCAGGCCGAGGCCGGCAAATGGCTCAAACGTCAGGACAGGAAACGCGCATGAGCGCCCCCGCCATCGATATGGATCGAGTTCGGCTGCTGATCGAGGAAGCGGCCAGGGCAACGATCATGCCGCGCTTCCGCCTGCTCAAAAGCGAGGATGTCGGCACCAAGGCCGGCCCGCACGACATCGTCACCGTCGCGGACAAGAATGCCGAAGCCTATCTCACGCCGCGGCTGCAGGATTTCCTGCCGGGATCGTCGGTAGTGGGCGAGGAGGCGGTCAGCGGCGACGAAGGCATCATGGAGGCGCTGCGGCGGCCGGGCAGCACCTGGCTGATCGATCCGGTCGACGGCACCGCCAATTTCGCTGTCGGCAATGCGCTGTTCGCCGTGATGGTGGCGCTGGTGCATGACGGCGATGCCGTGGCCAGCTGGATCCACGATCCGGTGCGCCGCATCACCGCGATGGCGCAGAAGGGCAAGGGCGCCTGGATGCACGAAGCCGACGGGTCGCGGCGCAGGCTGGTGACGCCCAAGCCGGCCTCGCTGGCGCATCTTTCCGGCGCGCCGAATATCCGCTACGGAGACCGCGATTTCGCCGCGCGCATCGCCCATCGCATCGACCGCACCGCCGGCGTGCTGATCCTGCGCTGCGCCGGGCAGGAATACATGGCGATGGCCGAAGGCCATATGCACTACGCCGTCTACAACCGCGCCATGCCCTGGGACCATGCGGCCGGCTGCCTGCTGATTTCGGAAGCCGGCGGGGTGGCCCGCAGGCTGGATGGCAGCCTCTATCGCGCCGCCGACAGGCCATGGGGCAGCTCACTCGTCCCGGCCTGCGGCGAGGAGCAGTGGAACTGGCTGAAAACCGGCCTTTTCGACCCCTGATTTCGGGACCCGAAGCAGGGTCCGGAACGTTGCTGCGGCACCCCTCGACATGGTAGTTTTCGGGGCCTGATTCCAGGGCCGAAAACGGCCCGTTCCGGCTGCCGGATTCGCCCCGGCACAACTCCTTCCCGGACCCTGATTTTCGTGACCGACCAGCCCAAATTGCCGCACGACATCCAGCCGATCTCCATCGAAGAGGAGATGCAGCGCTCCTATCTCGGTTACGCCATGAGCGTGATCGTGTCGCGCGCGCTGCCCGATGCGCGCGACGGGCTCAAGCCCGTGCACCGGCGCATCCTCTATTCGATGCACGAGAACGGCTACACCTCCGACAAGCCCTACCGCAAGTCGGCCCGCGTCGTCGGTGACGTGATGGGTAAGTATCACCCGCATGGCGACCAGTCGATCTATGACGCCATGGTCCGCATGGCGCAGCCGTTTTCGATGCGCCAGCTGCTGCTCGACGGCCAGGG
>CAYSCA010000352.1:0-1982 GCA_964429465.1 uncultured Rhodospirillaceae bacterium
CGTCCGGCTCGTCGCGTTCCACACCGTCGAGGATACGCCGGTATCGTGGTTGAATGCCGTCAGGGCGCGCGAGCTGAACCCCCACACAGCGGAGGCAACGGCTCCGGTATCCTGGGCGTTAACGCTAGCCTGAAGTGTTGTCAGCGCCCCGCCATCCGGCAGGTTGTCCGTGACAGCCTTGATTGCATCGACGTTGCTGTCCACCGTCGCCAGATCGGAGGCTGTCGCAAGGCTAGTCAGAGCGCCAGCGTCTGGCAGATTGTCGGTCACGGCTTTGATCGCCGCAACCTCGGTGTCGATGTAGCCCGCGATGGTGGACAGCGTGCCGGGCAACGTCGTGTCGGTGTCCACCAGGATCGCATCGACATTACTGTCGATTGTGCCTAGTTGCGTATCGAGATTGGCTGAGGCAAGACCAACGGCAGTCCGGACACCGCCCGCGTCGAGATCATTGAAGCCTGTTACTCCCGTGCCTTTGGCAAGCACGATATTGGTGCCGGCCGTCAGCAGGCGGGTTGCAACGCTCCACACCGCATCGAAGGCACCGGCTGCGAACTTGGCCGCAGTCAGGGCACCAGAAGCAATCTTGGCATCTGTGATGGCGTTGCTGGCGAGCTTTGCTGCCGTGATAGCGCCGTCGGCAAGCCCTACTCCAGCGGCAACGGCATCATATGCAGCGCTTTCCCGCAGAGTGAAGCGGCCGACCACGTAGCCCACAACTGATGTCCCGTCGACGGTGCCCGCTGTGAGCATCACGGTGAAATCGCTCCCGGCAGAGTAGAATGTGCCATCCGCCGAGGTATCAATGACTACGCGATTGGCACCCGTCACACTGTCAGCCGATGCAGAGAGCGTGACGCCCGACGTGGACTGTGTGTCGGAATTGTCCTTGTAGACGCTTATGGCACCACTGGAGAGCGCAGCCGGTGCACCATCTGCATCGGCACTCGTGAACCAGAACGCGATCGTCGCGCCGGGGGATTTGTCGCCTAGGTATTGCATCCGACCCTAGCTCCAGGTTGCGCAAAGGCCGACAGCAAACGAATTCGTTGATAGATCACAGGATATGCTGCGCGGCGTTTCATCCATTTCCGCGATGACTGACGCCCCGCTCGCCGTCGAAATATCGAAGTTTTTTGTGAGGCCGGTCCATGTGTGGTTAAAGTCTCCATTTGCCTCGCGCGTCATGGCGACCACAATATCACCTGCCGTCGTATTGATGTTGAGCCCCATGGGGTCGAGTCCAGTATCCCCGAACGTGCGCGTCGGAGTGGGCGAGCTAATCCCTGTCACTTGCCAAACCAGTATGGACGTAGCTTGACTACCGGCATTCCAAGTGACGGTAACAGTGCCGGTTTTACCAGTTGGCACATGCGCTATGGCGAAAGCACAAACCCTGCTCCCGCCAGCAGCAGTGTTTCTTTGCTCCGCAACCTTGGTCGCATCCACACCACCGATCGTCGCAGAATCCAGGATGCGCGCGGTCGTTCCCGTGTTGATAAGAGTAGTCCCAACCAAGATATACCTGTCAGCGGCTGGATCGCCAAAGTTGACATCTGTGAATGTGTAGGTCGTTCGATCTGCACTATCGTGTTGCGAATCGGTTCCCGTAATAGTTTTTGCTGCACCTCGACTCTTTGGAATGACGAGTCCACCAAAGCGTTGCGGGATCACCAGCATTTGCCTACTATGTCCGTCCAGAGATGATGGGGGGCAGCCATGTCATACATCGTTACCGGCTTCTACACGCCGAATTACGCATTATGCTGAACACAATCATCAGTTTCTTGCCTCAGTGGTCGCGCCTGGCTCGCACCTCATCCGCCTCACAGCGCGATCGTTGGTCCCGTGTAGACAGCTTCCTTCACGATTGGGGAGCGCGCGCCGCAATCGCTGCAGCATTCATCCCTCCTGGATCATCTGTCATAGATCTGGGCTGCGGTCAGATGCAGCTCCGCGGCCACCTGCCGGATGGGTGCTCC
>CAYSCA010000353.1:0-1971 GCA_964429465.1 uncultured Rhodospirillaceae bacterium
CGGCGCTGGAACACGCAGCCGGCGATCCGGTTCCCGCCTAAATAGAAAATCCGCGAGGAAGAAGAAGAAGGGGGAAACTGGTGGAGCCGAGGGGAATCGAACCCCTGACCTCCTCATTGCGAACGAGGCGCTCTCCCATCTGAGCTACGGCCCCAAGCCGGTGCGCCGGCCTGTCGAAAGGGAGCGTCGCAAGGGCTCCGGCCGGGCGGGCAAGCAAGTAGCAAAGCGGCGCGGCTTTGTCCACTCTCCCGGGCCGGTTTCGGACGGCTTCCCAGGCCGGAGCCGGCTCGCCGGCAGGCGCTAACCCGCCCGCCCGGTTGCCTTTCCGGCCGCCAGCCTTTATCAAGGCAGCGGGTTTCGCCGGGCGCCGAATTGCCGGCAAAGCCACGCTTTTGCGGAGGGCGGATGACTTCCCTGATCATTCTGATCGACACGGCCATCAGCATCTATATCTGGGTCCTGATCGCGTCCGCGATCCTGAGCTGGCTCGTCGCCTTCAACATCATCAACACGCAGAACCGCTTCGTCTACGCGATCGGCGATTTCCTCTACCGCATCACCGAGCCGGCGCTCCGGCCGATCCGCCGCATCCTGCCCAATCTGGGCGGCGTCGATCTCTCGCCGGTGGTGCTGATCCTGCTGCTGGTTTTCGTGCGCAACCTGCTCTGGGAATACGGCACCTGACCTTCTGGACGGCCGGGCCCGACGGTCTGCGGCTCCGCATCCGGCTCACCCCGAAGGCCGCCCGCGACGCCGTTGCCGGGGTGAAGCCCACCGCCCAGGCCGGGACCCTGGCGGGCGGCGCCGAACTCTGCGTCAGCGTCACCGCGGCGCCCGAGAAGGGCCGGGCCAACGAGGCCCTGCTGCGGCTGCTGGCGAAACAGCTGCGCCGGCCGCTGCGCGATCTCGACCTGGTCGCCGGCGCCACCGACCGGCACAAGCAGGTGCTGATCCGCGGCGACGCGGCGGCGCTGGAAGCCGAACTGACCGCCTGGCTTGCCGGGCACGAGAAGAAGAGGGTGCCATGACGGCGCAACTGATCGACGGCAAGAGCATCGCCGCGGCCCTGCGGGCCGAGGTGGCCGAACGGGTGAAATCATTTCAGGCGAAGGCCGGCCGCGCGCCGGGGCTGACCGTGGTGCTGGTCGGCGACGATCCGGCCAGCCAGGTCTATGTCCGCAACAAGGGCGTGCAGACGCGCGAGGCCGGCATGGTGTCGGACGAGATCCGCCTGCCGGCCTCGATCCCGCAGGCCGACCTGCTGGCGGTGATCGCCAGGCTGAATGACGACGACGCAGTCGACGGCATCCTGGTGCAGATGCCGCTGCCCAGGCATATCGACTCCAACGCGGTGATCGCCGCGATCGATCCGGCCAAGGATGTCGATGGCCTGCATCCGGTGAATGCCGGCAGGCTGGCGCAGGGCATGCAGGCGCTCACCCCCTGCACGCCGCTCGGCTGCATGATCCTGCTCGAGAAGAGCGGCGTGAAGGTCGCGGGCGCCAATGCGCTGGTGATCGGCCGCTCGATCCTGGTCGGCCGCCCGGTCGCGGCCCTGCTGCTGGCGGCCAATGCCACGGTGACGATCGCGCATTCGCAGAGCCGCGATCTCGCCGCGCTCTGCCGCCAGGCCGATATCGTGGTCGCCGCGGTCGGCCGGCCCGAACTGGTGCGCGGCGACTGGATCAGGCCGGGCGCGGCCGTGCTGGATGTCGGCATCAACCGCATGCCGGGAGAGGGCGGCAAGTCGAAGCTGATCGGCGACGTGCATTTCGCCTCGGCCGTCGAAACCGCCGGCCTGATCACCCCGGTGCCCGGCGGCGTCGGTCCGATGACCATCGCCTGCCTGCTGCAGAACACGCTGACGGCGGCCTGCTGGCGGGCGGGCGTCACGCTGTAAAGCAAAGGCCCTCACCCCAGCCCTCTCCCGCGCAGTGGGAGAGCGAGTCGATCTTTCCCTCTCCCTCGGGG
>CAYSCA010000354.1:0-1957 GCA_964429465.1 uncultured Rhodospirillaceae bacterium
TCATAAACCTCCACCACGCCCGGGAGGACCCGGATCTGGTGGCGGATGGTGGGATTGATGGCGTAAGTCGAGGCCAGCTTGATGTCGGCTTCCAGGCCGCCGGGCAGGCCGGGTTCCTCCAGCTTCAGGCCAAGCATCACCTGCCCCTTGCCGCGGCCGCCCTTCTCCAGCAGCGACCTGATCTGCTCGAAGGGCCGGTCATTCTCGATCAGGATCTTGATGCCGGCGGCGGCGCGGGCCGCCACATCGTCGAGCTTCTCGACGCGCTGCGCGCTCAGGCGCGGCTGCTCGCCCTCGGCCTTGGCCGAGAGCGTCCAGACCACATTTGTGCCCGCTTCCAGCAGGTCGCGGTGCTGGGCGAGGATTTCGGAGAACAGCATCACCTCATACATGCCCGAGGAATCGGAGCATTGAACGAAGGCGAAGCGGTTGCCCGTCTTCTGCGAGGTACGCTCCTGCTTCGAGATCACTGTGCCGCCGACCTTGAAGATCTGCTCGCTGGAATGGAGCATCTTCAGCATCGTGGTGTAGGTCTTCACACCGACGCGGTTGAGCGTGGCCTGGTAGGCATCCAGCGGATGGGCCGAGAGGTAGAAGCCGATCGCCTCGAATTCCTTCGCCAGCTGGTCCATCGGCGTCCAGGGATCGGCGGCCGGCAGCTTGGGCAGGGCTTCCGTCGTCTTGCCGCCGCCGAAGAGGGAAACCTGGTTGCTGGCGCGCTCCTCGGCTTTGGCATTGGCGTAGCGGATCAGGGTCTCCAGCGCGGCCATCACCTTCGCGCGGTCCTTCTCGAGTCCGTCGAAAGCGCCGGCCTTGGCGATATTCTCCAGCATCCGCTTGTTCAGCGCCGCCGGCTCGACCCGGCCGGCGAAATCGAACAGCGACTTGAACGGGCCGTTCTTCCTGCGCTCGGCGACGATCTGCGCCATTGGCGCGGCGCCGACATTGCGCACCGCCGCCAGCGCATAGCGGATCGCGCCCTTCCCGGCAGCATCGTATTCCACCGAGAACTCGACCTCGGATTTGTTGATGTCCGGCGGCAGCAGGCTGATGCCCTGGCGCGCGCATTCCTGGCGGAAGACGTTGAGCTTGTCGGTATTGGAGATATCGAGGGTCATCGACGCGGCGATGAACTCGACCGGGTAATTGGCCTTCAGATAGGCCGTGTGCCAGGCGACCAGCGCATAAGCTGCCGCGTGGCTCTTGTTGAAGCCGTAGCCGGCGAATTTCTCGACCAGCTCGAAGATGAAGGCGGCGCGCTTGGGGTCGACTCCCTTGGCCTTGGCGCCCTCGATGAAGCGCTCCTTCTGCGCATCCATCTCGGCCTTGATTTTCTTGCCCATGGCGCGGCGCAGCAGGTCGGCGTCGCCCAGCGAATAGCCGGCCAGCACCTTGGCGATCTCCATCACCTGTTCCTGGTAGATGATGACGCCGTAGGTCTCTTCCAGCACCGGCTTCAGCCAGTCGTGCAGATAATCCGGATCTTCCTTGCCGTGCTTGCGGGCGATATAGGTCGGGATATTCTCCATCGGGCCGGGGCGATAGAGCGCCACCAGCGCGATCAGGTCCTCGAAGGCGTCGGGCTTCATGTTGCGCAGCATGTCGCGCATGCCGCTGCCTTCAAACTGGAACACGCCGACCGCATCGCCGCGCCCGAGCAGGTCGAAAGTCGGCTGGTCCGACAGCGGGATGCTCGCCAGATCGATCTTCACACCCCTGGCGCGGATCAGCTCGATGGCCTTCTCGAGCACATCGAGCGTCTTGAGGCCGAGGAAGTCGAACTTCACCAGGCCGGCGGCCTCGGCATATTTCATCGAGAATTGTGTCGCCGCCATCGAGGCATGGGGATCGCGGTAAAGCGGCACCAGCTCGACCAGCGGCCGGTCGCCGATCACCACGCCGGCCGCATGCGTCGAGGCGTTGCGGTAGAGGCCTACCGCGCGCGAGGCCACGGATG
>CAYSCA010000355.1:0-1935 GCA_964429465.1 uncultured Rhodospirillaceae bacterium
GTAGAGCGGCTTGATGCCGAGCCGGTCGCGCACCAGCCACAGCCGGCGCTCCTTCCGGTCCCACAGCGCAAAGGCGAACATGCCGATGAAGCGTTTGATGGCGGTCTCGACGCCCCAGGCGGCGCAGGCCTCCAGCAGCACCTCGGTATCGGAGGTGCCGCGGAAATTGGTGCCGGGCAGGTCCTGCGCCACCTCGGCGGCGTTGAAGATTTCGCCGTTGTAGCAGATCACGAACCGCTCCGACGCGCTCAGCATCGGCTGCGCGCCGGTCTCGGTCAGGTCGACGATGGCGAGCCGGCGATGGCCGAGCGCCAGGCCGGCAGCGGGATCGAGCCAGGACGTGGCGGCATCCGGACCGCGATAGGCGATGGCGTCGGTCATCGCCTTGACGCGGCTGCCGAGCAGGTCGGCAGCCGCCTCGCGGAAGCTCAGGATGCCGGCAATGCCGCACATGGTTCGGGAATCCTCAAATGCCGGGACACCGGCGCCGTCCTGTGTTTAGGGGAGGTGGGGCGCGGGGTAAAGGCAGGCGGAGAAAGACGCCACCATTTTCATAGACCGTCACCCCGGGCTTGACCCGGGGTCCCATTTCCTGTTTGGCCATATGGAATGGGATCCCGGCTCTCGCAACAGCTCGGCCGGGATGACGGCAAAATGCCATAGGAGACCCCATGACCCTTCGCTCGCTGAAACGCCTGCATCCCGCCTATCGCGACGATATCGGCGACCTGACCACGCGGCGGCCGCTGCCTGGCCCCGGACTGGATCAGGTCGATCCGTTCCTTTTCCTCAACCATCACGGCCCGCAGACCTATCCGCCGAACAATCGCGGCCTGCCCTTCGGGCCGCATCCGCATCGCGGCTTCGAGACGGTCACCTTCATCCTGGAGGGCGATCTCGCCCATCTCGATTCCGGCGGCCATGAAAGCGTGATCCATGCCGGCGGCGTGCAGTGGATGACGGCGGGCAGCGGCCTGGTTCATGCCGAGCTTTCGCCGGCCAGCTTCAAGCGCAGCGGCGGTCCGCTGGAAATCCTGCAGCTCTGGGTCAACCTGCCGGCACGGCTGAAAATGACCGCGCCGCGCTATACCGGCCTGCAGCGCGACGCGATTCCGGCGATTGCGCTGGACGAGGGCCGCGTCACGCTCAACCTCATCGCCGGGGAGTTTGCGGGGCAGAGCGGCCCGGTAACCTCGCTCACCGGTGTGTGGATGAGCACGGTGTACCTCTCGGCCGGCGGCGGGCTGGAGATGCAGGTGCCGCCTGGCCGCAATGTTTTCCTCTATATCGTGCGCGGCGATGTCCGTGTCGGCGGTGCGGCCGCGAAACCGGCCCACCTCGCCGAACTGGATGATGACGGCGATGCCGTTTCCCTGGCCGCGGCCTCCGATGCAGTCCTGCTGCTCGGCCATGCCGACCCGATCGGTGAGCCGGTCGTGGCGCATGGCCCCTTCGTGATGAACACGGCCGAGGAAATCCGCCAGGCGATCCGCGATTACCAGGACGGCAGGCTGGGCAGCTTGTAAGTTTGTTCCTTTTTCTTGCCTAATTTCCTATATACCTGTAATGTTCTTCTTCGTCAAGCCCTGTACCGAAGGAGGCTGAGCATGACGGACGCGCCGAGTTCCACGCCACCCCGCCGCCGCACCTGGATCGACTGGCCGAAGGCCGCGCGGCTGATCGCCGAAGGCAATCACCCTGAGGCCGTCGCCGGGGCGCTCGGGGTCAGCGAGGAGCATGTCTGGCGCCATCTGGAAACCAGCGCACATTTCCGCGACCTGATCGCGCAGGCGCGCTCGCGCTGGCAATTGCTCACTGCGATCACCAATCCCGCCCGGCCGGGCGCTGCCGGCTGATCCGCCGGATTGTCTTTTTCTGGGCGTTGCTGCCGGCCGCTACGCGCTCTTATGGGCCGTTATCCAAAACGGTTCAAAA
>CAYSCA010000356.1:0-1883 GCA_964429465.1 uncultured Rhodospirillaceae bacterium
TCCCAGAACCACCAGCCGCCCCAGCCGAGCTCGTAATAGGCCCACCAGCTGCCGAGCGCGATGCCGACGGTCAGGAAGCACCAGGCCGCGAGCGTCCATGGCCGTACCCAGCGCGCCCAGGCGGGATCGACCCGCCCCTCGATCAGGGCGGCGACCGCAAAGGAGAAAGCCACCGAGAAGCCGACATAGCCGAGATAGAGAAAGGGCGGATGGAAGGCGAGGCCGGGATCCTGCAGCAGCGGATTGAGGCCGCGGCCTTCCGCCGGCGCCGGCAGCAGCCGCGCGAAGGGATTGGAGGTGAACAGGATGAAAGCCAGGAAGCCGACGCCGATCAGGCCCTGGACGGCCAGCACGCGGGCCTTGAGCGTCGCCGGCAGATTGCGGCCGAATACCGCGACGGCGGCACCGAAGATGGCCAGGATGAATATCCAGAGCAGCAGGGAGCCTTCGTGATTGCCCCAGACGCCGCTCACCTTGTAGAGCATCGGCTTCAGCCGGTGCGAATTCTCCGCCACATTGAGCACGGAAAAATCCGAGGTCACATAGGCATAGGTCAGGCAGCCGAAGGCAAAGGCGATCAGCAGCGCCTGGCCCATCGCCGCCGCCGGGGCCACCCCCATCCAGCCGGCGATCCCGCGCGCCGCGCCGATCAGCGGCAGCACGCCCTGCACCAGCGCCAGTGTCAGCGCGAGGATCAGCGCGATATGACCGAATTCAGCGATCATGCAACCCTGCTATATCACGAACCGGGCTTCAGCCCGGCATGGTCGCCCGGCTTCTCATGCCACTGGCCCGATTTCTTGAGCGCCTCTGCCACTTCGGGCGGCATGTAGTTCTCGTCATGCTTGGCCAGCACTTCGGAGGCGACGAACCGGCCCTGCGCGTCGAGCTTGCCGTTGGCGACGACCCCCTGCCCCTCGCGGAACAGATCGGGCAGCATGCCGGTATAGCGGACGGGGACGGCATTGCGCAGATCGGTGACGACGAAATCCGTCGTCAGGCCGTCGCGCCTGACGCTGCCCTCCTGCACCAGGCCGCCGATGCGGAAGTGCCGGTCGGCCGGGATCTGCTTCTCCACCACGTCGGACGGGCTATGGAAGAACACCAGATTGTCGTTGAACGCGGTGAGCACCAGCGCGGCCGCCACGCCAAGTCCGCCGAGCAGGCCGAATACCGCCAGCAGGCGCTTGTGCTTACGCTTCACGCCCGGCCTCCCGGCGCGCTTCGGCATGGTCGCGCTCGGCCGCCCGCATCTGGATATGGCTGTGCAGGCCGAGGCCGACCAGGACGACCACCGCCAGGCCGAAAGCCGGCCAGACGAACCCGGCATGGCCGCCCATGGCGACGAAATCCGACAGCGATGCCCAGTACACCGGGTATAACCTCTTGGTTTCCTTGGCCCTGGGTCAGAGTGCCGGGGCCAGACCGGGGGAAAATATAGCCTTCCTGCCGGCCGGGCTAGGCGGCGCGGCGATCCGCCGCGGCGCTGAATCGCAGGATTCTGGCCTGCCGCTCGAGAATTTCCGTCCGCACCCGCAGGCAGAGGATCCAGACGTAATATGACTGCGCGCCCAGGGCGGTGAGCAGCAGCGGCCAGAGGATATCAGGGTGGATTTTCGGCCCCGCCATGGTCAGCACACTGGCCGGCTGGTGCAGGGTGTTCCACCAGTCCACGGAGAACTTGATGATCGGCAGATTGACGGCGCCGACCAGCGCCAGGATCGCCGCAGCCCGTCCGGCGCGGGAAGGATCGTCGAAGGCCTCCCACAGCGCGATATAGCCGAGATACAGGAAAAACAGGATCAGCATCGAGGTGAGCCGGGCATCCCATACCCACCAGGTGCCCCACATCGGCTTGCCCCAGAGCGAACCGGTGACCAGGC
>CAYSCA010000357.1:0-1876 GCA_964429465.1 uncultured Rhodospirillaceae bacterium
CAGGCCGCCCTCGAGCAGATCGAGCCCGAGCGCCGCACCATCGGCGAGACCAGCGCCAAGCAGGTGTTCGACCGGCTGGCCGGCACCTGGACCTATTGGGGCTGGAAAGGCGGCTATTTCGAGTCCGAGGCCGACGCCCGCGCCTTCTATGACGAGATGCGCTACATGATCTGCCAGCAGATGGGCGCGCCGAACTCGCCGCAATGGTTCAATACCGGCCTGCACTGGGCCTATGGCATCGATGGTCCGGCGCAGGGCCACTACTACGTCGATTTCAAGACCGGCCAGCTGACCAAGTCGGCCTCGGCCTACGAACATCCGCAGCCGCATGCCTGCTTCATCCAGTCGGTGCAGGACGACCTCGTCAATGAGGGCGGCATCATGGACCTCTGGGTGCGCGAGGCGCGCCTGTTCAAATACGGCTCGGGCACCGGCAGCAATTTCTCCCGCCTGCGCGGCGAGAACGAGAAACTGGCCGGCGGCGGCAAGTCGTCGGGCCTGATGAGCTTCCTCAAGATCGGCGACCGGGCCGCCGGCGCGATCAAGTCGGGCGGCACCACGCGCCGCGCCGCCAAGATGGTGATCTGCGATATCGACCACCCCGATATCGAGCAGTTCATCGACTGGAAGGTGATCGAGGAGCAGAAGGTGGCCGCGCTGGTCGCCGGCTCCAAGCTGTCGCAGAAGCATCTCAACGCGATCATGGCGGCCTGCCAGCTCGGCAGCGGCGATGGCCGCTTCGATCCGAAGAAGAATGTCCAGCTGCGCCGCGAGATCGTCGCCGCGCGCAAGGCGATGATCCCGGAAAACTACATCCAGCGGGTCATCCAGTTCGCCAAGCAGGGCTACACGGAAATCGAATTCCCGACCTACGACACCGACTGGGATTCGGACGCCTATCTCTCGGTCTCGGGCCAGAATTCGAACAATTCCGTGCGTGTCTCCGACGGCTTCCTGAATGCGGTGGAGACTGACGGCGAATGGGAACTGATCCGCCGCGTCGACGGCAAGGTGGCGAAGAAGGTCAAGGCGCGCGAGCTGTGGGACCGCATCGGCTATGCCGCCTGGGCCTCGGCCGATCCGGGCATCCAGTTCGATACCAGCATCAACGACTGGCATACCTGCCCGGCCGACGGCCGCATCAATGCGTCCAATCCGTGCTCGGAATACATGTTCCTCGACGACACGGCCTGCAATCTCGCGTCGCTGAACCTGATGTGCTTCCGCAAGGCGGATGGCAAGTTCGACGTCGCCGGCTTCGAGCATGCCGTGCGGTTGTGGACCGTCACGCTGGAAATCAGCGTGCTGATGGCGCAGTTCCCCAGCCGCGAGATTGCCGAGCTGTCCTACAAGTTCCGCACGCTGGGCCTGGGCTATGCCAATCTCGGCGCGCTGCTGATGTCCTGCGGCCTGTCCTACGACAGCGACCAGGGCCGCGCGCTCTGCGGCGCCATCACCGCGCTGATGACCGGTATATCCTACGCCACCTCGGCCGAGATGGCCGGTGAGCTCGGCGCCTTTCCCGGCTATGCCCCCAATGCGGACAACATGCTGCGGGTGATCCGCAACCATCGCCGCGCTGCGCAGGGCGATCATTTCGGCTATGAGGGCGTGACCACCGCGCCGGTGCCGCTGGATCATGCCAGCTGCCCCGACGGCACCCTGCTGAAAGCCGCCGAGGCCGCCTGGGACCGGGCGCTGGAGCTGGGCCAGCAGCATGGCTTCCGCAACGCGCAGGTCAGCGTGATCGCACCCACCGGCACGATCGGCCTGGTGATGGATTGCGATACCACCGGCATCGAGCCGGATTTCGCGCTGGTGAAATTCAAGAAGCTGGCCGGCGGCGGCTACTTCAAGATCATCAACCGCGCCGTCC
>CAYSCA010000358.1:0-891 GCA_964429465.1 uncultured Rhodospirillaceae bacterium
GACCAGCGTGTTGTAGCCGAAGCTCACGCCGCGCTCGCACAGCATCACGTTCGGATTGCCGACATAGTCGAACTTCTCGACGATGTTCTTCATGTCCCAGGGGGCGAGGAACTGCCCCTTCTTCACGTTCACCGGCTTGCCCGTCTGCGCCGCCGCCACCAGCAGGTCGGTCTGGCGGCAGAGGAAGGCCGGGATCTGCAGCACGTCGACATAATCGGCGACCTGGCGGCAATGCTCCTCGGTATGCACGTCGGTGATCACCGGCAGGCCGAGGCTGTCGCGGATCTCCTGGAAGACCGGCAGCGCATTCTCCAGCCCGAAGCCGCGGTTGGACCGGATCGAGGTGCGGTTCGCCTTGTCGAAGGAGGACTTGTAGATGAAGTTGATGCCGAGCTTCTCGGTCAGCTCCTTGAGCGAGCCGGCCATGTCCAGCGCATGCTCGCGGCTTTCCATGGCGCAGGGCCCGGCGATCAGGGTCAGCGGCAGGTCGTTGCCGATCTTGAACTCGCCGACCGGGACATGGCGGGTAGGGTTCTGGCCTTCACTCATGCTGACTCTCCGCGCTTCACCCGTCGCCCCGGGCCGTGAGCCGGGGTCCCATTCAAACGGGATGCCGGGTCAGGCCCGGCATGACGGCAGTATAAAGGCAATCCGTTACTTTTACACGAACCGGGCGCCGCCTATACCAGCCGCGACTGGTCCAAAGCCGCCTTGACGAAGCTGGCAAACAGCGGATGCGGCGCAAAGGGCTTGGATTTCAGCTCCGGGTGATACTGCACGCCGATGAACCAGGGATGGTCGGGCAGTTCCACGATCTCGGGCAGCAGGCCGTCCGGCGACATGCCGGAGAACAGCAGGCCGCAGGCCTCCAGCTTCTCGCGATAGCCGGTA
>CAYSCA010000358.1:901-1873 GCA_964429465.1 uncultured Rhodospirillaceae bacterium
TGACCTCGTAGCGGTGGCGGTGGCGCTCGGAGATCGTGGTGTCGCCGTAGATTTCCGCCACCCGGCTGCCCGGCTTGAGCGAAGCGTCATAGGCGCCGAGCCGCATGGTGCCGCCGAGATCGCCGGCGGCCGAGCGCTTCTCCAGCTCGTTGCCGCGCATCCACTCGGTCATCATGCCGACCAGCGGCTCCTTGGCCGGGCCGAATTCGGTGCTGCTCGCATCCCTGATGCCGGCCTTGGAGCGGGCATATTCGATCACCGCCATCTGCATCCCGAAGCAGATGCCGAAATACGGAATCCGGCGCTCGCGCGCGAAGGTGACCGCCTTGATCTTGCCTTCCGAGCCGCGCTCGCCGAAGCCGCCCGGCACCAGGATGGCATGCACGCCGGCCAGCGCATGCAGGGCCGTCTCGTCCTTCTCGAAAATCTCGGCTTCGATCCATTCGAGGTTGACGCGCGCATTGTTGGCGATGCCGCCATGCGCCAGCGCCTCGGCCAGCGACTTATAGGCGTCCTTCAGGCCGGTATACTTGCCGACGATGGCGATCTTGACCGAATTCTCCGGCGCCACCACGCGCTGCACGATGTTGCGCCAGCCGGTGAGGTCGGGTTCGCTGCCGGCATCCAGCCCGAAGCTTTTCAGTACCTGCACGTCCAGCCCGGCCTCGTGATAGGCCAGCGGCGCGGCATAGATCGTCTCGACATCCAGCGCGGGGATCACGGCTTCCTCGCGCACGTTGCAGAACAGCGCCATCTTCTTGCGGTCGCCCTGCGGGATTTCGCGGTCCGAGCGGCAGAGCAGGATATCGGGCTGGATGCCGATCGAGCGCAGCTCCTTCACCGAATGCTGCGTCGGCTTGGTCTTCAGCTCGCCCGAGGCCGCGATGAACGGCACCAGGGTGCAGTGGATGTAGATCGCCTGGCCCCTGCCCGCCTCCAGGCCGAACTGGCGGATCGCCTCCAGGAAGGGCA
>CAYSCA010000359.1:0-1870 GCA_964429465.1 uncultured Rhodospirillaceae bacterium
TCGATCCCGTCGGTGACGAAATGGAAGACGGTGCCGCCTGCCATCTCGATCGGCCGGCGCGGGTGATGCGTAAGCACAAAGACCGGCACGTGATAGGGCGGGTTGTCGCCCCACCAGCCCTTCCAGGATTCATCGGGCCATTCGCCGCGCACCGGGCCGAACATGTTGCGGCCCATGATCCAGGCGCCGACATTCTCGAAGCTGCGGGCGGCGAAATCGTCGTCCACGCCGGTCGTGCCGCCGGCCTTGCCGACCACCTTCTCCTGGAAGGTCCGGGTCGGAATGAACCATTCATGCAGGCTCTCGCCGCCGCGGCCCAGCGGCTCCTGCATGGTCTGATCCGGTCCCGCCCCGTAACCGTCGAGCGAAATGCTGAATGCCGTAACCCGAAGCCTGGACATGGGTGTCTCCCTTGCTGCCGGGTTGTTGTAGCCAAACTGATTGCAATATGCAATTAGTTTTCTTGAACATATATGTTCATTATATGTTCTTTACTCCGAGCCACAGCCGGGGTAGTCTTGTCGCGTCTTTCAGTCCGAATTCCCGGATCGCCGCCCGTCTGCCGGCGTTTCGGCCAGAGCCGGAATAAGAAGGAATACGCCGGGATAAGCCCGGCCTAAGGCCCGCCTAAGCGTCACTTAAGAAAAAACAAGCATCGAATAAGCAGCGGCAGACGCCATCCGGGGCAAGGGCCCATAAATGATTCCCGGCGCTGTCGGGATCGGGCATGCTCCCGCGTCCTCCGGTCATGAACACGAAAAGGCGCCCCATGCAGTACGCCATCCTCTGCTACAACGACGAAGCCGCCGTCGAGGCCTGGCCGAAGGAAACCGATGACGCGGTGATCGGCCATCGCATCAAGGTGCAGGAGAAGATGGCCGCGCGCGGCAAGCTCGGGCCGGTCGCCCGGCTGATGCCGACTACCGCGGCCACCACGCTCCGCTTCGGCGCCGGCGAGCCCGTCGTGCTGGACGGCCCGTTCGCCGAAACCAAGGAGCAGCTGCTCGGCTTCTATGTGGTTGAGGCCGACAGTCTGGACGAGGTGATCGCCTTCGCCCGCGAGCTGCATGGCGCCGAGATCCACGGCACTTTCGAAATCCGCCCCCTGCGCGCCTTCCGGCCGGGCGATATGAAAACGGCGACCTGATGACCGACCTCGCCTGGATCGACACGGCGCTCCGCGGCGCGCGGCCCCAGGCGATCGGCGCGCTGCTGCGCTATTTCCGCGATCTCGACCGCGCCGAGGAGGCCTTCCAGGAAGCCTGCCTGCGCGCGCTGAAACACTGGCCGCAGAACGGCCCGCCGCGCGATCCGGTCGCCTGGCTGGTCTTCGTCGGCCGCAATGCCGGGCTCGACGAGGTGCGCCGCCGCGGCCGCAACGTGGCGCTGCCGGACGAGGAGGCGATCTCCGACCTCGGGGATGCCGAAAGCGACATCGCCGAGCGGCTCGACAATTCGCAGTATCGCGACGACATGCTGCGGCTGCTGTTCATCTGCTGCCATCCGGATCTGCCGGCGACGCAGCAGATCGCGCTGGCGCTGCGCATCGTCTCCGGCCTCACGGTGCCCGAGATCGCGCGGGCCTTCCTGGTCGGCGACAGCGCGATGGAGCAGCGCATCACGCGCGCCAAGCGCAAGGTCGAGCAGGCCGCGGTGCCTTTCGAGGCGCCCGGCCCGGTGGAACGGGCGGAGCGCGTCGCTGCCGTGGCCGCGATGCTCTATCTGCTGTTCAACGAGGGCTATTCGGCCAGCGGCGGCGAGGCGCATATCCGCCAGCCGCTTTGCGACGAGGCGATCCGGCTGGCGCGGCTGCTGCTGCGGCTGTTCCCGGCCGAGCCGGAGATCATGGGGCTGACGGCGCTGATGCTGC
>CAYSCA010000360.1:0-1144 GCA_964429465.1 uncultured Rhodospirillaceae bacterium
TGCAGGTCGACACGACCAACATCCTGTTCATCTGCGGCGGCGCCTTCGCCGGCCTGGAGAAGATCATTGCCGGCCGCGGCAAGGGCACCTCGATCGGCTTCAATGCCGATGTCCGCGGCCCCGACGACCGGCGCGCCGGCGAAATCCTGGCCGAGGTCGAGCCCGACGACCTGCTCAAGTTCGGCCTCATTCCCGAATTCATTGGCCGGCTGCCGGTGATCGCCACCCTGCATGATCTGGACGAGGCGGCGCTGGTCGACATCCTGACCAAGCCGAAGAACGCCCTGATCAAGCAGTACCAGCGCCTGTTCGAGATGGAAGACGTCAAGCTGACCTTCTCGGACGAGGCGGTGGCAGGCGTCGCGCGCAAGGCGATCGCCCGCAAGACCGGCGCGCGCGGCCTGCGCTCGATCCTCGAGGCCATCCTGCTCGACCCGATGTTCGATCTGCCGAACATGAACGGCGTCGAGGAGGTGGTGATCTCGCCCGATGTGGTCGAGGGACGCGCCAAGCCGTTGCTGATCTATGCCGACCGCAAGCAGGAGGATGTCAGCGCCTGATCGCGTTGACCCCGTCACTGCCGCGCGGCGGGCAACTCCTGCGGGTCCCCGGCCCGGGACGGGCCATAATGCTCCACGACCGGGAACGGTTCGTAGAATCCGTGCAGCAGGGCGCGCCACCGCCGGTAATCGGCTGAGCGCCGGAACCCTTCCTCGTGGTCGGCCAGGCTGGCCCACCAGACCAGCAGCACGAAGCGCTGCGCGTTTTCGAGGCAGGGGCGTATTTCGACATGCCGACAGCCGGGCTGCCGCCGGATCAGCGGAAGGGCCTCGGTCAGCGCCGCTTCGAAAGCCCCGGCATGGCCGCGGCGCAGATCGAGCACGGCCAGTTCCAGAACCGCGTCTCCGGGTGTTTGCGACTCGGCCATAGGCATTCTGTTATCCTTCTGTTGCAGGACCGTGGCTTGACGGACCTTGCCGGAATTCCCATGTTAAACCTCGTCAGGCGGCGAGGAAGCTCCATATCCGAAGTATCCCGGCTGCCGCCCATCAGGAATCAAGACCCGCATGTTTACATCGCCGCGCGCCCAGGTTTTTCCCGTCCTGCCCCTGCGGGACATCGTCGTGTTTCCGCACATGATCGT
>CAYSCA010000360.1:1154-1851 GCA_964429465.1 uncultured Rhodospirillaceae bacterium
CCGGGTATGACGTGGTCGCGGTGCGCCCGACCGGCGAGAAGTCGGTGCGCGCCCTTGAAGACGTCATGAAGGACGACAAGCAGATCCTGCTGGTCGCCCAGAAGAATGCCGGACAGGACAACCCGGCCGCCGAAGATATCCACAGCGTTGGCACCATCGCGTCGGTGCTCCAGCTGCTGCGCCTGCCGGACGGTACCGTGAAGGTGCTGGTCGAGGGCAGCCAGCGCGCCAAGATCGTCAAGTTCACCGACAACCAGGACTTCTTCCAGGTCCAGGCCGAGGTGCTGAGCGACGATACCGGCGAGGGCCGCGAGACCGAGGCGCTGTCGCGCTCGGTGATCAACCAGTTCGAGCAGTATGTGAAGCTGAACCGGAAGATCCCGCCGGAAGTGCTGGTTTCGCTGAACCAGATCGAGGATGCGTCCAAGCTGGCCGACACCGTCGCGTCGCACCTGACCATCAAGATCAGCGACAAGCAGGACCTGCTGGAAATCGCCAATGTGGTGGAGCGGCTTGAGCGCGTTTACGCCATGATGGAAGGCGAGATCGGCGTGCTGCAGGTCGAGAAGAAGATTCGCTCGCGCGTCAAGCGCCAGATGGAGAAGACCCAGCGCGAGTATTACCTGAACGAGCAGCTCAAGGCGATCCAGAAGGAGCTCGGCGAGGGCGAGGAAGGCCGCGACGACGTCGCCGAGAT
>CAYSCA010000361.1:0-1809 GCA_964429465.1 uncultured Rhodospirillaceae bacterium
TCGAAAGCTACATGCAGGAAGGCATCTATGACGGCCTCGATGCCGTGAAGAAGGCCACCGGCGAGGAGGAAGTCACGGCGATCGGCTACTGCATCGGCGGCACGCTGATGGCGGCGACGCTGGCGCGCATGGCGGCCCAGAAAGACGACCGCATCAAGGCGGTGACCTTCTTCGCCGCCCAGGTGGATTTCTCGGAGGCCGGCGAACTCAGCGTCTTCACCGACGAGGATACGCTGAAATATCTCGACAGCCTGATGAGCGAGAAAGGCTATCTCGATGGCGGCGAGATGGCGACCACCTTCAACATGCTGCGCGCCAACGACCTGATCTGGTCCTTCGTGGTGAACAACTACCTGCTGGGCAAGGAACCCTTCCCCTTCGATCTGCTCTACTGGAATTCCGACTGCACGCGCATGCCGGCGCGGATGCACGGCTTCTACCTGCGCAACATGTATCAGCAGAATTTGCTGTCGAAGCCCGGCGCGCTGGAGCTCGGCGGCGTCAAGCTGGATCTCGGCAAGGTGAAAATCCCGGTTTACCTGCAGGCCAGCCGCGAGGACCATATCGCGCCGTACAAGTCAGTCTACAAGGCAACCCAGCTTTACGGCGGCCCGGTGCGTTTCGTGATGGCCGGCTCGGGCCATATCGCCGGCGTGATCAACCATCCCAATGCGAAGAAATACCAGCACTGGATCAACAACACGAAGACCAACCCGCCGAATGTCGAAGACTGGATCAAGGGCGCCACCGAGCATCCCGGGTCCTGGTGGAACGACTGGGACAAATGGCTGTCGGAGAAATCCGGCCCGAAGGTCCCTGCCCGCAAACCCGGCGACGGCAAGATGAAAGTGATCGAGGACGCGCCGGGCAGTTACGTGAAAAAGCGGATCGTGGATTAACCCTCCTGCCCACCCATGTCATCCCGGCCAAGCGACGCAGTTGCGTCGCGCGAGCCGGGATCCCATTTTCCTCCTGGCAATAAAATGGGATCCCGGGTCTTCGCTACGCTCCGCCCGGGATGACGAGTTGATAACAAGGACAACAAACATGCTCTTCCTGATCGACGTCACCTTCAACTTCACGACCCTGGGCGACAAGGCGCAGCAGCTGGTGCGCGCGGAATGGGACGAGGAAGAGCGGATGCTGTCGAACGGCCAGTTCGTCGGCATCTGGCGCAAGGCCAACGGCATGGGCACGATGTTCATCCTCGACATGCCGAACCACGAGGCGCTGGCGAGCCAACTCCGCGCCATGCCGCTCTATCCCTATTTCACCCATATCGAGGCGACGCCGCTGGTGGCGCATCCGAATTTCCCGCAATTCGCCCGCGGTGCGAAAACGCATGAGAAGCCGGACTCGAAACCCAAGCCCGACACGACGCTGTTCCTGCTGGACGTGCGGATCGAATATCTGCGCGCCGGCGACAGGATGAACGACTGGGTGAAGGCCGAATGGCGCGTCTCGGAGGAAATGATCGAGAAGCGCCAACTGGTCGGCATCTGGCGCCGCGCCAATGCGCTGGGCACCTTCGTGCTGTGGAACCTGCCCACGCCGGAAGCGGTCGGCAACCAGATCCGTGCCATGCCGCTCTATCCCACCTTCACCGATGTGAGCGTCACGCCGCTGCTGATGCATCCCAACTTCCCGCAATTCGCCCGTCCCGCCGAGCAGCACGAGAAACCGGCAACGTAAAACGTAAGTTGACTCCCTGCCCCTGCCAGTCCGGCCAGTCTTTCGAAACCTGCTGCGGCCCGTTCCTGGCCGGCGCGCCGGCGCCCACCGCGCTGGCCCTGATGCGCTCGCGCTACA
>CAYSCA010000362.1:0-611 GCA_964429465.1 uncultured Rhodospirillaceae bacterium
TTTCTCTTCCAACTCACGCTTGGCCTGCTCGGCTGCTTCTATGGCACGGCGCTCAGCTTGTTCTTTCTCCAGGCGCAACTGCAGCTCGCGCTTCTCGGCAGCTTCGCGCTCGGCTCGCGCCGCAGCTTCGACGCGTTCCCTTTCCGCGTTGGCCTCGGCCTCGGCCTTCTTGCGGGCGGCTTCTGCAGCCTCGCGAGCGATCTGCTCTTCGCGCTCTTTCTTGGCCCGCTCTTCCGCCTCGGCCCGGAGCCGTGCCAGCTCGGCCGCTTCGGCCTCACGCTTCTCGGCACGGGCTAGCTGGTCTTCCAGGGCCTTGATGGCCTTGTCCTTCAGCTCGGCAGCGGCCCCGGTATACTCGGCGTAGAACTGCTCAGTGATGGCCTCGCCCTTGACCTCGTTCAGCCGCTCGCGAATGACCTCTGACGGCCGCTCGCTGTAGTCATCAATGACGCCCTGTAGCTCTCCCAGCGAAGACTTGATCGCGGCTATACGAGCCTCTTCCGCATCTTCCCAATCGGTCAGCGGCTTGCGCACCTCATCTTTCCATGCGTCGAGCGTGTCGCGGACGCGCTTGCGGGTGGCGTCGATCTTCTTCGGGATCTCCTTGTATT
>CAYSCA010000362.1:705-1779 GCA_964429465.1 uncultured Rhodospirillaceae bacterium
CTTTGGCTCGGTGAATACCGAGAGCGCGTTCTTCGGCTCGATCGTCACCAATTCCCGGTCCATAACCTCTGTCACCGCTTGCCTCCATTCTTCTTGGCCACGAGAAATGCCTTCAGCTTAGGGAAGTCCTTCGCCAGAACGTCCGAAAGGCTCTCAGCCTTGGCGTAGGTAAGGAATTTTGTTATGTCGGTCTTCGTATCTGTAATTAGGGACCGCAGTTCTTCCTGCTGCTGGTCCGTGATGGGCGCCAGAATGTCCGCTGTTTGGTCAGCACTCTTGCCGTCGTCGTCGTGAGATGCAGCAAGGCCGAGCGCCGACTTCAGCGTGTAGCGCTGCAGGTATGTGATTGTGCTGCCTATCGCCTGAAGGCTGTTCTTGTTGCCAGTGTCGTCTCGCGGCCCCGGAAGCGTGTTCTCTTCGAAATGGCCGAGGCGATGCGAGACGATGCATGTCACGCGAACAGGCTCATTAAGCTCAGCAGAGGTCCGGAACCGATAGGACAGCCCGTGCTTGCCGAGTATGGGGTCGATGGTTTTGGCGATCTCACCCAGGTCTTCATGCCGGTAGTTTGTCCGGCCTTTCTGGGTTGTGAAATCGACAACCCTGTTCTTTAGGATCTGCGGGAATTCAGCCTTGGCCGCAGCCATGGCGGCATCAAATGCTTTCCTCGCCCCATCGGCCTGAACCTTCTGGTAGAAGTCAAAAGCCTGATTGACGCGCTCGATTCCAACGGTCGGGTCGGATATGATCCGCTCGATCATGGAGAAGATCGCGGCTGTTTCGCTTGCAGGTACAGGTGCCACCTGCACATCTGCATCATCTTTCCGTTTTGCTATTGCGGTACTCATTGCACTGCTCCCATCACAATTGCCGCCCCGATCCCGAGGCCCACAGCCATTATCGAAAGGACGATGGCGCTGATTGCCACCTTCAATCCGTAGTGCATTTCGATCGTGGTCCCGTGCATTTGCTCATGGTCCTTGTTCTACGCACGCGACTTGAAACTTGATGGATTTGGACCGGCCCATTCGACGGCAGTTCAATTCCCCAGGGCTGGGTACATCGCCAGGGAGG
>CAYSCA010000363.1:0-1771 GCA_964429465.1 uncultured Rhodospirillaceae bacterium
TGCCGTTGCCGACGCCGCGCTCGGTGATCTGCTCGCCCAGCCACATCAGGAACATGGTGCCGCCGGTCAACGTGATCACCGTGGTGAGGCGGAAGAACATGCCCGGGTCGATCACGGCGCCGCCGCGGCTGCCAGTCATCCCCTCAAGGCCGACGGCGATACCGTAGGCCTGGACGGCCGCCAGGAACACGGTTCCGTAGCGGGTATACTGGTTCATCTTCTTCCGGCCGGCTTCGCCCTCTTTTTTCAGTGCCTCGAGATGCGGCGAGACCGCAGTCAGCAGCTGGACGATGATGGAGGCCGAGATATACGGCATGATGTTGAGCGCGAAGATGGTCATGCGCTCGAGCGCGCCGCCCGCGAACACGTTGAACATGCCAAGGATGCCGCCGGCCTGCTGGCGGAAGATATCCGCCATGATCTGCGGATCGATACCCGGCAGCGGGATGTAGGTACCCAGGCGGTAAACGATCAGCGCGCCAATCGTGAACCAGATACGCTTCTTCAATTCGGTCGCTTTGGCAAAGGCCCCCAGATTGAGGCTAGCCGCCATGCGTTCCGCTGCCGATGCCATGTCTGTCCTTAAATCCGACCGGGGTGACTATTCACAAGGCAACGGGGCTTTCGCCCCGTCGCCACACTCACTAACTACTTCTTCTTGCCCTTGGCTGCCTTTTCCGCCTTCGGGGCGGCTTCGGCCTTGGGCGGAACCAGGACGGTGATGCTGCCGCCGGCCTTCTCGACCGCCGCCTTGGCGCTCGCCGAGGCGCCGGTCACCGTGATCGTGACCCTGGCCTTCAGCTCGCCGGTACCCAGCAGCCGGATGCTCGGGGCATTGCGCGAGCACAGGCCGGCCTTCTTCAGGGCGGCCTCGTCGATCGGCTGCGAAGCGTCGAGCTTCTTCTTGTCGATCGCCGATTGCAGACGGCCGATATTCACCGTCTCGTGGTTCGACGGATTCAGCGGATTGAAGCCGCGCTTCGGCAGGCGGCGATAGATCGGAGTCTGGCCGCCTTCGAAGCCCAGGATGCTGACGCCGGTGCGCGCCTTCTGGCCCTTGACGCCGCGGCCCGAGGTCTTGCCCTTGCCCGAGCCGATACCGCGACCGACGCGCATGCGGTCCTTGCGGGCGCCCGGATTGTCGGCGATCTGATTGAGACGCATATTCCTAACCCTTCCGCTCGGCCGGCAGCGAAGCCGGCCCTGAAATCCTTAGCCTACCTGGAGCAGGTGCTGCACCTTGGCGATCATGCCGCGCACCGAAGGCGTATCCTCCAGTTCACGGCTCTGATTCAGCTTGCGCAGCCCCAGGCCAACCAGGGTCGCCTGCTGATCGACGGTCCGTTTGTTGGCGGACTTCACCCAGGTGACCTTGACGGTGTTGCCGGCCTTCTTGGCCGTCTTCTTCGCCGGAGCCATCAGCCTTACTCCTCAGTCTCGCTGCGGCGGCCCAGAATGTCGGCCACCTTCTTGCCGCGCTTGGCGGCAATGTGGCGCGGCGCATTCAGGCCCTGCAGGGCGGCGAAGGTCGCCTTCACCATGTTATGCGGGTTCGAGGAACCGAGCGACTTGGTCACCACGTCGGCCACGCCCAGCGTCTCGAACACGGCGCGCATCGGACCGCCGGCAATGATGCCGGTGCCCGGAGGGGCTGCGCGCAGCACCACCTTGCCGGCGCCATGACGGCCCTCGATATCGTGATGCAGCGTGCGGCCTTCGCGCAGATTCACGCGGATCAGGTTCCGCTTGGCATGCTCGGTCGCCTTGCGGA
>CAYSCA010000364.1:0-1753 GCA_964429465.1 uncultured Rhodospirillaceae bacterium
CAGATGCAGCACGTCCAGCTTCTGCTTGAACAGATCGATGAAGGGCAGGAACAGCTGGCGGTTCAGGCCGCCCTTGTAGAGATCGTCGGGATGGCGGTTCGAGGTGGCGACCACCACCACGCCGCGCTGGAACAGCTTCTCGAACAGGCGGCCGAGGATCATGGCATCGGCCACGTCGCTGACCTGCATCTCGTCGAAGCAGAGCAGCCAGGCCGACTTGGCGATCTTCTTCGCCGCCGGCCTGATCGGATCGTCGCCGCCCGCCTTCTTCTCGGGATGGTCCTCGGCCAGCTGGCGATAACGGAAGATTTCGGCATGCACCTCCTGCATGAAGGCATGGAAATGCACGCGGCGCTTCTTTTCCACCGGCGCGCCGGCGAAGAACAGATCCATCAGCATCGACTTGCCGCGGCCGACATCGCCGTAGATGTAGAGGCCCTGCGGCGCCGGCTCGCGCTTGCGGCCGAAGGACAGCTTCTGCAGCCAGCTATCCTCGCTGCCCGGCCGGTAATGCTGCAGCCGCCGGCTCAGCAGTTCCAGCTTCTCGGCCGCCAGAGCCTGGGCCGGGTCTTCCGCCAGGTCGCCGGCCGCCAGCTTGGCGCGGTAGCTTTCAAGAATCGTCATGGGGCTTCTTTAAAACGAAACGGGCGGCAGAGTCATCTGCCGCCCGTGCAGGACCGGAAAGGCCCGGCTTACTTCATCGTCGGGATGGCGAAGTCGGCGCCGGCGCGGATGCCGGTCGGCCAGCGTGCGGTGACGGTCTTGATCTTGGTGAAGAACTTCACGCCCTCGGGACCGTGCTGGTTGGTATCGCCGAAAGCCGACCGCTTCCAGCCGCCGAAAGTGTGGAAGGCGAGCGGCACCGGGATCGGCACGTTGATGCCGACCATGCCGACCTGCACCCTGGCGGCGAAGTCGCGCGCCGCGTCGCCGTCGCGGGTGAAGATCGCCACGCCATTGCCGAATTCATGCTCGGTCGGCAGCCTTGCCGCTTCCTCGAAGCTCTCGGTCCGTACGACGCTGAGCACCGGGCCGAAGATCTCTTCCTTGTAGATTTTCATCGACGGCTTCACGTTGTCGAACAGGCAGCCGCCCATGAAATGGCCGTTCTCGTAGCCCTGCAGTTTCAGGCCGCGGCCATCCACCACCAGCTTGGCGCCCTCGTTCACGCCGGTATCGACATAGCCCTTCACCTTGGCGAGGTGCTCCTTGGTGACCAGCGGGCCCATTTCGCTGTCCTTGTCCATGCTGGGGCCCACCTTCAGGGCACGCACGCGCGGCGCCAGGGCCTCGACCAGCTTGTCGGCCGTGCCCTTGCCCACCGGCACGGCGACCGAAACCGCCATGCAGCGCTCGCCGGCCGAGCCGTAGCCGGCGCCGATCAGCGCGTCCACCGCCTGGTCCATGTCGGCGTCCGGCATCACGATCATATGGTTCTTGGCGCCGCCCATCGCCTGCACGCGCTTGCCGTGCGCCGCCGCGGTGGCATAGACATATTCCGCGATCGGCGTCGAGCCGACGAAGCTGACCGCCTGCACGCGCGGATCGGTCAGCAGCGTGTCGACCGATTCCTTGTCGCCGATCACGCAGTTCAGCACGCCGGCCGGCGCGCCGGCCTCCAGCATCAGCTCGGCCAGCCGCAGCGGACAACTCGGATCCTTTTCGCTGGGCTTCAGCACGAAGGTGTTGCCGCAGGCGATCGCGACCGCGAACATCCACATCGGCACCATGGCCGGGAAGTTGAACGGCGTGA
>CAYSCA010000365.1:0-1724 GCA_964429465.1 uncultured Rhodospirillaceae bacterium
TGTCGGCCGCCTGCACCCGGATCGAGCTGACGATCAGGTCGACGCCCCCTCCGTTTGATGTCGGGCAGCTCAGCCGCGCCATCGGCCCGAGCGCCATGCGCGTGCCCCTGTAGAACGGCCCGGTGCAGAGGAACCGGCCGTCATTGAGTGCCGCGACCTTGAAGCGGTTGCGATAGGGCTTCGCGCCGTCGAAGGCCTTGCCGCCGACGGCGATCTCGATCTCCGCCCCCTCGCCGGCCTGGTGCGCGATCCTGGCGGCTTCGGCATCGCAGAGCAGGCCCAGCGCCGCATCCGGCACCTGATGCTCGATCAGGGCGGCGAGCAGCCCCGTCGTGTCGCTGGTGGCGCCCGCGCCGGGATTGTCCTGCACATCGGCCAGCACGATGGATCTGCGCGCGCCGCCGATGATCAGCTTGCGCGCCTCCTCGATGGCCTCGGCGGGCGACAGCAGCCTGGTTCTGAATTCCGCCTCGCGCTCGGCGATATGGCGGGTCAGTTCGTCGGCCGCGCGGTCGGCCGCTTCCTGCGCGTCGCCATAGGCCAGGATCACCGGGCCGCATTCCCGGATATCGGCCGGATGGAAGCCCGGCGCGAAGCTGAGCGACGACACCGCGCCGCGCTCCATCCCGCTCAAGGTTTCGTAGATGCTTTTGCACGGCTCGATGAAGGTGCATTGCGCGGTGAGCGGAATCAGGAACGGCAGGCGCCGCATCGCCCTGGCCTGTTTCTTGCGCTCTCCGGTCAGCAGCTTTTCCAGGTGATGCATGACCCGCGCGCCGGTCGCCGCCATGTCGAGATGCGGATAGGTCCGGTAGGCGACCAGCACATCCGAGTAGCGCACCATCGCCTCGGTGATGTTGGTATGCAGGTCGAGGCTGGCGACCACCGGCAGGTCCGGCCCGACCACGGCGCGCACGCGGCGCAGCAGCTCGCCCTCGCCGTCCTCATGGCTCTCGGTCACCATCGCGCCGTGGAGATCGAGATAGACCGCATCGATGCGGCCCTTGAGCGCCGCGATGCCGTCGGTGATCTTCTTCGCGACATGCTCGAAGGCCTCGTCGGTGACATAGGATGACGGCTGCGCCGCGGCCCAGGCGATCGGCAGCAGCTCCCACTGCTTCGGCGTCGCCGCCCTGATGAAGCCGCCGATCGGGATGTTCATCGGCGGGAACACCTCGAAGATCGCCTGGCCTTCGGTCAGCGGCGGCCAGCCCTCGCCCTCGACGAACTTGCGCAGCTCGGCCTTCTGCGGCGCAAACGTGTTGGTCTCGTGCTGGAACCCGGCAATGGCAACGCGATAGGTCATGGGGATCTCTTCAGTGGGGGCGGCAAGAAGAAGGGCGCCCTTTCAGGCGCCCTTTCTGCGGGTTCAGATATCGGCGTATTCCTGCACTTCCCTGGCGCCGCCGGGATGCGTCACCGCGCCGTCATGGGCATCGCCCACGGTCTGGGCATATTTCCAGAGCGTGCCCGACTGGTAGTCGGTCTTGCGCGGCTTCCATTTCTTCCTGCGGCGGGCGAACTCGGCCGCCGAGACATCGACGCTGAGCACGCCCTTCACCGCGTCGATGGTGATGATGTCGCCGTTCTTGATCAGGCCGATCGGGCCGCCGACCGCCGCTTCCGGTCCGACATGGCCGACGCAGAAGCCGCGCGTCGCGCCAGAGAAACGCCCGTCTGTGATGAGCGCCACCTTGCTGCCCATGCCCTGGCCGTAAAGCGCC
>CAYSCA010000366.1:0-1713 GCA_964429465.1 uncultured Rhodospirillaceae bacterium
CGCGTGGCCGCGAGGTCATGCGCGTGCTGCCGCGGCTGAACGAGGACGTCAACGAGGAATGGCTGTCGGACAAGAGCCGCTTCTCCTATGACGGCCTGCGCACCCGCCGGCTCGACCGGCCCTATGTGCGTGAGAATGGTAAGCTGCAGGAAGCGAGCTGGAGCGAAGCCTTTGCCGCCATCGCCGCCGGGCTGAAGGGCCTGCAGGGCAGCCAGATCGCCGCGATTGCCGGCGACCTTGCCTGCGCCGAGAGCGTGATGGCGCTGAAGGATCTGATGGAGAAGCTCGGCTCCTTCAACCGCGATTGCCGCCAGGACGGCGCGCAGATCGATCCGTCGAACCGCGCCGGCTATATTTTCAACAGCGGCATCGCCGGCATCGAAGAGGCCGACGCGATCCTGATCGTCGGCAGCAACCCGCGCCGCGAAGCCGCGCTGATCAATGCGCGCATCCGCAAGCGCTGGCTGACCGGCAAGGTGAAGATCGGCCTGATCGGGGCCGAGCAGCCCGCGCTGACCTACAATTACGATTATCTCGGCGCCGGCCCCGCCACGCTGAAGGATATCGCCGAGGGCCGCGGCTTCGCCGAGGTGCTCAAAAGCGCTCAGAAACCGATGATCATCGTCGGGCAGGGGGCGATCGCCCGCCCCGATGGCGCCGCGGTGCTCGCGCTGGCCCGCCAGGCCGCCGAGGCCTGCGGCGCGGTGAAGGACGGCTGGAACGGCTTCAACATGCTGCACACCGCCGCCGGCCGCGTCGGCGCGCTGGATCTCGGTTTCGTCCCCAGTCAGGGCGGCAAGGATGTCGCCGGCATCCTCAATGCGGCGCAGTCGGGCGAGATCAAGGCAGTCTATCTGCTCGGCGCCGACGAGATCGATACCGCGAAGCTCGGCTCCGCTTTCGTGATCTACCAGGGCAGCCATGGCGATGCCGGCGCGCAGCGCGCCGACGTCATCCTGCCGGCGGCTGCCTATGCCGAGAAGGATGCGACCTGGGTGAATACCGAAGGCCGCGTGCAGCTCGGCCGCCGCGCCGCGGCGCCGCCGGGCGAAGCCCGCGAGGACTGGGCGATCATCCGCGCGCTCTCGGAGGTCCTGGGCCAGAAGCTGCCTTACGACAACCTCGGCCAGCTGCGCCGCCGCATGCTGCAGGCCGCGCCGCATTTCTCGGCCGTCGACGCCCTGACCCCGGCTGCCTGGGGCAGCTTCGGCATGGCCGGCGCGGTCAGCGATGCGCCTTTCGTTTCGGCCGTCGCCGATTTCTACCTGACCAACCCGATCGCGCGGGCTTCGGCCGTGATGGCCGAATGCTCGTCGATCGCACGCGGCGCCGCCCAGCCGAAGACGGGTACCCATGACTGATACCTTCTGGAACACGCTCTGGACGGGCTACGTCTTTCCGGGCGGCACGATCATTGTCCATATCCTGCTGCTGGTGGTGCCGCTGCTGATCGCGGTGGCCTATCTGACGCTGATGGAGCGCAAGGTGCTGGCGGCGATGTCGCTGCGCATGGGCCCGAACGTGGTCGGCCCCTTCGGCCTGCTGCAGCCCTTCGCCGATGCCGCCAAACTGATCTTCAAGGAAACCATCATCCCGTCGGGCGCGAACAAGTTCCTGTTCATCGCCGCGCCCTGCATCACCTTCATCCTCGCGCTGATCGCCTGGGCGGTGATCCCGGTCGCGGACGGCTGGGTGATCGCCAATATCAATGTC
>CAYSCA010000367.1:0-1708 GCA_964429465.1 uncultured Rhodospirillaceae bacterium
CCAGCGCCAGCACCACCAGGCCCATGCGCCACCACACCAGCGGCAGCGCCGGCAGGGTGATCAACTTGCCGAGGATCGCGGTGAAGCCCCACAGCAGCACGCAGACATGGATCTGCAGGAAGGCCTTGCGCGAATCGGACATCGCCATCGGCGCATTGTAGGGTCAGGGTGTGGCGGCTTCGCGCACCAGCCAGTCGGCGAAGGCCTGCGCATCGTCGCCCAGGCGGCGGTGCGAGGGATGGATGAGGTAGTAGCTGTAACGCGCCTGCATCGCCGGCCCCGGCAGTCGCACCAGCGTGCCCGACGCCAGGAACGGCGCGACCAGTCGTTGGCGCGCCAGCGCCACGCCCATTCCGCTCGCGGCCGCATGCAGGGCGGCATTGGAGTCGGTGAAGCGGTAGTGCTCGTCGAGCCTGGCGCGGCGCACGTTCGCCGCGCGCGCCCAGTCCGGCCAGCCCTGGTGCCCCGCGTCGCCGATCAGGCGCGCGCCGGCGACGTCCTCGGCGGTGCGCAGGTTCTCGATGCCGGGCATGTCCGGCGCTGCGACAGGAAACATCGTCTCGTCGAACAGCAGCTGCGCCGAAAGCCCCGGCCATTGGCCGCCGCCATGGCGAACGCCCAGGTCGGGGCCGCCCTCGTCGAAGCGGGTCAGGGCGTAGCCGGTCTCGATGCCGATGCGGATGTCCGGATGTTCCGCGGTGAAGGCGGGCAGGCGCGGCAGCAGCCAGCTCACCGACCAGGAATGCAGGGTGGCGATGCGCACCCGGCGTTCGCTGCGGTCTTCGGCCACCCGTCGCACGGCGGCGTCGAGGTCGGACAGGCTGCTGCCGGCGGCGTCGGCCAGGCGCCGCCCGGCCGGCGTCAGGAGCACGCCGCGTGCATGGCGGTGGAACAGCGGCACGCCCAGCCAGGCCTCGAGCTTGCGCACGTGGTGGCTGACGGCGCCGGGCGTGAGGCTGAGTTCCTCGGCGGCATGGGCGAAGTTCTGGTGCCGGGCCGCGGCCTCGAAGGCGGCGAGGGCGGGAAGCCATCCGGAACGGATCATATGAGCCTATAGCGATATTGGTGACTGTCGCCAGAAGTATGCGCTTGTGCGGCTCATGGCGATACAGAGAATTGGCAGCAGGCATCAATTCTGCTTTCGGGAGTCTCCCCATGAACTCTGTCGCCAGCGCCTCTTCCCTCCCTGCCGCGGCGGCGCGGTACCCCACGGCGACCCTGGAATTGATCGTCCTGGGCGCGATCTGGGGCGCGTCCTTCATGTTCCTGCGCGTGGCGGCACCGGACTTCGGGCCGCTGGCCCTGGTCGAAGTGCGGCTCGCCCTGGGCGCGTTGATCCTGCTGCCGTTCCTGTGGCGGGCGCGATCGCGGTTCCCGCTGCGGCTGTGGCCGAAGCTGGCGATGATCGGCGCGATCAATTCCGCCATCCCCTTCAGCCTCTACGCCTGGGCGGCCGAGCGCGCGCCCGCCGGCGTCGGCGCCATCGCCAACGCGCTCACCGTGCTGTTCACGGCTCTCGTGGGCGTGCTGTTCTTCGGCGAGCGCATCAGCGGGCGGCGCGCGCTGGCCCTGCTGGTCGGCTTCGGCGGCGTGCTGGTGCTGGCCAGCGGCAAGACCGCCGGCGCCAGCGTCGGCCTGGCCGTGGCCGCGGCCACGCTCGGCGCGCTGCTTTACGGCGTCGGCATCAACCTGGTCCGCCGCCACCTGT
>CAYSCA010000368.1:0-1705 GCA_964429465.1 uncultured Rhodospirillaceae bacterium
GTGCCGGTCACCCGGATTTCGCCGCCGTCGGTCTGCACGACGAAGGGACGGGCCGTGTCCGGTGCGACCCTGAAAAATGCCTCGCCGCGGAACATGCGCACTGTCCGGCGCTGCGGCTG
Organism: uncultured Rhodospirillaceae bacterium; assembly: GCA_964429465.1. Classification (GTDB taxonomy): domain Bacteria; phylum Pseudomonadota; class Alphaproteobacteria; order Ferrovibrionales; family Ferrovibrionaceae; genus Ferrovibrio. The sequence continues at coordinate 120 of CAYSCA010000368.1, forward strand.
CAGGTCCACTGCGATCGCCGTATCGGTGTTCAACGTGACGGTGCTGCCATCGGCCAGTGCAACTTTCTCCTGCTCGCCGACGGCCGCCACATGGTCGCTGCGCAGGTCGTCCAGCCTGCCCTGCAGCAGCCAGAGTCCGGCCGCGAGGGCGAGGGCAATGCTTGCCGCCAGCGCGCCTCGGGCTGCGAAGCCCGACCACAGGTTCCGGCGCGAGGCCGGCATGACGGCCGGACTTTCGGCCACAATCCTCAAGGCCGGGCCTGCGCTGGCCGCCCATAATCGCTGCACGCTCTCAAAGGCGGCGCGGTGCTGCGGGTCGCTCATCCAGGCAAGAAACTCCGCGGGCGGTTCTGCGGAGAGTCCCGCATCGCCGAGGCGGGCATGCCACAGCACCGCTTCCTCAAAGAGCGAATCCGAAGGATCGTGCGGCTGGTTTTCGGGCATGTCGGGTAGGGGCTGGCCTTAGTGGATGGTTTGGCTTTGAGTATAAGACGAACGAGGAGGCCAAACCCCCCATCGCCTACACGCGCCGGCCGACGGCGCGCAGCCGAGCCCGGCAATGCAGCATGGCCCTCGCGATATGCTTCTCCACGGTTTTCTCGGAAATGTCGAGCCGCGCCGCGATCTGCCGCATCGTCAGTCCGTCTGCCCGATACAGCAGGAAGACTCTGCGGCATTTCTCCGGCAGTTCGCGGATACCGGCGCAGAGGATTTCGAACTCCTCCCGCCCGGCGAGAATGCGGTCGGCATCCGGCGCGGCGCTCGGCACGGTCTCCGGCGCCCCCGCGACGACAATGAATTTCGCCCGGCTGCTTTCCTGGCGCAGACGGTCGACGGCCAGATTGGCGGCCACCCGGTATAGATAGGCGCGGGGATTATGGATCGGCTCCGGCGGTTCCTGAACGGCGAGACGGACCCACATATCCTGCAGGACGTCGGCCGCCATGGCCGGACAGCCCACCTTGCGCAGGATAAAAGCCTTCAGCTCGTCGTAATGCAGTTCGACGGAGGCGGGCAGGGAAAGCGAAGCGGGGTTGCTCATACGACTGGGAACCGGAGAGACGTCAGCAGCGGCTTCCCGTTCTAAATCGATTGATAATTATTCGCAATTGCAAAGGGCCGCGAAATACGATTTTTGTCGTGTTGTTTCCGGGCGGGACCCAGATCAGGCCCGCCCCCGCCCGATCTGCTCTTCGATCTCGCCGAGGCTGTTCTTGCCGAAATAGATTTCGTCGCCGATGAAGAAGGTCGGCGCGCCGAAGCTGCCGCGCTCGACCGAGGCCTGGGTGTTGCGCGCCAGTTCGTCCTTCACCGCTTGCTCCTGCGCCTGCTCGACCAAGGTGGTGTCCAGTCCCGCCGCGCGGAGTGTTTCCCGCACCACCTCGGGGTCGTCCATCTTCCTGCCATCCTCCCACATGGCGCGGAACATCGCATCGGCATAGGCGGGCATGGTGCCGCTCCGCTTCGCTGCAACTGCCGCACGCATCAGCAGCAGGGTATTGACGGGGAAATGCGGATTGAAACGAAACCGGCTGATCCCGTGCCGCGCGATGAAGCGATGCATCTCACGGCGTTCGTAATCCAGC
>CAYSCA010000369.1:0-1698 GCA_964429465.1 uncultured Rhodospirillaceae bacterium
CGACGCGCCCTGGCTCGACGCCCTGCTGCCCTTCCTCAAGGGCTTCACCGTCTTCTACTGGGCGACGGCGAGCTGGTGGATTCCCATGCTGGTGGTGCTGGGCCTGTGGCGGCATCTGTGGAAGCGCTTCCCGCTGCGCTACGACCCGCTCTACTGGGGCGCGGTGTTTCCGCTCGGCATGTATGCGGTCTGCACCGCGGAAATGGCCCATGCGATGGAACTGGATTTCCTGCAGACGGTGCCGCGCGTCTTCCTCTGGGCGGCGCTGGCGGCCTGGAGCCTGACGTCTTTCGGCCTGCTGCGCAGCCTGCTGCGGCTGCCCGGCCGCCAGCCGGCGACCGAACCCTGATCTTCAGGCGATAACGTTCAGGGCTGCGACGACGCCGCGAAGGCAACCTCGAGATCGGTAACCTCGTCGCGCGGCGCCGGCAGCTTGAGGTCGAAGCTGAGCGTCTCATCGGCGCCGATCTGCGGCTGTTCCAGCGCCACCGTATAGGCGGCAAGTTCCTGCCCGCCGGGTCCGCGCATGGCGACCCGCAAAGACGGCAGCGCGCGTTCGGCGCCGCCGACATTCACCACATCGCCGGTGATCGCGATCTTGGTCTGGCCGTTCTCCAGCACCGTGGCGGATTTCAGGTTGTGCAGCTCCAGCCCGAGCCATTCCGCGGCTTCTACCGGGATGCCGAGCTCTTCATACAGCCTGGCGAGCGGCGGGTAGAAGGCGATCAGTTCGGCGCGCTTCTCGTAGCCGCCGCCGAGCACCGCGCCGAGCACCGCCAGCAGCAGCAGCCAGCCGACCCAGGCATAGGAGCGTTTCTTCACCTGCACCGGCGCGCGCTGCAGGCCGGCCTGGGCCAGCCGCTCGCGGCGGCGCGCCAGCACGGCATCGGGATCGTCGTCGAGGCCGTCCATAGACGGCGGCTCGTCCAGCGGCGGGCGCAGCGGCGGCTGGTCATCCTGCAGCAGCAGGTCGTCTTCCTCGTCGAAACCGGTGATGCGCGGCGGCGGCGGCATTTCCGGCACCATATCCGCCTCCTCCTCCGTCCCGGCGGAGGGCGGCGGCGGAGGGGGTGGCGGCGCGGCCATGGCCGGCTCCGGCTTCGGGGGCGGCGGCGGAGGTGGTGGGGGCGGCGGGGGAGCCGGCTCGGGCTCCTTCGGCTCGGATCCGGGCGGCGGCGGCGGCTCCCAATCCTCGGGCAGCGGCTCCTGCATCCAGACATGCCGGCAGCGCGAACAACGCACCTTGCGGCTCGCCGGACCGAAAGCGGTATCCTCGACGAAGAAGCGGGTGGCACAGTTGGGGCAGCTGAGGATCATTCCAGAGAACCCGGCTGAGCCCCCCTTTTGCGTTTCCGGATGCTTTCCCTTATAGGACGGACAGGGCGGCCGAAGCAAGGCTACACTCCCCGCAAGACATTGGCGGATAAGGCATTGGAGATCGGGACGTGGTGCGGTTCCAGAATGTCGGGATGCGATACGGACCAGGCCCCGAGGTGCTGCGCGACGTCAGTTTCGAGCTCTCGCCCGGCTCCTTCCACTTCCTCGCCGGCCCCAGCGGCGCCGGCAAGACCTCGCTGCTGAAGCTGCTCTACCTGGCCCGGCGGCCCAGCCGGGGCCTGGTCACCATGTTCGGCCAGGACGTCTCGACCGCCAGCCGGGCCGCCTTGCCGATGCTGCGGCGGCGGATCGGCGTCGTGT
>CAYSCA010000370.1:0-1668 GCA_964429465.1 uncultured Rhodospirillaceae bacterium
GGACCGGGATAGGCGGGCTGGCCGGCGGTGCGGCCTACAAGGCCGTCAACACCGCCGACTCCATGATCGGCCACAGGACAGAGCGACATCACGCATTCGGCTGGGCGGCGGCGCGCTTCGACGATCTCGTCAACCTGCCGGCCTCGCGACTGACCTCGGCGCTGATCGTTCTGGCCGCATTTTTCGTGCGCGGGGCCGATCCCGCCGCCGCGTGGCGGGCTGTCTGGCAGGATGCGAACAGGCACCGCTCGCCCAATGCCGGCTGGCCGGAGGCGGCGATGGCCGGCGCGCTGGGGCTGGCGCTGGCCGGACCGCGCGTCTATGGCGGCGTCATCGTGGACGATGCCTTCATGGGCAGCGGAGGCCGCCGCGACGCCACCAGCACCGACATACGTCGCGCGCTGGCGCTCTACCGGGGCGCCGATCTTCTGCTGATGGCCCTGTTCGGCCTGTTGGCGCTGCTCGCCTTCGCCCTCTGATCCTGCTTCGGGATCGGGGAGACTGGTTGCAATTTCCACTGTTTTTGAAAAGACCCAGCCCCTATGTTGACCTCTCGGCGGCGAAGCGGACACTGAAGCGAGACTATCCGAAAGGCGTGCATGGCGGCGGAAGCATCGAACGGCGAACTCGTCCAGGTGGTGGCGCTGCTGGCGGCCGGCGTCGTCGCCGTGCCGATCTTCAAGCGAATCGGGCTGGGCTCCATCCTCGGCTATCTGGCCGCGGGGCTGGTCATCGGTCCGTTCGGCCTGGCCGTCTTTTCCGATCCCGAAGCGATCCTGCATGTCGCCGAACTCGGCGTCGTCATGTTCCTGTTCATCATCGGGCTCGAAATGCAGCCGTCGCGGCTGTGGGGCCTGCGCCGGCAGATATTTGGCCTCGGCACGATGCAGGTCGGCATCTGCGCGCTGCTGCTCACGCTGGTCGGCTGGATCGGCGGCTTTCCCGCGTCGCAGTCCTTCGTCGCCGGCGCCGGCTTCGTGCTGACCTCGACGGCCATCGTCATGCAGCTTCTGGAGGAGCGCGGCGACATCGCCACGCCGCTCGGCCAGCGCATCGTCTCGATCCTGCTGTTCGAGGACCTGATGATCGTGCCGCTGCTGGCGCTGGTGGCATTTCTGGCGCCGGGCGGGGCCGAAACCACGCTGGAAGAGCGGTTGCGGGAAGTCGGCATCGGCATTGCCGCCATCGTCGGCCTGGTGATCGCCGGGCGCTACCTGCTCAACCCGCTGTTCCGCATCCTGGCCGACGCCCGTGCCCGCGAGGTGATGACGGCCGCGGCGCTGCTGGTGGTGCTGGGGTCGGCGCTCGCCAAGCAGCTTTCCGGCCTGTCGATGGCGATGGGCGCGTTCCTGGCCGGCGTGCTCTTGTCGGAATCGACCTTCCGCCACCAACTCGAAGCCGACATCGAGCCGTTCCGCGGCGTGCTGCTCGGCCTGTTCTTCCTTGCCGTCGGCATGTCGCTGGACCTCATGGTCGTCGCCGAGAACTGGCGGCTGATCGCCATCTACGTCGTCGCCTACATGGTCATGAAGGGCATCGGCATCTACGGCGTCGCGCTCGTGCTCAAGACGCCGCATCGCGACGCGCTGGACCGCGCCGTGCTGATGGCGCAGGGCGTCGAGTTCGCCTTCGTGCTTTATGGCTCGGCCGCCGCCGTCGGCATCATAG
>CAYSCA010000371.1:0-1654 GCA_964429465.1 uncultured Rhodospirillaceae bacterium
TGCGGCGCCAAGCTGGTCTCGCTGACCGGTCCGGCCGTCGACAAGCTGGTCAGCCAGCACAGCTACTATGCCAAGGCGACCATCCCCGCGGGCATGTACAACAACAACCCGCAGGCGACCCAGACCTACGGCGTGCTGGCCACGCTGGTCACCTCGTCCAAAGTCGACGCCGAGACGGTGTACCAGCTGGTCAAGGCGACCTTCGAGAATTTCGACGAATTCAAGAAGCTGCACCCGGCCTTTGCCAATCTGGATCCGAAGGACATGATCAAGAACGGCAACTCGGCGCCGCTGCATGACGGTGCCGTGAAGTACTACAAGGAAAAGAAGTGGATGTAAGTCCGGTGTGAGCCGGCAGCCGGCCCGTTGCGAGACGGGCCGGCTTTTTTTTGTGTAGGGTGAGAGCCCAAAAAACAGGGATACGGGGAGCAATCATGAGCAACGCCGCAATACCCAACCGGCAGGCCACCGAGCAGGAACTGCTCGAACTTGTGGCGGAAGCCGATCTCGGCGGCCGCGATCCGTCGGGCCTGACAGCGCGCATCCTGCTGTTCGTTGCCGTCGCCTGGTCGGCCTTCCAGGTCTGGTATGCCTCGCCCCTGCCCTTCGTATTCGGCTTCTTCATCCTGAACGACACCGAGGCGCGCGCCATCCATCTCGGTTTTTCGGTCTTTCTGGCCTTTACCTGCTACCCCGCCTTCAAGAAATCGCCGCGCAAATACATCCCGGCCGCCGACTGGGTCTTCGCGCTCGTCGGCGCATTTGCGGCTTCCTACCTGTTCCTGTTCTACGTGGCGCTGTCCGAACGCCCGGGCACCCCGACCTGGTATGACCTGGTCACCGCGGGCATCGGCCTGCTGCTGCTGCTGGAGGCGACCCGGCGCACGCTGGGCCCGCCGATGGTGATCGTCGCCGGCGTCTTCATCCTGTTCACCTTCGCCGGCCCCTGGATGCCTGACGTCATCCAGCACAAGGGCGCCTCGCTGACCAAGTTCCTGCAGCATCAGTGGCTGACCACCGAAGGCGTGTTCGGCGTGGCGCTCGGCGTTTCGACCAGCTTCGTCTTCCTGTTCGTGCTGTTCGGCTCGCTGCTGGAGAAAGCCGGCGGCGGCAACTGGATGATGCAGATTTCGGTGGCCCTGCTCGGCCATCTGCGCGGCGGCCCGGCCAAGGTGGCCGTCGTCTCCTCGGCGCTGAACGGCGTCGTTTCCGGTTCCTCGGTGTCCAACGTCGTCTCGGGCGGCATCTTCACCATCCCGATGATGAAGCGCACCGGCCTCTCGGGCATCAAGGCCGGCGCCATCGAAACGGCCTCCTCGGTCAACGGCCAGATCATGCCGCCGGTGATGGGTGCCGCGGCCTTCCTGATGACGGAATATGTCGGCCTGCCCTACGCGGAGATCGTCAAGCATGCCTTCCTGCCGGCGGTGATCTCCTACATCGCGCTGTTCTATATCGTCGACCTGGAGGCGCAGAAGATCAACTCCAGGCCGCTGGAGCGCGCCGTGAAGCGCCCGCGGCGGGAATTCTGGCTGCGTCAGCTGCTCGGCTGGAGTGGCAGCATCGCGGTGATCTGCGGCCTCTATTACGCCATTCTCGGCATCCAGGCCGCCTTCGGCGCGGCCGCGCCCTGGCTGGTCGGCATCGGCGGCAC
>CAYSCA010000372.1:0-1652 GCA_964429465.1 uncultured Rhodospirillaceae bacterium
CATCAGGACCAGCGCGGTCGAGGTGAGCATCCAGGCGGTGTCGCCGGTGTCGAGTTTCGGCGCTTCGGCCGCGGCCTGGGCGAAGGACGTGCCGGGCAGCAGGGCGAAAAGGGCGGCCAGCGCCAGGCCGGGCAGGGCATAGCTGAGCCAGCCGAGCGGCCGGTCAGCCGTCTCCGGCTGGAAGGATGTCGAGACGGTGGGAGACAGCATGGATAGAGAACCTCCTGATCATGGCAGGCGCGCCATGGCCGGAAGCCACCCTCATCCCCAAGGAGAACGGGCCGACCCACCCCGGCGCAGACCTTGAGCGGAGAAGTACAAGAAGCGTGCCAGCGTGTTGCATTGCAGAAACACGGCCGGAATTGGCGGTTTATCAGGATAATGTCCTGGCGGCTCCGGGCGGCCTCCGACCCGATGATCAAGAATTAAGCCGTTTTCCCAAGGCTGGTCAAAATTTGGGCGGCCGCCGCCGGCGCTGCATTTTCTAGATTGAGCGCGGTCGTCGCGCCGCTAGGATTTGCTCGCTGACGACAGCGAGGGGGGGATCGCAGGATGAGGGGGATTTCGCAACGGGCGCCGGCGCTGGCCGCGGCAGCGGCACTGGCGGTGATGCTGGCGCTGGCCGGCTGCAAGACGACGGGGGTGTCGTTCCAGAACGCGGCCTCGACCGCCTATGACAAGGACATCCGCAGCGTTTCGGGCAGCTTCGACAAGCCCGAGGGCGCTGGGCCGTTCCCGGCCGTCGTGCTGCTGCATTCCTGCGGCGGCGTGGAGCCGCATCTCTACGACTGGGCCGGTTTCTTCAAGGCGCGCGGCTATGCCTCGCTGATCGTCGACAGTTTCGGCGCGCGCGGCGCCGGTCCCTGTCCCAACCGCACCGGCACGATGGAATGGGGCAACATCCAGATGGTCAAGGATGCCTATGGCGCGCTGGATTATCTCGCCGCGCAGCCCGGCATCGACCGCAGCCATATCTACGCGATGGGCTTTTCGCTCGGCGGCTGGGCGGTGCGGGCGCTGGCGAACCAGCCGCCCTTGAGCAAGGCCAACCGCTTCAGGGCCGGCATGGTGCTCTATGCCGAATGCCAGAACTACCGCGACAAGCTGAATTTTCCGACGCTCGTGGTGATCGGCAGCCTCGACCAGCCCGATGCCGATAGCTGCAGGCAGGCGATGGAGCGCAAGAACAGCCCGCAGCTGGAGGCGCATATCATCGACGGCGCCTACCACGCCTTCGACATGACGGCGCATACGCGGATCAGGAAGGATGTCGGCGGGCGGCAGATGCTCTACAGCGGCGCGGCGACGGCGCAGTCGAAGGAACTGGTCGAGGCGTTTCTGGCGAAGGTGAGATAGGCAGCGCTGCGGAGGACTCCGGCCTGCTGCGCGGCAGGCTGGAGACTCTCGGCGATCAGACAGATCCTGGTCGTCCGCGGCGACTGGACGACCGTGAGTTTCGGCTGGCCTTTAATCCTTGCAATTCATCCGGGCATGTTCCCAGGAGATCAACAGCACACCGGCGAAGACGATTCCAAAACCGGCCAGATGCAACCAACGGAAATCCTCGCCGAGCAAAATGTAAGAGAGGATCAGCGCGGAGGCCGGCATCACGCCCATAAAGCCGGCCGCCACCGCGCCTTCCGCTTTCGCCA
>CAYSCA010000373.1:0-1637 GCA_964429465.1 uncultured Rhodospirillaceae bacterium
GCACGGTCTTGCCGACGCCGGCGCCGCCGAACAGGCCGATCTTGCCGCCCTTGGCATAGGGCGCGAGCAGATCGACGACCTTGATGCCGGTGACCAGCACCTTCTGCTCGGTCGACTGGTCGATGTATTCCGGCGCCGGCGCATGGATCGGGGCAGCCTGCTTGGCATTCACCGGGCCGCGCTCGTCGATCGGCTGGCCGATCACGTTGATGATGCGGCCGAGCGTCTCGGGGCCGACCGGCACCGAGATCGGCGCGCCGGTATCGGTGACTTCCATGCCGCGCACCAGGCCGTCGGTGGAGTCCATGGCGATGGTGCGGACGGTGTTCTCGCCCAGATGCTGCGCCACTTCGAGCACCAGGTGGTTGCCCTGGTTGGTGCAATGCAGCGCGCTCAGGATCGCCGGCAGGTTATCTTCGAACTGCACGTCGACGACGGCGCCGATGACCTGGGTGATGCGACCGGTCTTGTTGCTAGCCATGTTACTGCTCCGCTCTCTCTGTTCCGTAATCCCGGGGCGCGCCGCTTACACGGCCTCGGCGCCGGAGATGATTTCGATAAGCTCTTTGGTGATCTGCGCCTGGCGCGACCGGTTGTAGACGGTCGTCAGCTTCTTGATCATTTCGCCGGCATTGCGGGTGGCGTTGTCCATCGCGGACATGCGCGCGCCCTGCTCGGAAGCCGCATTCTCCAGCAGCGCGCGGTAGACCTGCACCGACAGATTGCGCGGCAGGAGCTGCAGCAGGATCGATTCCTCGTCCGGCTCGTATTCGTAGATCGCGCCGCCGAGATCGGGACCGGGCTCGACATTGTCGTTGCCGCCGACCATCGCCGGGATCAGCTGCTGCACGGTCGGGATCTGGCTGATCACCGACTTGAAGTTGTTGTAGAAGATATGGGCGACGTCGAACTGGCCTTCCTCGTAGAGCGCCAGCACGCGGTCGGCGATCTCCTGCGCGTCGGCGAAGCCGAGCCGCTTGGATTTCGACAGGTCGACCGTGTCCATGATCTTGGACGCATGATCGCGGCGCAGCTGGTCGCGACCCTTCTTGCCGACGCAGAGGATCTTCACCGTCTTGCCGGCCGCTGTCAGCTCTTCGATCTTGCGGCGCGCCAGCTTGACGATCGAGGAATTGAACGCGCCGCACAGGCCGCGCTCGGCGGTAGCGACGATCAGCAGATGCACCTGGTCGCTGCCGGTGCCGACCAGCAGCCTCGGCGCGTTCTCGGCGCCCGCCTGGCCGGCAGCCAGCGAGGACAGGATCTGCGCCATGCGCTCGGCATAGGGACGCGCCTGTTCGGCGGCCTCCTGGGCGCGGCGCAGCTTGCTGGCTGCCACCATCTTCATCGCCTTCGTGATCTTCTGGGTCGATTTGACCGAGTTGATCCGAATGCGCAGGGACTTGAGGCTAGGCATAACGCGCTACCCTTCGTTCAGCGATCAGGCGAAGGTCTTGGCGAGCTCGTCGAGCACGGCCTTCAGCTTGGTCTCGATTTCCGGGGTGATCGCCTGGGCATTGCGGATATCCTGCAGGATATCGGCATGCTTGCCGCGGACCAGGCCGAGCAGGCTCTGCTCGAAACGGCCGACCTGGGCGACCGGGATCTTGTCGAGATAGCCGCGTACGCCGGCGAAG
>CAYSCA010000374.1:0-1626 GCA_964429465.1 uncultured Rhodospirillaceae bacterium
TATAGGGCACCACGCAGAAGGTGCAGAACTTGTCGCAGCCTTCCTGGATCGCCAGCAGCCCGACCGGGCCGGGCGCCACCGCCATCTGCTCGGGCAGGTGGTCGAATTTCGATTCCACCGGAAAGTCGGTGTCGAGCACGCCGCGCCGGCCGCTCTTCTGCCCGCTCGCCCGTTCCGCCCTGGCCAGCAATTCGGGCAGGCGGTGATAGGCCTGCGGCCCGACCACGAGATCGACGAAAGGTGCGCGCGTGATGATCTCCTCGCCCTCGGCCTGGGCGACGCAGCCGGCCACGGCGATGGTGACGTCGCCGCCTTCCGCCTTGGCCGCGGATTTGCGCTGGCGCCAATGGCCGAGCTCGGAGAAGACCTTCTCGGCCGCCTTCTCGCGGATATGACAGGTGTTGATGATCACCATGTCGGCATCATCGGGCGTCTCGGTCCTGGCGTATCCCAGCGGGGCCAGCACGTCCGCCATGCGGGCGGAATCGTAGACGTTCATCTGGCAGCCGTAGGTCTTGATGAACAGCTTCTTGGCCAAGTCCGTGTGACAGCGGGGCAGCCTGATACCGGCGGCGCCCCAGACGCTCCTCATGAAACGAATGACGACCGGCCCAAGGTAGCATCTGCGCCGCCGGAATCAAGGCGGCATGGCAGGGCGCAATCACCGCGCCTTCGATTCTTCATAACAGAATCAGCAGGTTAGATGGGCAGGGCGAAAGCCATGGCGCTTCGGCCACCGGCCGATGCCAGTGGCGGCCAATCCAGGCCAGCTGGAGCCAACGCGAGCCAGTTCGGGCCAGTTCGAGCCAGTTCGAGCCAGTTCGAGCCAATAAAAGCCAGCTGGAACCAGCGCAATCCCGGCCTAACCCCCTGGCATTCTGTGCCAAGGCATTGATTTCCCGATCCACGATGTCCAACAGCGACAGCTTATCGGCCAAAACTCCTGCCGGCTGTATACAAATGTATGCAGGCGAGGGAGTGGCTCTATAGAACATATCACGAACTTCTGCGGCGCGCAAACGATCTCTGCCGGACCGCAAATTCCGGGAAGGCTGGAGCAACGCTCCGGCCTATCTTCCTGGGCATGAACGATCTCAGCCCTGCCGCGCCGGCCCGGCGCATCGCCGCCTTCGACTGGTCAGCCATCGCGGCCAGCCTCGATGCCCATGGCTGCGCCACCACCGGACCGCTGCTGTCCGCCGCCGATTGCGCGGCGCTGGCCGCGTCCTATGACGAGGAGCGGATGTTCCGCAGCAAGGTGGTGATGGCGCGCCACGGCTTCGGCCGCGGCGAATACCAGTATTTCCGTTATCCGCTGCCGCCGCTGGTGGCGGCCTTGCGCAGCGCGCTCTATCCGCCGCTCGCCGCCCTCGCCAATCGCTGGAATGCGGCGATGGGCATTGACGCGCGCTATCCGGAAGACCACGCCGCCTATATCGCGCAATGCCATGCCGCCGGACAGCGACGGCCGACGCCTTTGCTGCTGCGCTACGGGCCCGGCGACTACAATTGCCTGCACCAGGATCTCTACGGCGAACAGGTCTTCCCGCTGCAGATCGCCTTCCTGCTCTCCGACCCCGAGACGGATTTCACCGGCGGCGAATTCGTGCTGACCGAGCAGCGCCC
>CAYSCA010000375.1:0-1624 GCA_964429465.1 uncultured Rhodospirillaceae bacterium
GCGTGCGCTTGACCGACTTGGCGGCCGCCTGCAGCACCTTCTTGCCGGTGGCGACATCGCCGGTGATCGAGATCATGCTGACCTTGGGATGGTTGATCAGCGGGCTGCCGACCGTGTCGCCGCGGCAGAGCACGACGTTGACGACGCCCTCCGGCAGGCTGTCTGCGAGGATCTTCGCCAGCTTCAATGCCGTCAGCGGCGTCTGCTCGGACGGCTTGAAGACGACCGTGTTGCCGCCGCCGATGGCCGGCGCCAGCTTCCAGGCCATCATCATCAGCGGATAGTTCCACGGCGCGATCGAGGCGACGACACCGACGGCGTCGCGGCGAATCATCGAGGTGTGGCCGGGCAGGTATTCACCGGCAACCTGGCCGGGCATGGCGCGCACGGCACCGGCGAAGAAACGCCAGCAGTCGACGATGGCCGGAATTTCGTCGTTAAGCACGGCGTTGATCGGCTTGCCGCAGTTCAGCGCCTCCAGTCTGGCGAATTGCTCGGCCTCGGCCTCGATGCGGTCAGCAATCTTCAGGAGATAGCCGGCGCGCTGCGCCGGCGTGGTGCGCGACCAGGTGGCAAAAGCTTTCTCGGCGGCGGCGACCGCGGCCTCGATCTGCTTTTCGCTCGCCTCGGGCAGGTCGAGGATCGCCTCGCCTGTCTTCGGATTGAGGACGGGTTCGCCGACCTCAGCGCCCTTCTCGAATTTCGAGCCGATGAGCATTTGGGTGTCCATGGAAAGTCTCCCGTAAGATTTGGTGCGTCCTTCGAGGCTCGATCATTTCCCCGCCCCCGCGATCTGGTCGCCGTCGCGGGTGAGGTAGTAGGCGGCAAGGATCGGCAGCAGCGTCACCAGCATCACCACCATGGCCACTACATTGGTGACCGGGCGCTGGCGCGGGCGAATCAACTCCTCCAGCATCCAGATCGGCACGGTCTGCTGCTGGCCGGCGGTGAAGGTAGTGACAATGACCTCGTCAAAAGACAGCGCGAAGGCGAGCATCCCTCCTGCCAGCAGGGCGGTCGCTATGTTGGGCAGCACGCAGTAGCGGAAGGTCTGGAAGCCGTCTGCGCCGAGATCGTAGGAAGCCTCGATCAGCGAGCCGGAGGTGCGGCGGAAGCGGGCGACGGCATTGTTGTAGACGACGACAACGCAGAAAGTGGCGTGGCCGAGCACGATCGTCCAGAACGAAAAGGGGATGTCGGCCAGCGAGAACGCCGAACGCAGCGCGATGCCGGTGATGATGCCGGGCAGCGCGATCGGCAGGATGACCAGCAGCGAAACCGTCTCGCGGCCGAAGAATTTCGAGCGCGACACGGCAGCGGCGCAGAGCGTGCCGAGGATCATCGCGATCAGCGTCGAGACGGCGGCGACGCGCACCGAGAGCGAAAGCGCTGCCCACACGTCCGGCCGGTTCCAGGTGACGCCGAACCATTGCAGCGTGAGGCCCGGCAGCGGCCACTGAAAGGTTTTTTCCTCGGTGGTGAAGGCGTAGGCGAAGATCAAAAGGATCGGCAGGTGCAGGAAGAGCAGCCCGCAGGTGGCGGCGATCTTGAGCGACAACGGGGCGGATTGGGAGCGGTCAGAGCGCATGGGTTGCTCCATGCGATTTGAACAAATCCGAGCGCC
>CAYSCA010000376.1:0-1623 GCA_964429465.1 uncultured Rhodospirillaceae bacterium
CAGATCGAGGATCATGCGGGTGGCGGCCTCCATGCCGGGCCGCACCATGGCCGGGTCGGCGCCGCGCTCGAAGCGGTGGCGCGCATCGGAATGGATACCGAGCTTGCGGCCGGTGGTGGCGATGCTGACCGGATCGAACCAGGCGCATTCGACGAAGACGTCGGTGGTCTCGTCGGTGCAGCCGGAATGCTCGCCGCCCATGATGCCGCCGATGCCCTCGGTACCGGCATCATCGGCGATGACGCACATCGTCTCGTCGAGCGTGTATTCGCGGCCGTCCAGCGCGAGGATCTTCTCGCCCGGTTTCGCCATGCGCGGCTGGATATCGCCTTTCACCTTGGCGGCATCGAAGACGTGCAAAGGCCGGCCGAGATCGTAGGTGATGAAATTGGTGACATCGACCAAGGCCGAGATCGGCCGCAGGCCGATGGCCTTGAGCCGCTGCTGCAGCCAGAGCGGCGACGGGCCATTCTTCACGCCGCGGATCAGGCGGCCGGCGAAGATCGCGCAGGCCTTGTCATGCTCGGGCGGCAGCCGGCGGCGCACGCCGATCGGGCTTTTGAACTTTCCGGCAATGGCCGAGAAATCGTAGGGCTTCAGCCTGCCCAGGCCGGCCGCGGCCAGATCGCGCGCAATGCCCCGCACGCCGAGGCAGTCGCCGCGGTTCGGCGTCAGCTTGATCTCGATCACCGGATCGTTCAGCCCGAAGACATCGGCGAAGGCAGCGCCGACCGGCGTATCCGCCGGCAGGTCGATAATGCCGGTATGCTCGTCGGTCAGGCCCATCTCGCGTTCCGAGCAGAGCATGCCGTTGGATGCGACGCCGCGGATCGTGGCGGCCTTCAGCAAAAGCTGCGTGCCCGGTACGGTGGAGCCGACGGGGGCGAACACGCCCTTCATGCCGGCGCGCGCATTCGGCGCGCCGCAGACCACCTGAAAGGTCTCCTTGCCGGTGAAGACCTCGCAGACCCGCAGCTTGTCGGCATTGGGATGCGGCTCGGCCTTGCGCACTTCGGCGACGATGAAGGGCGCGTAAAGCGCGGCGCGGTCGGTGATGCCTTCGACCTCGAGGCCGATGGCGGTCAGTTTCGCCGCGATCTGCTCCAGCGAGGCATCGGTGTCCAGATGGCTCTTCAGCCAGTCGAGCGTGAATTTCATCGCGCCACCCCCTGGCCGAGCGTGGGAATATCGAGCGGCACGAAGCCGTAATGCTTCAGCCAGCGCAGGTCGGCGTCGAAGAAGGCGCGCAGATCGGGGATGCCGTATTTCAGCATGGCGATGCGGTCGATTCCCATGCCGAAGGCGAAGCCCTGCCATTCATTGGGATCGAGGCCGCAATGCTGCAGCACGCGCGGATGCACCATGCCGGAGCCGAGGATTTCCAGCCAGTCGTCGCCCTCGCCCACGCGCAGCACGCCGCCCTCGCGCGAGCAGTTGATGTCGACTTCCGCCGAGGGCTCGGTGAAGGGGAAATAGCTCGGCCGGAACCGCATCTTCACATTCTCGGTCTCGAAGAAGGCCTTGCAGAATTCGGTCAGCACGCCCTTGAGATGGCCCATATGCGTCGCGCGGTCGATCACCAGGCCTTCAACCTGGTGGAACATCGGCGTGTGCGTCATGTCG
>CAYSCA010000377.1:0-1585 GCA_964429465.1 uncultured Rhodospirillaceae bacterium
AAGTCGCCGCGCATTTCCGGGGCGTGGAGCACATCATCCATGCCGGCGATATCGGAAGTCCGCAGGTGATCGCCGGGCTGGCCGCCATCGCGCCGGTCACGGCGATCCGCGGCAATGTCGATACCGACGGCTGGGCAACCGCCTATCCCGCGGAGACCCCGATAACCCTGGCTGGCCGGAACTTCTTTATTCTGCATAATCGCCAGGAACTGGGGATCGATCCTGCCGCGAACGGCATCGACATCGTGGTTTCCGGGCATTCGCATAAGCCTGGCTCGGAGATGATCGGCGGCGTGCTTTACCTGAATCCCGGCAGCGCGGGACCGCGGCGCTTCAGCCTGCCGGTGACGGTCGCGATCGTGGAAATCGCAAAGACGGGCATCACACCCGGCATCGTCCCGCTGCTTTGACCCTAGCTGCGCAGCCAGGCAGGCAGACGGCTGCGCCGGCGCTGACCCGCGCGATCCGACACAGTCGGGCAGGCCTCGTGATAATCCGGCGTCAGCCGGCCGGGCCGGATGCCGTGCCTCGCCAGCAGGGCCTGCAGATCGTCCATCTCCGCCTCCGCCATCGCGTGCAGCAGGATATGCGCAGAGGCCGAAGCGTCGCTGTCGGCCAGATGGTGATGCAGCGCGAAGCCGATATGGCGCGCCACGGTGGAGAGCTTGTGGTTCTCCAGGTCCGGCCAGGCGGCGCGCGCGAGCTTGACCGTGCAGAGGAAGGACAGCGTCGGCCAGGACTGGCCGTAATGCGTCAGCGCCGCGCGCAGCACGCCGATATCGAAAGGCGCGTTATGCGCCAGCAGCATCGGCACGGCTTCGAGATGCGGCAGCAGCTCATCCCAGATGGCAGGAAATTCCGGTTCGTATTCCACGTCATGCGGCTGGATGCCGTGGACCGCGACATGCCAGGGGTTGAAGCGCATGTCATGCGGGCGGACCAGGCGATGCGCGGTGTGGATCACCTGCCCGTTGCCGATCCAGGCCAGGCCGATGGCGCAGATGCTGCCCGGCGAACCGCTGGCGGTCTCGAAATCCAGCGCGATGGCGGTGGCGCCGGCGACGGCCTCAAGCGGGGGAATGGCGCGCTCGATCAGCATGGCGTCAGCCGCCGATCAGGGCCAGCCACTCGTCCTCGCTCAGCACTTTCACGCCGTGCTTCTGCGCTTCCGCCAGCTTGGAGCCGGCGCCGGGGCCGGCGACGACGTAATCTGTTTTCTTCGAGACCGAGCCGGCCACCTTGGCGCCGAGGCTGAGCGCGCGGGCCTTCGCCTCGTCGCGGGTAAACTTCTCCAGGCTGCCGGTGAAGACCACGGTCTTGCCGGCCACGGCTGAATCGGCCGCGGGCTTCTCGGGCGGCATGACCTCGCGCAGTTCCTTGAGCAGGTTTTCGATCACCTCGCGGCTGTGCCTGCCGGTCGCGAAGGTGACGATGGCATCAGCGACCACATCGCCCATCTTGTCGATGCTGTTGAGGTCATCCCAGGCCTCGCCCTCCCGGCCCTTCGCGGCATCCATCGCATCCAGCCATTTGCGCGGCGTCTCGTAATGCATGGCGACCAGCCGCGCGCGCTCCTGCCCGACAT
>CAYSCA010000378.1:0-1565 GCA_964429465.1 uncultured Rhodospirillaceae bacterium
CACCGAGCAGGTCGGTGCCTTCCAGCACGATGCGGCCGTTCTCCAGCACATAGGCGCGGTCGGCGAGCTTCAGCGAGACGGCGACATTCTGCTCCACCAGCACCACCGTCATGCCGCGCTCGGCATGCAGCAGGCGGATGATGCGGAAGACTTCCTGCACGATGGCGGGCGCCAGGCCCAGCGAGGGCTCGTCGAACATGATCAGGTCGGGCTGGCCCATCAGGCAGCGGCCGATCGCCAGCATCTGCTGCTCGCCGCCCGACAAGGTGCCGGCCGACTGGTCGCGCCGCTCGGCCAGCTTCGGAAACAGCGAATAGACCTCGTCCAGAGTCGCCTTTTCCCTGGCCCGCGCGCGCGGCAGCAGGGCACCCATCTGCAGGTTCTCGGCCACGGTGAGCGTCGGGAAGACCTGCCGGCCCTCGGCCACCTGGCCGATGCCGAGATTGCAGACTTTATAGCTGGGGAGCCCGCCGATCTCCTGGTCCCGGTAGCGGATACGGCCGCGGCGCGGCGTCTCGATGCCGGCAATGGTGCGGATCAGGGTCGACTTGCCGGCGCCGTTGGCGCCGACGATGGCGACGATGCTGCCCCGCGGCACTTCCAGCGACACGCCGTCGAGCGCCTGGGCATCGCCGTAATAGACATCGACCTCCTGCAGGCTGAGGCTCATAGCGCCTCCTCGCCGAGATAGCATTCCAGCACCGCCGGATCGCGCACCACGCTGTCCGGCGTGCCGCTGGCGATCACCTGGCCGTGATGCAGCACCACGACCTGCTCCGACAAAGCCATCACCGCGCGCATCACATGCTCGATCAGCAGGATGGTCATGCCGGTCTTCGCGTTGATCTCGCGGAACACGGCGACCATCTGGTCGGTCTCGGTCGGGCGCAGGCCGGCCATCACCTCGTCCAGCAGCAGCAGCTTCGGCTCTCCCGCCAGCGCGCGGGCGACTTCCAGCCGCTTGCGCTCGGGCAGGGTGAGCTGGGCGGCGGGCTGGTTGCGCTTGTCGCCCATGCCGAGCCGGTCGAGCACGGCTTCCGCCTTGCGCCGCGCGGCGCGCACGTCGCGTTCGGCGCGCAGCGCGCCGACCAGCACATTCTCCAGCGCGGTCAGCTCCTTGAACGGCTTGACGATCTGGAAGGTGCGGCCGATGCCGGCATGGCAGATCTGGTCGGGCCGCAGGCCCTCGATGCGGCGGCCGTCGAAGCTGATGCTGCCCTCGTCGGGGCGGAAGACGCCGGCCACCATGTTGAACATGGTGGTCTTGCCGGCGCCGTTCGGGCCGATCAGGCTGACGATGCTGCCCTGCTTCACGTCGAGCGAGGCCCGGTGCACGGCGCGCAGGCCGCGGAAGCTTTTCGAGATCGCCGCGATGCTGAGCAGGGGCGCCGCGCTCATGAGCGGTCCTCCAGCCCGAGCTTCCGGCGCAGGCTCGGCCAGATGCCGTTCGGCAGGTAGACGATCACCACCAGCAGGCAGATGCCGTAGAAGACCTGCTTGATGCCGGGAATCTCGTAGCCCAGCGCATACATGATCTCGGTGACGCCTTCCGCCAGCAGTGTGAG
>CAYSCA010000379.1:0-1558 GCA_964429465.1 uncultured Rhodospirillaceae bacterium
TGTTCTTCATCGCGGTCGCGTTCTGGAACCTGGTCGGTGCGGGGCTGTTCGGCTTCCTGATCAACCCGCCGCTGTCGCTTTATTACATGCAGGGCCTCAACCTGACGCCGCTGCATGGCCATACCGCGCTGTTCGGCGTCTACGGGATGCTGGGCATCGGTCTGGTGCTGTTCTGCCTGCGCGGCATGAAGCCTGATCTCGCCTGGCATGAGGGCCTGCTGAAAGGCAGTTTCTGGTGCCTCAATATCGGCCTGGCGCTGATGGCGCTGCTCACATTGCTGCCGCTGGGGACGATGCAGCTCTTCGCCTCGCTCCAGCACGGCTACTGGTACGCGCGATCGGCGGAGTTCATGCAGCAGCCGATCGTCGATCTGCTGGTCTGGATGCGGGTGCCCGGCGATACGATTTTTGCCATCGGTGCGCTGATCCTGGCGGTTTTCGTTATCGGCCTTTGGGTTTTCCCGCGGCGCGAAGACGAAATGCCGGCGCGCGATGTCGGCCGCGACGGCAGCATGCGGACAGCGCCGCGGCCGGGCGAGTAGCTGCGAAAACGGCATGGCCGAATTCTACGCCGAGATCCGCCTCGTCCATATCATGGCGGTGCTGCTCAGTGGCAGCCTCTTCCTGGTGCGGGGCCTGGCCCTCGTGCTGGGGGCCGGCTGGCCCAGGGCCGCCCCGCTGCGCTACCTGAGCTATGCGAACGACACGGTGTTGCTCACCGCCGCGCTGATGCTGATGACCATTGTGCAGCAATATCCCTTCGCCGATGCGTGGCTGACAGTGAAAGTGCTGCTGCTGATCGTCTATATCGCACTGGGCATGATTGTTTTCCGGCATGGCACGGGCCGGTCGCGGCGGCTCGGCTTCTGGCTTGCCGCGCTGGCCGTCTATGCCTTTATCATCTCGGTCGCGCGCACCCATGATCCGCTGGGATTTGTCGGTGCCTTGCTAAGCTGAGATCATTCGCCCGGCAGCGGCGACCCGATGCCGAACAGCCTCTCCAGGCCTTCCCGGCCGCCCGCGGTCAGCTTGACGGCACGGCTGTCGCGCTGGCGCTCGATCCAGCCAAGCTCGAAACAGCGGTTGGCGAGCGCAGCGCCCAGGCCGCCGGCCAGATGCGGCACCCGTTCGCTCCAGTCCAGGCAGGGCCGGGCGAAACCGCGCCGCTGGCGCGCCACGCCGTCCACATCGATGCCGAGCTCGGCAAACAGCCGGTAGCCCTGCGCCGTGACGCGGAAATCGGTCTGCTCGTCGCCGCCTTCATGCAGGCAATCCGCGGCCAGCAGATGGTTGAAGATCTGCACGCCGAGCCGGCCCGCCAGATGGTCATAGCAGGTGCGCGCCTGGCGCAGGTCTTCGGTCAGGGCATGGTTGTGCCGGTGCCGCGGCATCGGTCGCTCGCCGGCCAGCGCCATGAGGCCTTCGATGGCGCAGGCGACCAGGCCGTTCGCCAGCCGGTAATAGCGGTGCCGGCCCTGGCTGGCGACGATCAGCAGATTGCCATCGACCAGCCGGGCGAGATGGCCGCTGGTGGTCTGCGGCGTGACGCCGGCGGCAA
>CAYSCA010000380.1:0-1558 GCA_964429465.1 uncultured Rhodospirillaceae bacterium
AGGCGCAGCGGCTCGACGCTCGGTTTGGCGGCGGAACTCGGCTTCGGCGCCGGCATTGTCGGCGCAGCCTGGGTTTTCGGAGCTGTCTGCACCACAAGCCCGTGTTGTGTCTGAATATCCGGCTGGAGCATAGTGGGCTGGCAAGGCGGGTCAAGCTTTGCCCAGAGCTCATTCCGGCTGCAAATTGTGACGCAAATCTCCGATATTCCGCCATGCCGTCCGACGATCTGACCGAAGACGCCCTGCTGGGCGGCCGGGTGAACGTGGCCCAGCCGCGCAAGGGCCAGCGTGCCAGCGCCGATGCGGTGATGCTGGCCGCTGCCGTGCCGGCGAAACCGGGCATGCGGGCGCTCGATCTGGGCTGCGGCACCGGTGTCGGCATGCTCTGCCTGGCGGCGCGGGTGCCGGATGTCATGGTGGACGGAATCGAAATCCAGGAAGAGCTGGTCGCGCTCTGCACGCGCAATATCGCCGCTAACGGCATGGCCGCGCGGCTGCGGGTGGCGACGGGCGATATCCGCCGCCGGGTGCCCGGCATCGCGCCGAACAGCTACGACCAGGTCTTCGCCAATCCGCCCTATTTCGACACGGCCCGCCATCGCGCCTCGCCGCATGCGGGCCGGGCCACGGCCCGCAGCGAGGCCGGCGAAGCCGACCTGGCGCACTGGATTGCCGCGCTGGCCCGCCATGCCCGGCCGGGCGGCGGGATCACCCTGATCCACCGCGCCGAACGCCTGCCGGAACTTCTGGCCGCACTGGCCGCGAAGGCCGGCGCGATCCGGATCACGCCGCTCTGGTCGCGGCCGGGCGAGGCGGCGAAGCGGGTGATCCTGCGGGCGACCAAGGGCAGCAGGGCGCCGCTGCGGCTGGAGCCGGGTGTGGTCCTGCATCGGCCCGATGGCAGCTATTTGTCCGAGATCGACGCCGTGCTGCGCGAAGGGGCGGACTTTCCGGCCTGAGCCGGGCCTTGCGACGGGACTCGGCTGGCCCCATCATCGGCTGTCCACCGCCATTACCGCCGCCGGATTCCGCCCATGCTCAAATATCTCCTGCTGATTCTCGTGATTGCCGGCGTCTGGTACGGCTTTCGTTACGTCAATAGGACGAAGACCGCGGCGCCGCCCGTGACCCCGCCGCCGCAGCAGCCGCAGGTGAAGGCCGAGGACATGACCGCCTGCCGCGTCTGCGGCGCCTATGTCGCGGAAGGCGCTGTGAAATCCTGCGGCCGCAGCGACTGCCCTTATCCGGTGGTCTAAGGCCGCAATGCCTTGACCCTCCTGCAGGTGCTGGCTAAGGTCCCGCCCGTTTCCGTCACCCCGCACTGCAACAAGCCGAGAGCGCGAAGGAACTTGCGATGGCGCCCACCGGAATCGCCGCGGCTTCGTCGTTCCAGGACCTGATTCTCACCCTGCAGACCTACTGGGCCCGCCAGGGCTGCCTGCTGCTGCAGCCCTACGACATGGAAGTGGGCGCCGGCACCTTCCACCCCGCCACGACCCTGCGCGCGCTCGGCCCCGAGCCGTGGAGCGCCGCCTATGTGCAGCCCTCGCGCCGGCCG
>CAYSCA010000381.1:0-1549 GCA_964429465.1 uncultured Rhodospirillaceae bacterium
GGTAAGGATCGATCTTCTCGCGCATGTCGCCGGGCAGGAAGCCGAGCCGCTCGCCCGCTTCCACGGCGGGCCGCGACAGGATGATGCGGTCGACGCGGCCCTCCAGCAGCATGGAGACGGCCATGGCGACGGCGAGATAGGTCTTGCCGGTGCCGGCGGGACCGAGGCCGAAGACCAGTTCGTGCTTCTGCAGCGCTTCGAAATACAGCTTCTGCGTCGGCGAGCGCGGGATGATCAGCCGCTTGGTGGTGCGCACCGCGCCGTCCGGCACCGGCCGGTCGCCGGATGCCATGCCGCGCTCTGCCCGCTCGCGCGGCTTCGCCGTCACCGGTGCGTTCATCGGACCTCCAGTTTGCGCCTGGACCATGCGGATGGCGCCATCGACGTCGCCCATTTCCACCATGCCGCCGTTTTCCAGGCGGCCGTAAAGTTCGCTGAGCACCGTGCGCGCCTGGCCGCGGCCATCCTCGGGGCCGCTGATCATCAGGCGGTTGCCGCGCGGCGTCACCGAGACGCCGAGCTGCTGCTCGATGCGCGCCAGGTGGCGGTCATGCTCGCCGAACAGCAGCGCCAGCAATCGGTTGTCGTCGAATTCCAGAATGACCGGTTGTCCGGACGCCGCCGGACCGCGCGCTTCACTCACAGGCTTCAGCCTTTCGATCTCGAGCAAGTCTTTATGCCGCGCCCGCGTCACGCCGCCTCGAGGCTGCCGGCATGGCCGCCGCCGGCAAGCTCGCCGGTCAGGCTGGTCGCGGTACCGTCGGTGATCGTCACTTCGGCGCGGTCGCCGATCTGCAGGCGCGGATCGCTGACCACTACCGGCTGCATATAGGGCGAGCGGCCGATCATCTGGCCGGGATGCTTGCCCGGCCGGTCGAAGATCACATCCAGCCTGGCGCCGATGCAGCCGCGGTTGAACGCCGCCGCCTGCTGCTGCAGCAGCGCCTGCAATTCATAAAGCCGCCCGGACGCCACGTCGTCGCTCACCCGGTTGGGCAGCAGGCTGCCGGGCGTGCCGGGCCGGGCGCTGTATTTGAACGAGTAGGCCGAGGCGAAGCCGACCTGCCGCACGAGGTCCATCGTCGCTTCGAAATCGCGGTCGGTCTCGCCCGGGAAGCCGGTGATGAAATCCGAACTGAAGGCGATATCGGGCCGCGCCGCGCGCAGCGCCTCGATGATGCGCAGATAGTCTTCCGCGGTATGGCCGCGATTCATCGCTTTCAGCACGGCATCCGAGCCCGACTGCACCGGCAGATGCAGGAATGGCATCAGCATCGGCAATTCGCCATGGGCCTTGATCAGGTCGGCGTCGATCTCGCGCGGATGCGAGGTGGTGTAGCGCCAGCGCAGGCGCGGATGCTGCGCGCCGAAGCGGTCATGCAATTCGCGCAGCAGGCGGCCGAGCGTCCAGGTGCTGCCGTCCGGGCCCTCGCCATGCCAGGCATTGACGTTCTGGCCCAGCAGGGTGATCTCGGGCACGCCGGCATCCACCAGCCGCGCCGCCTCGGCGATGATCGCGGCCGCGGGCCGCGAATAGTCGGCGCCGCGC
>CAYSCA010000382.1:0-1446 GCA_964429465.1 uncultured Rhodospirillaceae bacterium
CCTTCGCGTTGATCTGCCGGAGCGCGGTCGCACGGGTGGTGCGCTTGCGGCGTCTCCGCTTTTTTGTCTCGCCAGCAACCTGAACGGGTGTCGAGACGGGGCCTTTGGCGGGACGGCTATTCGACAAGCGCCTTCGGCTCCGCAGTCGTTTCCGCGACGCGTCGGATGATGTCTTCGCGTCTGCGCCGGTCCTTGGGGAGAAGGCCCTTCTCCCATTTACAGATCGAAGCCCGGCTGGCACCTATGCGGTCAGCGAGTTCTTGGGAGCTGAGCCCTGAGTAGGCCCTTGCTGCCCGAATCCGCTTCCCAAGCTCGACCATCTCGTCGGGAATCACCATATGCGGATGACATTATCAAATGGTGAAGAAGACGGCAATACCTGGTTTTTGGGAAATTCCTTGCGTTTCGGGAGGGTCTTCCGCAAAATGCAAAGTTATGCAACAATTTGCGGCATGGCCTACGAGTGGACAACCCCACCAGCCGACATGCCCGCCCGGCTAAGAGCCGCACGCGCATACGCAGACATCAGCCAAAAGGACATGGCAACGAAGCTCGGCGTAGACCGAGCAACAATTCGCAACTGGGAACAAGGACGAACCACCCCCAAAGGCCACGCCTTGCGCGGCCTCCTAGAGGACTACATTCAGCACACCGGCATAGACCGAGCCTGGTTCGAAACCAAGAAGCTCAACATCACGAAATTCATTGCCGACCGCCCCGAATCACGCGCAGGTGAGGCCGAGAAGAAACTTGAGGCGGGCCTGAAGGCGAAGAAGGAACTTCAGCAATCCAGGCATCAAGACGGTCCCGAAACTCGGCAACAAAAGGCGGCGGATCGCTAACAAACTCAAGCTGAATGCTCACCGCCACGAGCTGCGCCTTAGTCCTCGCCTCCAGAGCCGCTTCCCTTTACTCCCCTCAGACAACACACCCTCAGCGAATCGGCCCGTGCGGCAGCCGGCTTGATCGCGAAAAATCGGTAGCGCCCGCCCCCGGCGGCGAAACACCCCGGACTTTGCGAGAAAAACCTGCCATACTGGCCCGCATGGAGGACAGGGGGACAGTGCCGGGAGAAGACGACGAACCCATCGGGATCGGCTGGTGGATCCTCGGCTGCGGCTGGCTTGTCATCAAGGGCGCGTGGTACGCGCTCTTCGCGTTCGGCGCCGGCTACCTCGCCTACATGGGGGGCGCGCTGGTCTACGGGATCGTCACGGAAACATCGTTCACGGAAGATTGGCTGCCGGCGCTTGACCCGATAGCCGAGATCGCGGCAGTCTTCCTCGCGCCCACAGTGATGTTCTGGGGGCTGCTGCTCCTTGCGGCACCTTTCATTCTCATCTGGAAGTTCTTTAAGCGCTAGCCGGGGCGGGGGTGCCGGGCACTTCGGTTCCTGAAACGACGAAACCCCCGCAGCCCGCACCTTCGGGGGCTACAGGGGTTTCC
>CAYSCA010000383.1:0-1418 GCA_964429465.1 uncultured Rhodospirillaceae bacterium
CAAGGCGCAGATGCAGGAGCAGGCCGAAGCACAGCAGGTCGTGGACGAGATCGCTCAGGCCGGGGCTGTTGCAGAGCAGGGCGGCAAGGGCCTCGATGCGCTGCTCAAGGCGGGCCAGCAGCCTGCACGGGGCAACGGAGCCGCAAGGTAAGACATGCCGAAACGTGAAGTCTGGCACCCGGCTGATTACGATCAGGCAGACGTGAGAGCTATTCAGGCGCTCGCAAACTACGCGCAACTCGCAGCGGTCGCCTGGGATGAGCAGGAGATGGGGCCGGCACCGGAAGCGCCGTCTCCCTCCGAGGTGAAGCGGGCGCTCGACTGGATCGTCAACAGTGCCGCGCAGACTTATGACACGAGCTTTGTCGCGGATGACTCCAATGGGCGGATCGGAGCGTTCGTTGAGGGGCGGCGTTCGGTCGGCATGCAGATCGTGAAGCTCATTAGGCTCAAGCCTGAAGCGATCAGGGCAGGTCGGTGATGCCGGCCAGGATCGTTATCGCGCGTGGCTTCGTGGCATGGGTCATGAGGAAGGGCGGCATCGCCGGTATCGCGATGCCGTGGATGACCATCTACCTGCTTGTCGAGTTCAAGGATAAGCGGGATCTGATCGCTCACGAGCGGGTCCATGTCGCGCAGATGATCCTCGACGGGCCGGTGTGGTTCTCCATCCGATACCTGTGGTGGCTGGCCCGCTACGGCTATTGGCAGAACCCCTACGAAATCGAAGCTTACGAAATAGCCCCTGTCGATTGGACGGGAGTTCATCAAGAGGCATTGCATCGTCACGAGGAAAACCCATGAACAAAGCCGAGATAGCCAAGCAGGAAAAGAAGTGGGCCGCAGAGTCCGATCTTCGCACCCTTATCGAAGCGGAGAAGATCAAGAAGGACAAGGCCCGCTATTCGGCGGCGATGAAAGCGCACCGCGAGCAACTGGCGGCGCTTGAAAGTATCGAGGACGGAAAGAAGTGAGGGACAATGACTACCGAGAATGATGAGGGGAAGCCGACGTTCACCCAGGACGATCTTCTGCATCTGAAAGGTGACGACGATGCAGGAGGCGACGGCGGACAGGGCAACGGCACCGGTGCCAGTGGTGACGATCAAGGGAAATCTGGGCAGGACGGTGAGGCCGAGAAGTCTGGTGCGGCCAAAGGCAAAACCATCGCCACCGGGGCCGATGCAGAAGCCGAAGCCAAGGCAAAAGAGGAAGAGGCCGACAAGGACCACAAGCCTTATTGGCCGGGCAACTGGCGCGAGAAGCTGGCTGAGCACATCTCTGCCGGCGACAAGAAGGCTTACGACAGGGAGTTGAAGAGGCTCCAGCGCATTGCCGATCCGTCCGGCATCTACGGCATGTACCGTGAGCTGGAGGGCAAGTTCACGTCAGGCGGTCTCGTCAAGATCCCCGGCAAG
>CAYSCA010000384.1:0-1409 GCA_964429465.1 uncultured Rhodospirillaceae bacterium
GCGCGCGACCCGCTCTACAGCAAGGCGCTGCTGCTGCGCGTCGCCGGCGACGCGGCGGCCAAGATCGCCCGCTTCGACTTCGTGCTCGATCTCGATATGGGGTGAGCGGAAATCGCCTGTTGCACTCCGTGGCGCGCCGATATTAGAGGTTGTAGCCACGACCCTAAGGCTGCAACGTGGCGCATTTCCATCCTCCTCTCCGCCCGGACTTCCTTGCCGAAAAATGGCGCGACGCCGAGTGCGCCGTCTGGGAAAGCTTCCAGCGCCTCGATAACAGCTGGCATGTTTTCTATTCGGCCCGGGAAAATAGCGGGAGCGGGCGGGATCGCGAGATCGATTTCGTGCTGATACGCCTGAACCGCATCTTTTACTGCGAGGTCAAGGGCGGCGTAGTGGTTGTGGATCAGCGCGCAGCACCAGGCGTCACCTGGGCACATTCCACGCGGTCGGGCGAGCCGATCCAAAGGCGAGTGGACCCAACGCAGCTATGGAATGCCAAGAGAGCGCTGGAGGCGACGATCAGGCAGATCGCGGAATGCTCTCCGCGCGACTTCGGCTTCCGGGAACATGACTTCTATTATTTTTCCGCATACCCCCAGGCATGTGACAGGCGGGCAGAATTTCGACCGCGACTTTGTCCATTACGCATTCGCGGAGGACATTGCGGCCCTGCCCTGGCGCCTGCAACAGATCGTGGCAGCCAGCAAGGGCAGGTATATTTCTCCCGAACGCATTCAGGCGATCATCGACAGCCTGGACGCGATGGTGATCAAAACTGATGGTGGAACTCTGCCGCCTCCAGCGCCAGCCGCTGCTTGGTCGAGCCGTCAAAATTGGGCGCCTGTCACTGCACGGCCTTTCCAACGCACGGCTCCGTTCCCGATGCGTGCAGGACGCGGCTTCCAGCGCTTCAAGCGGCCTGCCTCGCGGCTGCCTCGACCGCTAAAGATCGCTGTAGCAGTGGCTGTTCTGTATGTAGCGTGGAATGCGATCATGACGGCCGAAGTCGCTCCGGTCGTGCAACGAAGCGAACCGGCTCCCCTGACAAGTGAGCCGAGGGCATCCAAGACCAACTCTCCCCTGCCGAAACCGGCAGGTAAGGGGGCGAACACGGCCTTGCCGTCCTTTATTGCGCCGGCTGCGGCCGAGGCGGTCGAGCGCGCTATAGCCGCAGCGCAGGACGCCGAGGTCTACGTGTCATGGCAGAGCGGGATGCACCACGGCCTTGTCATCCTGCGGTCGGATGACGGCGACGGTTGCCGTCGTTATCAGATTTCACGCCATGATCTGCCCGTGACGAAATATGATACGGTTCGTCGCTGTTCCGAGCCTCGCCATTAGCGTTATGGTGCCGCCATGATGGATCTGCCCACCCTGCTGACCTTTGCCGCCGCGGCTTTCGCGCTGGC
>CAYSCA010000385.1:0-1396 GCA_964429465.1 uncultured Rhodospirillaceae bacterium
CACAAGGGGCCGTATTCCGACATGAAGCCGGCCTATGACTGGCTCTATGGCGAATGGCTGGTACAGTCGGGCCGCGAGGCTGCCGATGCGCCGGTCTTTGAGGAGTATCTCAACAACCCGCGCGAAGTCGGCCCGACCGAGCTGCTGACGGATATCTGCCTGCCGCTGAAGTGACGACGCTTAAATAATGCTGTCATGCCCGGGCTTGACCCGGGCATCCACGAGTTTTTCTGCGGTACAGGAAAGACGTGGATGGCCGGAACAGGTCCGGCCATGACAATAGAGGAGAGGCAAATGGAATTCCGCACCGCCACCGAACTCGCCGCTGCTCTGCGCGCCCGCAAGGTTTCGGCTGTCGAGCTGACCGACCAGGCGATCGCCTGCATCGAGGCGGAAGACAAGCGGCTGAATGCCATGCCGGTGCGCGATTTCGAGCGCGCGCGGGATGCGGCAAAGGCGGCCGATGCGGCGCTGGGTCGGGGCGAGTCCGGCGCGCTGCTCGGCCTGCCGATGAGCGTGAAGGAATCCTTCAACATCGCCGGGTTACCCACGACCTGGGGCCTGCCGGGCACGCAGAAGCTTCCGGTGATGCGGGATGCCGTGCTGGTCTCGCGGCTGAAATCCGCCGGCGCGGTGCTGCTGGGCAAGACCAATGTCTCCACCCTTCTGGCCGACTGGCAGTCGACCAATGCCGTCTACGGCACTTCGAACAACCCGTGGAATCCCGAGCGCACGCCGGGCGGCTCCTCGGGCGGTTCGGCCGCTGCCCTCGCGGCCGGTTTCGTGCCGCTCGAGCTCGGCTCCGATATCGGCGGCAGCCTGCGCATCCCGGCGCATTTTTGCGGCGTTTATGCGCATAAGCCGAGCCTCAACATCCTGCCGCTGCGCGGCCATGCGCCGCCCGGTGTGCCCGATCTCAGCATCGCGCCGCGTTTCGATCTTCCGGTCGCCGGCCCGATGGCACGTTCGGCCGCCGACCTGATGCTGGCGCTGGACGTGCTGGCCGGGCCCGACGATGCGGAGGCCACGGCCTATACGCTGCAATTGCCGGCGCCGCGCCATGGTGCGCTGAAGGACTACCGCGTGCTGGTGGTCGCCGATCACCCGCTGGTGCCGACCGGCAGCGCGGTGCGCCGGGCGCTGGAGCAGCTGGCGGCAAGGCTGGAGCAGGCGGGATGCCGGGTGGAATATGGAAGCCCGCTGCTGCCCGACCTGGAGTTGATCGGCCGCACCTACGTGAAGCTGCTGATGGCCTTCTTCGGCGCCAACCTGCCCGACGCCGAATATACCGCGGCGAGAGAGCGCAGCGCCGGAGTGCCAGAGGCAGCATCCGACATGCAGAGCATCGTGCTGCGCGCCTGGACGGCGAGCCACCGCGACTGGTTCCTGGCCGATG
>CAYSCA010000386.1:0-1350 GCA_964429465.1 uncultured Rhodospirillaceae bacterium
AACCCTCTCGAAGACGAGGTGCCTTTCTGATGGACCTAAATTACAACGCCAGAAAGCAGAGGGTGCGGAAGCACGGGACGGTCACGCTCGGGACGAATATCCCGGTTGATCTCGATGAGCGCATTGCCGACTGGCAACGGTTGCTGCGGGACAATTTCGATAGATGCGCCACCAAGAGCGACCTGATCGAGATGAGCCTAGATGCTTTGGATTTACTCGTGTTCCTCGGGATTCATTTCGACAAGCCAGTGGTTGACACGAAGCAATTGGGTGATGCCTTGGAGAGAACGATCCGCGATGGGCATAAGCTGCGAATTCGGTTCAGGGTGCAGTCAGAGCGGGCTTCGGCGATGATCGAGGCAGCAGAATGAAACCAATCCTCACCATCCTCATCGCCATTGGGATTGCCGGTTGCCAAACCTCTACCCCGGCAAAAGCAGGTGACTGGCCTTTGAACCAGTACAACTCTAGGCCAACGGCAAGGCCCCATTACAAGCCGGTGAAGCGGTACAGGCCGAAGACGAAGGTCATCTACCGGACGGTCACGAGAACCGTTGTCTCCCCTGGAAGGTGTGCATCTTCGCTGACCCGTGAAGGTGATCAGTTCGCCACTGTGGCCGGGGCAAAGGACGAGGCCAACAAAGCCTGGATGCAGGCGGTGAGGTGGAAGCTGGGTGAGCAATTCATGGATATCGCCCACGCCGATAACGTCACCTACTCGTGTGGCAGGTCGAGCATTGGATCGGTGGCCGGCAATACGTTTCACCGTTGCGAAGTCACCGCAACTCCGTGCCGGCCGCCGAAGGTGAGTGAATGACATGGCAGATACCGTCTCCAGAGAAATATTCGACTCCGTTCGCCGTGATCGTGACAAGTGGCGGGCAACCGCCGCCAAATGGAAAGCAGAAGCCAAATATTGGGAGGAGCAGGTGATTCTCTCAGGGCGGCGATCAAATGGAATGGGCCGTAATGCGGCTCAGAGACGCGCTGAGGCGGCTTTCGAGGCTTTAGCGGGGGAAGACAGGGGAAGCAATTAGATCGGCCTCAGCGGGCTTCTGAGGGGCTTCTACGAAACCGTAACAAATTGTTACGGGTTGGAACTGTTCCGCGTCCCTGAAACCAAACCGGAGATGGACCAATTATGCTGAGAACTGGCAAATTCGCGTTAGGTGTTGCGGTTATGTCATTGCCATTGGCGGGGATTTCGTCATTTTGCGCGCCGCCTGCGAAGGCCCATAGCTGGTATCCTAGAAGTTGCTGCAATGGATACGACTGCTCCCCGATCAAAAGCCTGCAGAGGCTTCCCGACGGTTCGATGATCATCACGAACGAAAACGGCGACACGGCGAC
>CAYSCA010000387.1:0-1350 GCA_964429465.1 uncultured Rhodospirillaceae bacterium
CGATCATCTCTCTCCCTCTGCGGAGCACTGGCAGGTGTGGTGCTGGTGGTCTAGCGTGGCAACTTCCGCTGCGAATCGAGCCTGCGTTGTGCCTCTCTGAGAAACGGGCGCATATACCGGCGGCAATCCAAACAGGCTACCGTGTAGCCGACGATCGCGCCAACAACGAACGTCCAGGCTGCATATTCCACCATCACTCCATTCCCCTTATAGCTGCTGCGATGCGCTCTGCTGCGAGTTTTCCGGGTTTGTTGAACCACTGGCTTTCGTACTCTGCCACCCTAGCGCAGCCTCACGCTCTGCTGCCAGTGCTGCTCGTAGGCGGGTGATCTCTGCGGCTGCTTCGTCGTTAAGCCGAGCTTCCTCCTCTCCGACCCGATATTCCAGGGCGTCTTCCTGACGCCAGCCTTGGGCTGCACCGCGCAGCCTCTCCACTATGTCTGATTGGTCAGTGGTCATGGTTCCGGCCTTTCAGAGATCATCCACTATCTGGTTGATGGAGGCAGTTAGTGCCTCGCGAAGCGCCTTCTTCATGTCGCGCTTCAAATCGCGTTTGATAAGCTCCGGCCGAGTTCGCTTGGCGGCGCCGACCGGCGGGCCGATGCTTTGCCTCTCATCAAGCAGCCGATACAGCTCATTCCAGACAGCATCGCACGCCTCGCCGTGCTCATCTATCGCCGCCTCCATGTTAGTCTTCCACGCGGGCGAGACGCGCGCTGCTCGTTCGCGCGCGACAAGCGAAAGCAGAAACGATAGGTCGTCGTCGCCTATTGCCGTGGCTGTTTCCACTTCTCGGCCTTCCTTGAAGAATTAAGTGGGCGTCACTTCGGCAGCGCTCTACTACCTCTGAGCTATCGCCTCGCGGCGAGCGGGGATTGAACCCGCGACCTCTGCCTAATACGACGTTTCGCGTCCCCACACCGATCTACCAAGCAGCCCCAGATCTTACTCCACGCTGCCGGCTCTAGTGTCACGCTCCGAGAATCTACGACTACAGCCTGTCGGGAGTGCGTCGCTGTAGAAGTCGCGGGCGAGCTGCAGCCACGCCCGAGAAACTGGGGGTTTCCTTGACTATGCGCCAGCGAGGGCCAGCTCAATCTGGCGGATCATATCGTCGAGCGTCGAAGCGAGCGCCTTCTGTTCTTCACTTGCTCGGTAATCTAGCTTCGACGCGAGTGCGTGACTGACCAGAGACAGCTTCTTGAGTGCCATCAGGTCGATGCCGCGCACGCGGATCGTGACTGTCGCTGTGTCTGCGGTGTTGAGCATCCCCGTCTCTCCTCTATCCTCTATCCTCTATCCTCTATCCTCAGCAAACCTAACAGTGCCGTCTGTGCGGCTGTTACGCCT
>CAYSCA010000388.1:0-1303 GCA_964429465.1 uncultured Rhodospirillaceae bacterium
GAACTGCATCAACGGCTTCTACCACCCGCAGCAGGGCACGATCACCTACCGGGGCGAGACCCGCAAGCAGATGCGGCCGCATGCCGCCGCCAGCCAGGGGATCGCGCGCACCTTCCAGAACATCGCGCTGTTCAAGGGGATGTCGACGCTCGACAACATCATGACCGGGCGCCTGCTGAAGATGAAAAGCGGCCTATTGTCCTCGGCCATCTACAAGGGCCCGGCCGAGAAGGAGCAGATCGCGCATCGCGAATTCTGCGAGCGCATCATCGATTTCCTGGAGATCGAGGCGATCCGCAAGGTGCCGGTCGGCCGTCTGCCCTATGGCCTGCAGAAGCGGGTGGAGCTTGGTCGCGCGCTGGCGGCCGAGCCGTCGCTGCTGCTGCTCGACGAGCCGATGGCGGGCATGAATCTGGAAGAAAAGCAGGATATGTGCCGTTTCATCCTCGATGTGAACGATGAATTCGGCACCACGATCTGCCTGATCGAGCATGACATGGGCGTGGTGATGGACATTTCCGATCGCGTCGTGGTGCTCGATTACGGCCGCAAGATCGGCGACGGCGCGCCGGAAGAGATCAAGAGTAACCAGGCGGTGATCGACGCCTATCTCGGCGTACAGCATTAGGCGGGGAAGCTGGCGATGGCATTCTTCCTGGAAGTTCTGATCGGCGGCCTGATGGCCGGAGTGATGTATTCCCTGGTGGCGCTCGGCTTCGTGCTGATCTTCAAGGCCTCGGGCGTGTTCAACTTCGCGCAGGGCGCCATGGTGCTGTTCGCCGGGCTTTTCGTGGTCGGCTTCCTTGAACTGGGCCTGCCGCTGTGGCTGTCGCTGATCCTGACCATCGGCGTGATGATCCTGCTGGCCGGCGTCATCGAGCGGCTGGTGCTGCGGTATCTGGTCAACCAGGAGGGCATCATCCTGTTCATGGCGACGATCGGCGTGTCGTTCTTCCTCGACGGTTTCGGGCAGACCATCTGGGGCAGCAACGTCAAGCAGCTGGATATCGGCATCCCGACCGACCCGATCCTTCTCATGGATGGCGATATCCTGATCCAGTCCTTCGATCTTTACGCGGCCCTGGTGGCCGGCACGCTGCTGGCCGTTCTGGTGGTCTTCCAGAAGACCCGGATCGGCCGCGCGCTTCGCGCGGTGGCCGACGACCATCAGGCGGCGCAGTCGGTCGGCATCCCGCTGAACGTCATCTGGGTGATCGTCTGGGCGATTGCCGGCCTGGTCGCGCTGGTAGCCGGCCTGATGTGGGGATCGAAGATCGGCGTGCAGCCGGCGATCGTTGGACTG
>CAYSCA010000389.1:0-1229 GCA_964429465.1 uncultured Rhodospirillaceae bacterium
TAGGCCTCGTCGATCGCGCCCTGCAGGTTCTCGGCCTCGCGGTAGAACTCGCCGCGAATATAGATGTAGGCGGCGACCGCGCGCATGGCGAAGCCGGCGACCAGGCAGCCCTCGACCAGCTTGTGCGGATCGTGCCGCATCATGTCGCGGTCCTTGCAGGTGCCGGGCTCGCCCTCATCGGCATTGACGACGAGATAGCTCGGGCGTCCGTCGGACTGCTTGGGCATGAACGACCATTTCAGGCCGGTCGGGAAGCCGGCGCCACCGCGGCCGCGCAGGCCAGATTTCTTCATCTCCTCGATGATCCAGTCCGGCCCCTTTTCGAGAATGGCCTTGGTATTGTCCCAGTCGCCGCGCTTGCGGGCAGCCTCGAGCCGCCACGACTGCTGGCCGTAGAGGTTGGTGAAGATGCGGTCCTTGTCCTGCAGCATCGGGATCGCCTCAATCGTCGCTGCCGCCGGCAGGCGGATTGAATGTGGTGAGGGTGGTCGGCCCGCCCGCGGGCTCCGACGAGAGACGGCCGCTCTGCGGGCCCGGCTTCAGCCGCTCGCCGCGCTTCAGCGCCTCCAGGAATTTCTCGGTGCTCTCGCTGTCGAGGTCTTCATAGAAGTCGTCGCCGTACTGGAGCATCGGCGCATTCACGCAGGCGCCCAGGCATTCGACTTCGATGACGGTGAACTGGCCGTCCGGCGTGGTCTCGCCCGGGCCGATGCCGAGATGCTTCCTGCAGGCGGCCAGCACCTTGTCGGAACCGCGCAGCCAGCAGGGCGTCGTCGTGCAGACCTGGATGAAGTGCTTCCCCACCGGAGCGAGGTTGTACATCGTGTAGAAGCTGGCGACCTCGAGCACGCGGATCACCGGCATGCCGAGCATCTCGGCGATGTAGCGGATAGCGGCCTGCGGCACCCAGTTGTCATGCTGGCGCTGCGCCAGGTCGAGCAGCGGCATCACCGCGCTCTGCTGCCGGCCGGCCGGATATTTCGCGATATGCTGCTTCGCAATCTCCAGGTTTTCCGGCGTGAAGGCAAAGCTCGCCGGCTGCTGCTCGGGCGGTGCGATATGGACGCCGCTCATCGGTCGATCTCTCCGAACACAATATCCATGTTGCCGACGATCGAGACCGCATCGGCCAGCATGTAGCCCTTCGACATGAAATCGGTGGCCTGCAGGTGGGCGAAGCCCGGAGCGCGGATGCGGCAGCGATACGGCCGGTTCGAGCCATCGGCGAT
>CAYSCA010000390.1:0-1189 GCA_964429465.1 uncultured Rhodospirillaceae bacterium
GTCGAGCAGCGAAATCTTGATCCCGTCCACTTTCGCGGCATTGGCGGCCATCACGTCGAGGCAGGTCTCCATCGCCTTCATGTGGTCGCCATTGCCCCAGTAGCCCTGGAGCGCGGGATCGAACATCTCGCCCAGCCAGTGCAGGATCACCGGCTGCTTCACCTGGCTCAGGATGCGCCCGTAAACCTTCGCGTAATCGTCCGGCGATTTTGCACAGGCGGCCAGCGCGCGGCTCGCCATCAGGATGATGCGGCCGCCCAGCTTCTCGATGGCACCGCACTGCTCCTCGTAAGCCGCGATCACCTTGTCGATAGTGACATCCGGTCCCGGCATCAGATGATCGGTGCCCGCACCCGAGGCGATCACCGCGCCCGGCACGTCTTTCGCCGCATCCAGCGAGCGGCGTACGAGTTCGAGCGCATCCTTCCAGTCCAGCCCCATGCCGCGCTGGGCGGTGTCCATGGCTTCCGCAACGCCGAAGCCCAGCGACCAGAGATGGCGGCGGAAGGCGATCGTACGCTCCCAGTCGATGGCGGGGCTGAGCCAGGGATCGTTGTCGGCCAGCGGATCGGCGACCACATGGGCGGCGGCGAAGGCAATGCGGCTGAACGGCGGCTTGGCGCCCTGGAAGCCCTTCGCGGTCTTCAGCGTATACGGCGCCAGCTTGCCGGCAGAGACGGGGAGGTTGAGAATCGTCATGGCCTCACGCCTTCAATTCCGGCAGGTCGATCCAGCGGCGCTCCTTCCAGCTCTTCAGGCCGGCTTCGGCCAGCTGCACGCCCTTGGCGCCTTCCAGCAGGGTCCACTTGAACGGCTCGTTGTCGACGAGATGGCGGATGAACATCTCCCACTGGGCGCGGAATCCGTTCGGATAGACCTTGTTCTCCGGCACTTCCTGCCAGGTCTCGAAGAAGTTGATGCTCTGCGGCAGGTCGGGATTCCAGACCGGCTTCGGGGTCGCCTGGCGCGGCTGGATGAAGCATTTATGCAGGCCGGCCACCGCCGATCCCAAGGTGCCGTCGACATGGAAGGTGACGAGATCGTCGCGGCGCACGCGGGTGACCCAGGAGGAATTGATCTGGGCGATGACGCCGCCTTCCAGTTCGAAGGTTGCATAGGCCGCATCGTCGGCATCGGCCTTGTAGGGCTTGCCCTTCTCGTCCCAGCGCTTCGGGATATGCGTAGCGCC
>CAYSCA010000391.1:0-1151 GCA_964429465.1 uncultured Rhodospirillaceae bacterium
TCACGAACTTGACCGTATCCCACAGCCGCGTCTCCTGGTCGATCGCGCCGCCGCCCTCCAGCACCTCGATCTGGCGCCGCGTCTCGTACTCGATCGCCATCTGCACGTAGCGGATCGAGTTGACGTTCTTCGTCTCGGTGCGGGTGCCGAAGGGTCCGCCCGGACGGCGCACCGAGACGTTGACGTCGCAGCGCATGGAGCCTTCCTCCATGTTGCCGTCGCAGGTGCCGAGATAGCGCAGGATGGTGCGCAGCTTCTTGAGATACAGGCCCGCCTCTTCCGAGTTGCGCATGTCGGGCTCGGAGACGATCTCCATCAGCGCGACGCCGGAGCGGTTCAGGTCGATGAAGCTTTCGCGCGGGCTCTGGTCATGCAGGCTCTTGCCCGCATCCTGCTCCAGATGCAGGCGCGTGATGCCGATCTCGCGGGTGCTGCCGTCCGGCATGTCGAGCAGCAGCTTGCCCTCGCCCACCACCGGCTGCTTGTACTGGCTGATCTGGTAGCCCTGCGGCAGGTCGGCGTAGAAGTAGTTCTTGCGGTCGAACACCGAATGCAGGTTGATCTGCGCCTTCAGCCCGAGGCCGGTGCGCACCGCCTGCTCGACGCAGAAGGCATTGATCACCGGCAGCATGCCGGGCATCGCCGCATCGACCAGGCTGACCTGGTGGTTCGGCTCGGCGCCGAACTCGGTCGCGGCGCCGGAGAACAGCTTGGACTTCGACGAAACCTGGGCATGGACCTCCATGCCGATCACGATCTCCCACGGGCCGGTGGCGCCCTGGATGTAGTTCTTTTCGTTCGCGGCACTCATCTTACTGCCTCCACCACGCATCCGGGCGTGCGGTGAAATCCGCCGCCTTCTCGAGGCTGCGGCCGACGCGCAGCACGGTCGCCTCGTCGAAGGCGCGGCCGATCACCTGCAGGCCGAGCGGCAGCCCCTCGCCGTTCAGGCCGGCCGGTACCGAGATGCCCGGCAGCCCGGCGAGGTTGATCGGCACGGTGAACACGTCGTTCAGGTACATCGCGACCGGATCGTCGTTCTTGCGCCCCACGGGGAAAGCCGCATTCGGCGCGGTCGGCGTCAGGATCGCATCGACCGTCTGGAAGGCCTGCTCGAAATCCTTCTTGATCAGCGTGCGCACGCGCTGGGC
>CAYSCA010000392.1:0-1141 GCA_964429465.1 uncultured Rhodospirillaceae bacterium
GAGAAGCAGGTGGCGGCCGAGAGCCTGCTGGACGAAGGCGTCGCCCTCGAGGGCGAAGAGGCCGCCGAAGCGGCCGAGGGCGAGGCCGAACAGGCCTGATCGCATTCGCCTGCCGATTGCAGAAGGCCCGCAGCGATGCGGGCCTTTTTCTTTCCTGCGCGCCGGATTGCCCGGCAGGCCTTCGGCCCTGTGGATTAGCTGTGCTAAGCTACTGAAACGACGACTCGACTTATCCCCTGCGCGAATGTGGTGGATAGTTGTCGATTTGACTCGCCCGATCTCGCGGCATCGCCGTTAATGCCTCCCCACTGCAGGGCGGCGTCGAAAATTCGTCATCGGGCAGTCACGAAACTGAAGAAGAAATCTAGCCCGAGAGTGCGCGCCCATGGCTGTGGTGTCATCGTTTCCCCCTTCGGCCCCGACCGCCAACGACCAGGCCACCGCCAATCTGGGCAACAACGAACCCACATTCCGCATCCAGCCGCACAATCTCGACGCCGAGCAGGAATTGCTGGGCGCCATCCTGATCAACAACGAAGCGGCGATGAAAGTCTCGGGCTTCCTGCGCCCGGAGCATTTCTTCCATGAGGCGCATCGCCGCATCTATGACGCGACGCTGACGCTGATCGAGCGCGGCGAAATCGCCAACCCGGTTACGCTGAAGGCCTATTTCGAACGCGACGACGTGCTGGCCAAGGTGGGGGGCCCCGCCTATCTCGCGCGCCTTGCGGCCGCCGCCACCACCGTCATCAACGCGGAAGACTATGCCAGGGTGATCTTCGACCTGGCGCTGCGGCGCGATCTGATCGGCATCGGCGAGGACATGGTCAACCGCGCCTATGACCCGAAGGTTGAGGAGCCCGCCACAGAACAGGTCGAGGAAGCCGAGCAGCGCCTGTTCAAGCTGGCCGATGAGGGCCGCTCGGAAGGCGGCTTCGTCTCGTTCAAGGATTCGCTCAAGCAGTCGATCGAGATGATCGACGCCGCCCACAAGAAGGGCGGCCTCAGCGGCGTCACCACCGGCCTGAAGGATCTCGACCGCATGCTGGGCGGCATGCATCCCTCCGACCTGGTGATCCTCGCCGGCCGCCCCTCGATGGGCAAGACGGCGCTGGTCACCAACATGGCCTTCAACGCGGCG
>CAYSCA010000393.1:0-1111 GCA_964429465.1 uncultured Rhodospirillaceae bacterium
CGCCTATGTGCTGGAGAACGGCCGCATCGTCATGCAGGGCAGCGGCGAGGAGCTGCTGCACGACGACCGCGTCCGGCAGGCCTATC
The DNA here is from genome assembly GCA_964429465.1 of uncultured Rhodospirillaceae bacterium. Taxonomy (GTDB): domain Bacteria; phylum Pseudomonadota; class Alphaproteobacteria; order Ferrovibrionales; family Ferrovibrionaceae; genus Ferrovibrio. The sequence goes on from CAYSCA010000393.1 coordinate 87, forward strand.
TGGGGCTGTGAGGATCAAGCCAGTTCGCTAACTGGCTCCGATGGGCGCAATTGGCCCGCGGCTTCGCACAACCCTCACCCTCCCAGCCTTCGGCTGGCCCTCTCCCGCTGACGCGGGCGAGGGTATCGCATCGGCCCCGCACTCCCTCTCCCGCTTGCGGGAGAGGGTCGGGGTGAGGGCTTCGCTCAACTCAGGTTGGCGAAGAAGTCGTTGCCCTTGTCGTCGACGATGATGAAGGCGGGGAAATCCTCCACCTCGATCTTCCACACCGCTTCCATCCCGAGTTCGGGATATTCGTGCTGCTCGACCTTCCTGATGTTGTTCTTGGCCAGGATGGCGGCCGGGCCGCCGATCGAGCCGAGATAGAAGCCGCCGTATTTCCTGCAGGCCTCGGTGACCTGCTTCGAGCGGTTGCCCTTGGCGAGGCTGATGAAGCCGCCGCCGTTTTCCATCAGCAGGCCGACGTAAGAGTCCATGCGGCCGGCCGTGGTGGGACCGAAGGAGCCCGAGGCCATGCCGTCCGGCGTCTTGGCCGGGCCGGCATAATAGATCGGGTGGTTCTTCACGTAATCGGGCAGGCCCTGCCCCTTCTCGATGCGCTCGGCGAATTTCTGGTGCGCGAGGTCGCGTGCGACGATGAGCGTGCCGCTCAGCGACAGCCGCGTCTTCACCGGGTACTGCGACAGCAGCTTGCGGATTTCGCTCATCGGCTGGTTGAGGTCGACCTTCACCACTTCGGCCGACAGCTTGTCCTCATGCTCGGGCAGATACTGCGCCGGATTGGTCTCCAGCTGCTCGAGGAAAATGCCGTCGCGGGTGATCTTGCCCAAAGCCTGGCGGTCGGCCGAGCACGAGACTGCGATGCCGATCGGCACGGAGGCGCCGTGGCGCGGCAGGCGGATGACGCGCACATCGTGGCAGAAATACTTGCCGCCGAACTGCGCGCCGATGCCATTGACGCGGGTGAGCTCGAGGATCTTCTGCTCGAATTCGATGTCGCGGAAGGCATGGGCGGTTTCGCTCCC
>CAYSCA010000394.1:0-1105 GCA_964429465.1 uncultured Rhodospirillaceae bacterium
GGTTCTCAAGGACCTGCAGAAGCAGCTCGGCTTTTAGGTCTTTGACTCAGAACGTTGTGGTAACTGCATAATATTTTCATAGCTCCGAAGTGAACTGACGGGTTCTCCGTCGTATATCTTTCCCGTTTAACGAATGTCTTGCGACTCAACACGGGCCTTGAGCAGAGGCGCTTGTTGTTCGCCAGCCGCCAGTGACCAGACCAGTTCTGAAAATGTGATCTGCCGAGAAATTGCAGAGAAAGATCGGAGAAGACAAGGAGATGATACAACCCAGTGCAGTCAGTTCACAGCGAGAGCTTAAGAAGTACCAGTGGAAAAACCGGGTGATCTTACTCAATCCCAATACAGAAGACTCGGCTCGCTCGAGACGATTTCTGGAAGCACTTTCGTACCAACTGGAAGAACTTCGCCAACGCCGTGTCGAAATCCTGATTTGGCAAGGGCGCTCCGAGATTCCGTTTTTTCAACTGATAGGCCTGGACGGCGGCGTGAAGATGCGCAGCGAGTCCGCACCGGTGCTTGGTGATGTTTTGAAAAAGATCGATTCGATGCCGATGCGCCACCAAGAGGCGCGCCGGACACCGAACCTGAATACTCGCCCTTCTCCGCCGACAATTCTTCCGAATAGTCATCATTAAAGATCCCTCGGAATTCTTTTTCATGGCCGATTGTCTGGTCGCGCGCTCGCCAAACTACTTGAGAAAACAACGCGGGCTGTGGAGCCCATCGGTTTCATTGTAAAACCTCTGTGTGTAAACGAGCGGTCTGCCTTCGTCAGTCCCGGTGATGACAAGCTCATATCCTGACACTTCATCGCCAAGGGCTGAGACTTCCGTCACTTTACGGGTTTGAACCACAACATGTTTCAACGCCACTCTTTCTTTAATTTCGGGGCTCGAATTGGGCTGTGACTGGATGTCGATATTTAATTCAGAGAGGTGGCACGCCATGAGCTTGGGATCCGCAGCCGAAACACTACAATCCTCCAGGGGAATTCTGAATGAGGCTGTCATATAAACAGAATAGCTGGTCATAGGTGGCAGGACGCTTATAAAGGTGGCGCTGTATCCACTGGAATCAAAATTCAGATATCCGATGGACTCCT
>CAYSCA010000395.1:0-1102 GCA_964429465.1 uncultured Rhodospirillaceae bacterium
CTAGACTCTTGTCCCATTAGATTGAAGCATAGCCAGCATTCCTGAGGTAGTTGGCGCATTCGGCTGGTGGGAAGCGCTCCAGCAGGCTTCCGACGCGCCGCCATGTTGCCTCGACGCTTCGTTCGCCCGCTTTTCGGAGCAGGGATTTCAGCTTTGAGAAGACCTGCTCGATGGGGTTGAGGTCGGGGCTGTAGGGCGGCAGGAAGAAGAGCTTGGCGCCGGCGGCGCGGATGGCCTTGCGCACCGCGGCGCTTTTATGGCTGCCGAGATTGTCGAGGACGACGATGTCGCCGGGCTTGAGCGTCGGCACCAGGCATTGCTCGACATAGGCCCGGAAGCGCTCGCCGTTGATCGGCCCGTCGAAGACATAAGGGGCATCGATCCGGTCTGAGCGCAGGGCGGCCAGGAAGGTCATGGTGCGCCAGTGGCCATGGGGGACACGGCCGACCAGGCGCACGCCCCTGGCACAGCGGCCATGGCTGCGGGTCATGTTGGTCTTGACCCAGGTCTCGTCGATGAAGACCAGCCGGGTCGGATCGATCCTGTCCTGGTGCCGGCGCCAGCGCTCCCGGCGCCGGGCGACGTCAGGCCGCTCTTGCTCGCTGGCTCGCAGGCTTTTTTTTGAAACGGATGCCTTCCGCCCTGAGAAACCGCCACAAAGCCCCGTAGCTGCCCCGCTTGCCTGCTGCCCGCAGATCGCCCAACAGCTCGTGCAAGGTGATGTCCGGCTTCTCGGCCAGCCGCCCCAGCACCCAGTCCCGCTGCGCCAGCAGCAGCAATGGACGGGTGTTGCCCATCCGCTTGGCCGCCGGACTGCCGGTCGCCCGGAAGCGCTGCGACCACTTCACCACACTGGCAACACTGACATCAAAGCGGGCGGCTACCGCCCGGCAGGTCTCACCGGCCGCAACACAGGCGACCACACGCTCGCGCAAATCCAAAGAATAGGCTCGTGCCATGGCTGCTGACCTCCTCCAGCAGCAATGGTGAATCTGATTCGACACTCCTTTGGGAATCCCAAAATCACCGCGATTCAAATTCGATTCAGCCCTGACCCAGCATCGTCACAAATTCCGATTCAGCACCGCAGGACAGTGCTCTA
>CAYSCA010000396.1:0-1095 GCA_964429465.1 uncultured Rhodospirillaceae bacterium
TGTGATGGTCCAATAGGTTGTTTCTGTTCATTCGGACTGAGTCTGAGAGACTGGTAGGTGCGAACCAAAACCAACTCTCAGGGAGCTCAGCCGAATGAACATTCACAAGAATGCCCGACTCACCCTCGCGCGTCGACTGGAAATGGTTCAGGACATGCTTCATAAGGGTTTTACCCCGTGCGCGGCGGCAGCCGTGCACGGGGTGTCTGAACCGACCGCACGCAAGTGGCTGGGCCGATACCTGGCCGAGGGCGAAGCGGGATTGCGCGACCGGTCCTCGCGACCCGCGCTCAGTCCGAATAGGATCGCCCCTGCCAAGGCCTTGACGATCGTCGAGCTGCGCCGCCGGCGCCTGACCCAGGAACGCATCGCCCATGCGGTCGGTGTATCCAAAAGCACCGTAGGTCGTGTGCTGAAGCGCGCCGGCCTGTCGCGATTGAGCGACCTGGAGCCCTCCGAGCCGGCCGTGCGCTACGAGCATGAGCGACCCGGCGATCTCATCCATCTGGACACCAAGAAGCTCGGGCGCATCGAGCGCATGAGCCACCGCATCACCGGCAACCGCCGCGATCGCGTTGAGGGGGCCGGCTGGGAGTTCCTGTTCGTGGCCATAGACGACCACGCCCGCATCGGTTTCACCGACATGTACCCCGACGAGGCCAAGGCGAGCGCCGTCCAGTTTCTTCAAAACACCGTGGGCTATTTCCGCTCCCTCGGAGTCCATCCGAAGCGCGTCCTGACCGACAACGGAGCGGCATTCCGCTCCAAGGACTTTGGCGGCGCTTGCCGCGATCTCGGGCTTAAGCACAGCTTCACCAAGCCCTACAGGCCCCAGACCAACGGCAAGGCCGAGCGCTTCATCCAATCGGCGCTTCGCGAATGGGCCTACGGCATCCCTTACAACCACTCTTCGGAGCGCACCGCCATGCTCGAGCGCTGGACCCATCACTACAACTGGCATCGTCCCCATCAGGGCATTAAAGGCTTAACGCCCGTCAGTCGCCTGGCTCGGTCCCGAAACAACCTCTTGATGCTTCACAACTAGGCAACCGGGTTCCCGCTTTCGCGGGAACGACGATCGGCCGCTTCGTCCGG
>CAYSCA010000397.1:0-1082 GCA_964429465.1 uncultured Rhodospirillaceae bacterium
ATCTGCTTCTAGCAAACGGTGGCGCTGAAGCATCGTGCCCATGGCACCGTCAATGATCACGATCCGATTCTTAAGAGTTTCGACCAGGAGTTGCCCAGACGCACTCCACACACTTTGTGGCTTTAAATTTTTCAGCATGAGCTCGAGCCTATCGCAGTTCATAAAATATTGCACATGAAAAACCCCGGTTTCTCAGTGACAATCCAGTCATCGGAGTTTTCAATGAGGGTATGTTGGATTGGAATGGCATCCTCGCACAAGTTTCAACGACGCCAGTCAATTTGTTCAGGGAATTTGTCCCGTGGTATTGGATCTTTTATCTGGTCAGCTTTCTGCTCGTGTTCTTTCTCTCCCTTCGCCGTCTCGATGCCAAAGAGGGACTGAGTCGCAACGAGTTCTATAATCTGAGCCTTGCCACCTGGGTTGGACTGATCATTGGCGCACGAGTCGGGTACATTCTGATTTATGTTCCGGCCGGAGCAAGGCTCGATCCGATTGTGTATATCGATCTCTCTACAGGGGGAATGAGTTTTCACGGGGCCCTCATCGGTGGAATCATCGCCGCATGGCTGATGAGTCTCCGTCAGAAAACACCGTTATTGACGTTCACAGATTTGATTGTGGTGCCGCTTCCGCTCGCACTCTTCTTGGGCCGCATAGGAAACCTCATCAACGGAGAGCTCTGGGGGCGCCCCACCGATCTCCCCTGGGGCATCGTCGTTCCTCAAGCTGGCCCGGAGCCACGGCACCCTTCGCAACTCTATGAAGCGATGGGCGAGGGAATCCTCCTCTGGCTTCTGCTCAGGTGGCTCGAGCCCAAGACACGTCGGCGCGGCCAGGTCAGCGCCCTGTTTCTCATTCTGTACAGTTTGATCCGCTTTGGACTGGAGTTTTTCCGGGCACCCGACCCTCAGATTGGCCTGACGACGCTGGCGTTGACGCTGGGTCAGTGGTTGTCGATCCTGCTTCTGACTTGTGGCATTATCCTCTGGATTCGGTTATCCGTGAAACCTCGACCGGTTTGACCGGATCGCTTGTCAAAGTGCCACTTTAAAAGTATCAATGAAGACAGCTTAGCAACT
>CAYSCA010000398.1:0-1075 GCA_964429465.1 uncultured Rhodospirillaceae bacterium
CTCGCCACCTCGTTCGGCCTCGAGCGGCCGCGCGGCGCGCTCGTCAACTCGGTGGAGCCGCAGAGCCCTGCCGACAAGGCCGGCCTCCAGGCGACCGACATCATCCTCGGCTTCGGCGGCAAGACGGTGGAGAGCTCGAGCGACCTGCCGCGCATCGTCGGCTCGACGCGGCCCGGCACCAAGGTCCCCGTCGAGGTCTGGCGCAAGGGCGCCCGACGCACGCTGACGGTGACGGTGGGCGAGCTGCAGGAGGACCGCATCGCGTCGGCCGTGCAGCCGCGCTCCAGCCCCCAGGCCGACGCGCCGGCGAACCGGCTCGGGATCGTGGTCGCGGAGCTCTCGGCGGAGCAGCGCAAGGGGATCGGCGTCGAAGGCGGGCTCGTCGTGACCGACGTCCGCCCCGACGCCAAGGTCGAGCTTCGCCGCGGCGACGTGCTGCTCGTCATGGTGCACGAGGGCCGGCACACGGAGCTGCGCTCGGTCGAGCAGTTCAACCGGCTGCTGGAGAAGCTCGACGGCAGCGCCGTCTTCACGCTCCAGGTCCGCCGCGGGGAGTCGACCGCCTTCGTCACCGTGTCCGGCCTGAAAGGCAGCGGGTAGAGACCGGACGAAAGTCGGGGCCGGGCGAATCGGGGCTGGGATAAAATAGCGGCCCATTCAGGAGGGTGCCCGAAGCCGCCGGGGGCACCCTCTTTGTTTATATGGAACAAAGCCGCATCCGCAACTTTTCCATCATCGCCCACATCGACCACGGCAAGTCGACGCTCGCCGACCGGTTCATCCAGATGTGCGGCGGGCTCGCCGACCGCGAGATGGCCGCGCAGGTGCTCGACTCGATGGACCTCGAGCGCGAGCGGGGCATCACCATCAAGGCGCAGACGGCGGCGCTCGAGTACCGCGCGCGCGACGGCAACACGTACCTCCTCAACCTCATCGACACGCCCGGGCACGTCGACTTCTCCTACGAGGTGAGCCGCTCGCTCGCCGCCTGCGAAGGCGCCGTGCTGGTGGTGGACGCCTCCCAGGGCGTCGAGGCCCAGACGGTCGCCAACTGCTACACGGCCATCGAGCAGGG
>CAYSCA010000399.1:0-1068 GCA_964429465.1 uncultured Rhodospirillaceae bacterium
ACCATGTACCTGCTGCCCGGACTGAATCTCAAGCTGCGCCCGACGATCCTTTCCATGCGCCCGGGCACGCGCGTCGTCTCGCACGCCTTCACCATGGACGACTGGGAGCCCGACGAGGTGTCCTCGAGCGACGGCCGGCACGCCTACTTCTGGATCGTGCCCGCCAACGTTCAGGGCAGCTGGAACTTCGAGGCGCACGGCCTGAAGAGCGTCCTCAACTTCGAGCAGCGCTTCCAGAAGATCGCCGGCACGATCGCCCTGGGCGAGCTTCGCGCCGGCCTTCGCGCCCCGCGCCTGCGCGGCTTCCACATCGCCTTCGCCTACGTGGACGAGAAGGGCATGCGCCGCGAGTTCACCGGCACCGTGAGCGGCGGCAAGATGGAAGGCAGCTTCCGCGACGACACCGGCGCCACCGGCCGCTGGACTGCCGTAAAGCGATAGAAGCCCGCCTTTTCTGGACTTCCGGGCAGCCGTCAGGCTGCCCGGCAGGGTTCTAATACACGTTCGGATCGGCGTAGTTCTCGAAGCGCGTGTGCGCGCCGAGGAACGTGAGCTTGATCGGCCCGATGGGGCCGTTTCGCTGCTTGCCGACGATCACTTCCGCGATGCCGCGCTGATCCTCCGGAAGGTCGGGCTTGTAGACGACCTCGCGGTAGATGAAGAGGATCACGTCGGCGTCCTGCTCGATGGCGCCCGACTCGCGCAGGTCCGACATCACCGGGCGCCGGTCGGGGCGCTGGTCCACCGCGCGGTTGAGCTGCGACAGGGCGACCACCGGCACGTCGAGCTCCTTCGCCATGGCCTTGAGCGAGCGCGAGATCTCCGAGATCTCGGTGGCGCGGTTCTCGCCCTGCGTGGTCGAGCCCATGAGCTGCAGGTAGTCGATCACGATGAGGCCGAGCTTCGAGTACTGGCGCTTCAGGCGCCGCGCCCGCGCCCGCACCTCGAGCGCGGTCAGCGCGCCGCCCTCGTCGATATAGATCGGCGCCTCGTGGAGCTTGCCCATCGCCTCGGACAGGTGGCTCCACTCGCGGTCGTTGAGGCGCCCGGTGCGCATCTTGTGCTGGT
>CAYSCA010000400.1:0-1067 GCA_964429465.1 uncultured Rhodospirillaceae bacterium
TCGCGGAAGGCTTCCGCAACGAGACGCAGGTGGTTGCCACCGTGCTGTCGCATGACCTCGAGAACGATCCCGATATCGTGGCGATGATCGGCGCTTCCGCCGCGCTCACCATTTCGGGCATTCCCTTCATGGGTCCGATCGGCGCCGCCCGCGTCGGCTATGTCGACGGCCAGTATGTGCTCAACCCGCTGCGGTCGCAGATGGCGGACACCAAGCTCGATCTCGTCGTCGCCGGCACCAAGGATGCCGTGCTGATGGTGGAATCGGAAGCGCAGCAGCTGCCCGAAGACGTCATGCTGGGCGCCGTGATGTTCGGCCACAAGCATTTCCAGCCGGTGATCGAGGCGATCATCGGCCTGGCCGAGCGCGCCGCCAAGGAGCCGATGCCGCTGGCCGAGCGCACGGGCTACGAAGCCGCGCTGAAGAAGCTGCAGGATTCGGGCATCGAGGCCGAACTGCGCGTCGCCTATCAGGAAAAGGTCAAGCAGGCCCGCTATGCCAAGGTCGGCGAGGTGAAGGCCAAGGCCAAGGCATTGTTTGCCGAGGGCGAAGCCAATCCGGTCGACGTCGCCGATGCCTTCAAGGAGCTCGAAGCCAAGGTCGTGCGCTTCAACATCCTGGATACCGGCCTGCGCATCGACGGCCGCGACACCAAGACCGTGCGCCCGATCGTCGCCGAGGTGGGCGTGCTGCCGCGCGCCCATGGCGCCGCCCTGTTCACCCGCGGCGAGACCCAGGCCCTGGTCGTCACCACGCTGGGCACCGGCACCGACGAGCAGATCATCGACGCGCTGGAAGGCGAATACCGCGAAGCCTTCATGCTGCATTACAACTTCCCGCCCTATTCGGTCGGTGAGGCCGGCCGCATGGGTTCGCCGGGCCGCCGCGAGATCGGCCATGGCAAGCTGGCCTGGCGCGCGGTGCGTCCGCTGCTGCCCAGCAAGGAGGATTTCCCCTACACGCTCCGCGTCGTTTCGGAGATCACCGAATCCAACGGCTCCTCCTCGATGGCCACCGTCTGCGGCACCTCGCTGTCGCTGATGGATGCCGGCGTTCCGCTGAAGGCG
>CAYSCA010000401.1:0-1061 GCA_964429465.1 uncultured Rhodospirillaceae bacterium
AGCTCGGCGTGCAGTGGCTCGCGGCGAGGGACCTGGAGCTCTTCGGCAGCGTCGGCTTGCTCAGGACGAGAATCCGGAAGTTCTCCGCTTCGGTGATCGACCTCGAAGGAAACGAGTTCGCGCGCGCGCCCAGGCTCACGGCCACCGTAGGCATGATCCAGCGCCTGCCCGGCGGCTTCTCGATCGGCGTGGACGGGCAATACATCGGCTCGTACTACTCCGACGACGACAACCGTTCGGCCGAGAAGGTCGACGCGTACACCTTGTGGAACGCGCAGGTCTCGTGGCAGCGCCGGAACGTCCGCCTGTTCGCCTACGTCACGAACATCTTCGACAAGGACAGTGAGGTGCTGCTGTTCGATGCGAACGCGCAGCTCGTCGATCCGCGCGAGCTCGGCGTCGGCCTTGAGGTGCGGCTGTAATGTCGTTCCGCGCCTGGTCCTGGGTGCACAAGTGGACGAGCCTCGTCTGTACGGCGTTCATGCTGCTCTTGTGCCTGACGGGGCTGCCCCTCATCTTCCACCACGAGATCGGGCATCTGCTGGGCACCGAAGTGGAGGCCCCGGCCATGCCGGAGGGCACGCCGCGCTCGAGCCTCGACCTGGTGCTGGAGCGCGCGCAGGCGCTGCATCCCGACCGCGTGGTTCAGTTCCTCATCGCCCCGGAGGACAGCGCCGACTATTGGTTCGTGACGCTCGCGCCCACGCCGGCGCCGACCGACGACTTCCGCGTCGTGGCGGTCGACGCGCGAACGGGAGATGTCCTCGGGCAGCCGCGCCTCGACGAGGGCTTCATGCGCGTGATGCTGAAGCTCCACGTGGACCTCTTCGCGGGCCTTGCCGGGAAGCTCTTTCTCGGCCTGATGGGGCTGCTTCTCGTCGCCGCCATCGTCTCCGGCGCCGTGCTCTACACGCCCTTCATGAGGCGCCTCGCCTTCGGCGAGATCCGCCACGAGCGCTCCCGGCGGGTGCGGTGGCTCGATCTCCACAATCTGCTGGGAATCGTGACGCTCGTCTGGCTGACCGTCGTCGGCGCGACCGGCGTCATCAACACCTGGGCCG